>CALLKD010000054.1 GCA_938008595.1 uncultured bacterium | reverse complement strand
TTCTTTAATACTTATCGTCATTACAGTATAGCAGTAATGATTACGATGTCGTGTTCTGGTGTGCATAAAAAAACAAGACCCAAGAAGGGTCTTGTTTTTTTATGCACACACTTTAAGAACTACGGACAAGCTGCTGTAGTAAGTGTAGCCGCTTCGAATTTTGAAGCACCTGCACTGTCAACACACCAGAAACCAGTAGGATTCGAGATTGGTGCAGATGCTGCCCATGTTGGTGCAGGAACACTCGCTGTTGCGACAGGAACAGAACACTTAATAACGCTAGTTGCGCCAGGGGTACCGCTACCTCCTGAGGCCTTGTCGGTAGCGGCAAGAGCTGCCTTTACGCTTGCGTCATCCTGGAACATAGATAGCGCCAAGTTACATCCTGCGACAGTACCTGTGATAGCAGCAGCGTTTGTAAGTCCGTTACTGTATCCATTATTTGTGTCGTAGTAGATTGCTGCCTGAGTACGAATTGTATCGAGGTTTGACTTGATTGCTGCATCATTTCCCTTTGAACGAGCTGTGTTCAAAGATGCGAGAACAACAGCTGACAAGATACCGATAATGGCGATAACAACGAGGAGTTCGATGAGAGTGAATCCGCGTCGAACTTTAGAAGATACTAATGTCATAAAATTAAAAAGTAATTGATGCGGGGTTTATTAATAATTCCGCTTACATGTATTGTACGTGAATAAACGTTAGAGAATATATTTGCTGTGGATAACAAGCAAATACTACGGGGTTTTTCTCTATCCAATGTTACCAGCGAGGTCGTAAATAGGGATAAGCACCGATGCAAGGAGTGTTCCCACACCAAGACCAAGCATTACGATCATGAGTGGCTCGATAAGATCCACAAGCGTGTCTACCGCTCCAGACACTTCGCGCTGATAGAACTTAGCAAGGGTTGCTAGAATGTTACCCAACTCTCCTGTTTCCTCACCCACACGAATCATGGCTGTCATAATACCTGGAATCTCTGGGTGCTTACTAAGCGCGTCTGAAATAGAGGATCCTGCCTTTACTGCCTCCCCTGTTTCCGCAAGAATACGCTCATATGTAGCACTTCCTACAATTGATGCAGTAATTTCAACCGCTTCTGGCACCGACACCCCTGACACAAGCATGGTTGAGAAGTTGTCAGCAATACGTGAGAGATACAGTTTTTGATATAGGTTACCAAGGTATGGAATATCAAGCTTAAAGCTGTCAAAGAAAAGTTGTCCTTTAGGGGTTTGTAGTGAGCGAAGTATTGCAAGCACGGCAAGAATAATGGCGATAACCACAAGGAAGCCGTAGTGCACTAGGAAGTTTGAAATAGCGATAACCACTTGTGTGTATACCGGAATTGCCTGACCTGACTCAGTCAAGATAGTACTAATGCGGGGAATCACCAGTGTAAGCATGAGCCCCATAACAATAAAGAACACGCCGATAACGAAGGCCGGATAGATAAGTGCGTTCTGTGCCTTGTTTACAATTTCATAGGTACGATCAAGGTAGTCTGCAAGATAGCCAAACGTATCAGAAAGTTTTCCAGACTCTTCACCTGAGCGCACCATGTTGCAGTAGAACGGACTAAAGACTTTTGGATGCCGTGCAAGTGCTTTTGAAATAGGTGCCCCTCCCTGCAAGTCATCTGCAACTTGTGTAAGAATGTCTGCCAATGTTTTGTTATCAAGCTCCTGTGCCAAGAGCCTGAAGATACGGAGTGCGGACACCTGTGCTTGGAAGAGTGTCGCAATCTGTCGTGAGAGAATAACCACCTCCTTGTTTGATACTCTATTGAAAATACCAATGTCAGCGGTGAGAAGTGACTTCTTCTCTGCTGGGGTTATGAGAGAAACAACAAGACTTCTGCGTTGGAGCACACTCACCGCAGCGTCCATCGAGAGGGCTTCCACTGTTCCCTCTCGTTCGTGCCCGTCTTGATCTAGTGCGCGGTAGGTGAAAAGCATACTTACATGTAGCGTTCAAACGTCTTTGGATCTGTTGCACGCTCATAGGCATGTTCAACAGAGACTTCCCCTCGTCGTACGAGCTCAGCAAGAGAACGGTCCATATCAATCATGCCGTCCTGCGAACTTGTTTGGATCACGGTTGAGATTTCATGTGTGCGTCCTTCGCGAATAAGGTTCGCAATCGCTGCGTTGTTTATAAGAAGCTCATACGCAGGCACCATACCGCCTGCAATACGGGGGACGAGTCGTTGTGAGAAGATACCAGCAAGACTTCCTGCAAGCTGTACGCGCACCTGTCCCTGCTGGCTTGGTGGGAACATGTCCACAATACGATCAATCGTTTGTGCTGCGTTGTTGGTGTGCAGTGTTGAAAGCACCAAGTGTCCTGTTTCAGCAGCAGTAACCGCACTTGAAATGGTTTCCATATCGCGCATCTCTCCCACCATGATTACGTTTACGTCTTCACGGAATGCTGCTTGGAGTGCGGTATGGAAGTCGGGTGTATCAATGTGTACTTCACGCTGGTGAATAAGTGACTTCTTGTCTTCAAAAATATACTCAACCGGATCTTCAATGGTTACAATGTGCTCCGCACGTGTTTCATTAATACGATCGATAATAGCGGCCATGGTTGTGGACTTTCCTTGCCCCACTGGCCCTACGATGAGAAAGAATCCCTGCTGGCGCTGTGTGAACACTTCAAGAATGGGTGGGAGGTTAAGACTCTGGAAGGTGCGTATCTCATGTGGGATAAGACGCATAGCAAGTCCTACATTTCCCTGCACCAAAAACCCGTTAATACGGAAGCGTGATTGGTTAGTATGTGCGTAGGCAAAGTCCACTGACTGATCACGTTCAAAAGAAGCGAGACGATTCTCTGGAACAAGTGCCTTCAAGATACCGAGTGTGTCTTCTGGAGTAAGTATTGGCTGATGTACGAGTGGAACAAGTGCACCTGAAATACGAATAATTGGATGCGAACCAACAGAAAGGTGGAGATCTGAACCGCCTTCAGAAATTACCGTATCAAAGAGTGTTTTTATTCGTTCAAGTGAAGACATGATGGTACGTGCGGTTATGCAGCAGGTGTCTTCCCTGCCTCAATAATACGAATTGTTTCTGAAAACACTTCTGAAGGAATAGCAGATGCCTTAATGATGTAGCCATCAGCACCAAGTCTCTTTGCGTTATCAATATCTTCTTGCTGTCCTTGATTAGAAAGGACAATGAACTTAGTGGTGGTGGCAAGATTCTCCTTGCGTACTGCTTCAAGCACCCCAAAGCCATCAATGATTGGCATGATGATATCAATCAACACCGCATCCGGTGCTGGATTCTTACGAAGACCTTCAAGTCCTGCCTCCCCTCCCTGAAATGCGGTCACCTCATGTCCTGCCGCCTTAAACTTAAGCGCATACATGTCGAGCAAGAAACGATCGTCATCTATGAGAAATATACGATAGGGTGCCATAGGGATTGAGTTTATTAGAGTATGTTTGAAGGAATGTCTTCGTCGGCAAGAAGTGTTCCGCCGAGAGTGTTAACTTCTGCAAACGGAATATCACCAGCGAGTGCTTTCATAATAGCATCCTCACGCATGGTAAACATGCCTTTTGCACGCGCTGCAGCATATACCTTTTCCTCCACTGGCTCAGTAAGTACAACGTGTTCTATCTCCTTATCCATCTGGAGGATCTCAAATACAGGCATACGACCCCGGGTACCATTAGGACAGTCAGGTGTAGATGAGGCGTCATACACATGGGTAAGCTCTGGTATCTTATTACGCGCTTCAGGGGGAAGGTCAGAGAACTCCCGCTCCATAAGCTTCTTAATTGATTCAGAAATAGGTACCTGTACACCAGCACCAGGACACATACGACGTACCAAACGCTGACCAATAGCAGCAATAAGCGTAGGTGCAATAAGGTACGGGTCTACACCCATATCTACAAGACGAGGGATAACACCGGCTGCTGTGTTGGTGTGAATGGTAGAGAACACAAGGTGTCCGGTGAGCGCCGCTTGAATAGCAAGCTGCGCTGTTTCCTTATCGCGGATCTCTCCCACCATGATTACGTCAGGGTCCTGACGCAAGATTGAACGAAGTCCTGATGCAAAGGTATAGCCAATTTCTGGATGCACTTGTGATTGCGATACACCTTCCACTTCATACTCAACCGGATCTTCAAGACTCACCACGTTAGATGAAGCACGATCAAGCTCTGAGAGCATGGCAAACAGTGTCGTTGACTTACCAGATCCTGTAGGTCCTGAGATAAGGATGATGCCGTATGGTTTTTCAATAAGTCTTCGTACTACTTTCAAATCTTCTTCACTAAGACCAATGGCATCAAGTGTTGCCGCTCCCTTTGAGCGGTCCAAGATACGCATTACGACTTTCTCACCGTACTGTGTCGGGAATGTAGAAACACGGAAGTCGATACGCTTCCCTTCCACCGTTGCAGAGAAACGACCATCGAGTGGCTTTCTCTTTTCATCAAGACGTACTTGCGAAAGAATCTTAATACGCGCAACCACTGCTTGGTGCACTTTAGACGGTAGCTCAAGTGACTTGTGGAGCTCACCATCCATACGGAAACGCACCTGTGTCTTGTCCGGCGTAGCTTCAATGTGAATGTCAGACGCACCTCCTTCTACCGCATAGCGAAGAATAGTAGCTACAATTTTAGTAACAGGAGCATCTTCCTTAATAACTGGCTCTGGTGCTTTCCCACCATCCTTTGTTGTCTTCTTATCCTCAGCGTCAATAACAGTTGGCTCAAGCTCTGAAAGTGCTTCACTCACTTCTCCCGTCAAAGATCCGTACTCTTCAAGAGCACGATCAAAGTCATTGCGGGTAATGATAAATAGCTTATAGGGAATGCCTACTCTCGTTGAAATGAATTGAAGGGCATCAAGTGCTTCTATATTGTCTGGATCAACAATACCCACTTCAAGCGCTCCTTCACTAAGCCCTATCGGGGTGAACTGGTAGTGCTTTGCAGACTCTTCTGGAATATATTCAAGCGCCTCTTTTCCAATAGGGGTTTGGCCGAGTGAACGCACGGGCATACTAAAGTGCTCCCCCACCACACGCAGTATCTCTTCATCAGAAATACCTCTCGAAGCAAGCACGCCCTCAACGCTCATTGATTTAGTTCGTGCCTCCTCAGTGATAACGGAAACCTCTTCCGATTTAATAGTTCCACTTTCAACAAGCAGTGTGAGGAGATTCATAGTATGAGTATACCGTGCACTCTCTCCGTTTGTGTAGTTAGTTACTTGGCAACGGGTGCACCAGCGTACGGAGCAAACGGGTCCTTACGTCCACTTGCTTCAGGAATAACGGCAATGCGAATATCTTGCAGCTGTGTAAAGCGAGGGTCTGAGAGTACTGCCACGTTAAAGGCAATAGGGTCAATTTGTCCTACAAGAGAAATGAAAACACCTTCTGCATTTGAGGCAGCGATGCTATTAGATTGAACGGCAGCACCGGTATCGCTATTAAAGACAAGGTAATAGTACGCAGCGCCAAGAAACACAATGGCTGCGGCGGCGTAAAGGATTTTTGTACTACGAGGGATTGCATTCATACGTAAATATTAGTGGAGCCAGTAAATACGAATAACAAAGTCGTAGGTGTACACACCCGTCTTTGACTGCGTAACCTTTAGTGACTGCACATCAAGTGGACGCAAACTGTTTTCAAGTGCACTTAGGAATACTCTAAATGATTGATAGGTTCCTGTAGCTTGTACGGGAAAGTCAGTGTGATCATACAGTCCTCCTGATGCCGTAAGTCCAAGATCAGCATCTTCTGTTGAAGTTGCATTAGCATCGGGAAGTGTCACATTAAAGTTACCGAGTGACATGTTTGAACGTGCAGCAAGTGCGTTCAAATCAAGGATGAGCTGAATGTTATCTACGTTATCAGGGAGATAGGTATTAAGCCTGTTAATTGATGTTCCTGAAATACCGTTACTTGCAGCAGTGAGTTCTGCTTCCTTCTTTGAGAATCGCTCAGCAGCAACCAAGGCAGCATCATAGCTCTGAATCTTTGCCGTAGTGTCAGCAATACTTCCGTCATAGGTTGGCTTTATGTAGAAAAAGCCAAGTGCTGCTGCAAGGAGAATGAGTGTTATGGGGACTATGCGGGTAGCGATCATGGTTTTGTAGTGGTTGCCGTACTTGTTGGAGTGGCAGGCGCTGGTGCGGGTGCGACTACCGGCACTTCAGCTGCTGCTGCAGGCAGTGCCGCTGCCGGGGTGTTCCCTACAATTAATGCAGAGTCCACCGTTGCCTTTAGCGTAAAGCCAATACCACCAGCTTCCTTATTTAGATTGATACCTGAAAAGATTGCGTGCTTGATGTGCTTATTTGTAGCAAGTCCATTTGACTGTGAGGCAAGAGTATTAAAGTTCTTTGCTACGCCTGTTATTTCAACCTGTGCAGTATTGTCTCCTGCAACGGTGACAGTTAGTGTGCTGTACTGAATATTCTGTGGGGTGAGGGATTCAATAGTGTCAAAGAACCCTGAAAGCACAACGTGTCTATTAAGCAGCTCCTGTGCAGATGAGAGACGATCACGAAGGCGAATAAAGTTCTGTACCTGACTCTTGTTAGCAGCACTTTGTGCTGAGGCAAGTGCATCTGCCCTTGACTCAAGACGCTTTGTAAGAAGCTTGTCGTATGCAAATATAGCTCCTGCACAAAGGAGCGTCACTGCAAAAAGTGCAGCGGCAACGATAAGAAAGATGTTTGTACCAGCGTCTACACCTCCCTGCCTTGGAGACGGCTGCGGTGCGCGGGGCACAAATGAGGTGGGGACACCGGGAGAAATGGGCATGCAAGAATTGTACGCTACTTTTTTCTATAGTGCGTAGTGTTTATACACAGAGTAGCTATGGTGCCAGTTCGTCAAGCTTACGAAGGGCAAGTCCCACGGCAACGGCAAACTCTGGACCAATTTCTGAGAGTACGGGACGCATAAAGGCAGGAGCCTGTACTTTTGCAAAGGGGTCTGCAATATGTACGGGCATCTTGAAGTACTCATTCGCATAGGTAGAAAGATCCTTGGTTACTGCCCCTCCCCCAGTGAGCACCACGCCAGTAATTGCGCGTCCACTCTCTGTTTCAAACTGTGCAAGTACCCGCTTTGATTCTTGGAAGATACGTGAGAACACCATGGTGATGGTTTCCTTGCTGTATTCAGTTGTTGTCGGTGAGAACCCTTGCTCCTTCTTTAGTATCTCTGCTCGTGCAATTGGAATATTGTGCGCTGTTGAAATAGTGCGGGTAACATCCTGCCCACCTGTTGGTACGTTATGTGAAAAGGCAACCACCCCATGTTCAACCACATACACCTTAGATGCTGATGCTCCTATATCAATGACAAGCACCGGTGCAGCGGGCTCATCCACCACAGAGCGAACCGTACTAAAGATTTCAATCTCAAAGAATGACGTAGCAAGGTTTGAGGTAGACACTACGGTCTGAAGCAAAGATAACTCATCGTTATGTACGGCAACAATGAGTACGCGCACCTTATCTGAAAGTGGTGCACCGTCTGAAGGAGCGTCAGGTACGATAAACCAATCGAGCTGTACTTCACTTACCGGTACCGGAATATATTTACGTGCTTCAAGTTCAACGATAGTGCGCTGTTCTTCTGGTGTCTTTCCACGAGGGAGTACCACCATGGTGAGGAGTGAGCGTGAAAAAGGAATAGAAACTCCTGCATCGTTGGTTGTTACCGAAGACTCGCGCAAGAGATCCCGCAAACATTCTGCAATGGTGTCTGCAGGAAGGTTTGTTGCCTGCCCCACTTCACTCCCGGCGTATGGACCAAGGGCAAGTTCCCCGTATGTTTCAAGCACGGCAGTGCCTCCATCACGCCGTAGCTGTACAACCTTTAAAGAAGAAGAGCCTACATCAATACCAAGAACACTCACGCTCTTCTTTTTTCCAAATAAATTTGAGAAAAACCCCATATGTAAAAGTGTAGCATACGGGCATGTTGCTTCTGTCCTATATTTTGGACCTTTTTCTTCCTAAGCGAGAAGTCGCGAGAGCTATTGATGCAATTATCCAAGAGGACTTTGTAGCCAAGATGCACATACAGAGAAGCAGACTTTCAAGTGAGTACACCATCACCACACTCCTTCCCTATACTGATGCAGAAGTGAAGATGTGTATCCTCGAAGCAAAGTTTCATAGGAACGGTCGGGCAATACAACTCTTAGGAGCAGTGCTTCAAGAATACCTCTGCACACTCCCCGAGAAGTCACCCATTATTATTCCCCTTCCCCTTTCAAGAGCTCGCAAAAGAGCGCGAGGCCATAACCAAGTAGAGAGTGTTGTGCGCAAAGCTCTTATGGGTGAGCGTAGTGACACCACCCTTCTAATGCGTGTTCGTGACACTCTCCCACAAACCACCCTTTCGGGAAGAGAGCGGAGAGCAAACCTACACCACGCCTTTCAAGTACAGGGTTCCATAGACCCACACCATACCTATATCGTAGTGGATGATGTGGTTACCACCGGCAGTACCCTACATGAAGCTCTACGTACGCTCCAGGCTGCAGGAGCTATACATATATATGGTGTAGCGCTTGCCACTTCTGCCTGATTTGAAGAGATGCCCTACTTAGCATATAGTGACCATATAAGGAGACGTGGCTGAGTGGTCGAAAGTACCTCACTGCTAACGAGGCGAGGGGTAATTCCCTCCGAGGGTTCGAATCCCTCCGTCTCCGCCCGCTTGAGCATAAGTGTTTAACGTTCGTTGCCCTTAGACTTGAATTTGAGTGTTAGTATTGAATGATGGATAGGTTAATTGAACTGTTCGGATGGTATGGGGCTGTCGCTATTGTATTGGCGTACGCTCTAGTCAGTTTTTCTATACTTGAACCCACAAATCTTTGGTATCAGGCCCTCAATGGATCTGGAGCACTGGGTATCGTCGCGGTCTCCTTTTATAAGAAGACATATCAACCCGGCGTTCTGAATATTGTTTGGACCGTTATCGCGTTCGTTGCAATCCTGCAGATTTTACTCTAATTGGCTCCGTCCGACTCTCATCGTTTTATAAATTCTCGAGTTCGTTGTGAAGAGCAATGGGTATCGTGGTTTTCCAACACCGCACACTATAGAGCACCAACACTAGTAGAAGTGTTTCTGGACAAAGAAAGGAACATGCACACACATCACAAACGGAAATGTTCGTATCTACACCTCCTCCACAAACAACATATTGGTAGAGCCACTCACCCCAAAGGTAAGGCCAGACACCACCACTATCTTTTCACCTTTCTTTGCAACACCCTCACTCTTCACCATTTCACGTACTGAGGTACGTAGTTCTGGAATTGAATGAATAGCTTCGTGTGGAATTAATGAAACTCCATGTGCGAGTGAAAGGAAGTTTAGTTTTGGTGACTTGTCGGTAAGGGCAATAACAGGAATGTTAGTTTTGAAACGAGAGATAACAAACGGTGTTGAACCTGTTTCAGTAAGAGCAACAATAGCCTTTGCACCAAGTGTCTTTGCGAGCTCTACGGCAGCCTTAGGCAGACCGTGGCGAGCATGGTCAAAGTGTACGTACTCATGACGAGGGTCATTCACCATGTCATTTGCTTCACAAATTGCACGCATGGTAGCAACCGCTTCAACGGGGTAGTCCCCCATCGCAGACTCCTCTGAAAGCATTACGGCATCAGTTCCATCGAAGATTGCATTCGCGACGTCAGACACTTCTGCACGTGTTGGTACTGGACTTGTGGTCATGCTTGAAAGCATTTGTGTTGCGGTAATAGTGAACTTACCCGCTTCGTTTGCCTTACGGATAATCTTCTTCTGTAGTGCTGGCACGCGCTCCTTTGGAACTTCAACGGCCAAGTCACCACGGGCTACCATCACCCCGTCTACGAGATTCAAGATCTCATCAAAACATTCAATAGACTCTTCTGTTTCAATCTTTGCAATGATACGTGGCTGCCAGCTCTTGTTTGCAAGAATCTTTTTAAGCATCTGAATATCCTTTTCAGTACGTACAAATGAGATAGCAACAAAGTCTGCCTTTTGTGCCACCGCAAAATCAATGTCCTTCTTATCCTTTGGGGTAATTGCAGAAACAGAAAGGTACGCACCTGGTACGTTCACTCCCCGTCTTCCACGAATCTCTCCCCCTACTTCAATACGACATACAATGTCGTTTCCAGAAATAGACTCCACTACAAGTTTCTGCTTACCATCGTTTAGCATTATCACTCCTCCCTTCTTTACCTCCTTAGGAAGCTTTGGATAGTTTACGTACACACGGGAGACCGTTCCCATTACCTTCTCCGTGGTGAGCGTTATTTTCTTTCCCGCAACAAGATTGATGGTGTCTGTGGAGATATCCCCAATGCGGATCTTAGGGCCAGCAAGATCAACCAGCACTGCCACATGTGCACCTAGTTCTTTGTTTACTTCACGAATGCGGGTGATCTTTGCCGCATGCTCTGCGTGGTCTCCATGCGACATGTTCATACGCACAACGTTTAGGCCGTTCTTTACGAGCTCAGTGAGCATTTCCTTACTCTCGCTTGCTCTACCAATGGTAGCGACGATTTTGGTTTGGCGGGTAATGTGTGCGGCAGACTGGGAATTTTTCATAAGTGAATACACTACCACAGAACTTTAAAAATGCCCTGATACTGCATTGTAGGTGAGGTGCAGGTATCTAGTAAGAAGGACCCTTTCGGGTCCTTCAATGTACATATGGATCAAAGACCTCTCCTTGTCTCACTTTTATTCTTATTCCTTTTCCCATACGGGTAATATCTTCCCGCTCAAAATACACCTCGGCCATTCCCGTAAGGATATTTACTCTTGGCTTTCTGAAAAGCGGGATAACATTTCCCGTTTGGGGTGGAGGCTTCCTAAGAAGCACCCGGAAAAGAACTGGATCTTCCGACATCATTCTCTCCTGCAAACTACCTAGAGAAAGTATACACGTCTCAAAAAAGCACCTACCGCACAAAATAAAAGATGTAGACAAAGATAGGAGAAAACCACACCACCCAATCAGCAATACCCTTCTGCCAGTGCTGGCTGTATTCTCGAGGATGCAGTGAGAACTCCTGATATGAAATAAAGATAACTACGGCAGCAAGGAGTGTGTAGAGTGCTATATCGCTACCAAAGACTCTTCGTGAAAGTAAGGTTGCAACGACAATAGCGATTATGGAACCTACAAGATGAAATAGCTGTCGGTACGTACCAAGACGCATACCAATACCGGTAGCAGCATTAACCCTCTTTTGGTAGTTAAGCACTGCTTGGTTATATGACCGTATACCCCGCACCCACTGCCCTTCTATTTCTGACCTGAAGGGATAGAAACGATCAGGAATGGTAAGAGTGTATTTGTATCCATTACTGATGCGGATGAGAATCTCTTTACGAAGCATAGTTCTATTATACCTACCGCACTGCCTTAGCAACGGTTGGTACCACACGACGATCGAGGATGTCAGGAATAATCATCGTTGGTGTTGGTTTTTCTACAAGCTTTGCGAGTGCCTTTGCAACACGAAGCTTTATCTCCTCAGTTATAGTTTGAACCTTGTTATCAAACGCCCCTCTAAATACTCCTGGGAACACAAGCGCGTTATTAATCTGGTTAGGAAAATCAGAGCGACCAGTGGCAACAACAGCAGCTCCTGCAGCACGCGCTACGTCAGGCATTATTTCAGGCACAGGGTTAGCAAGCGCAAATACAATTGCATTCTTGCTCATACTTTGAACATGCTCTGGGGAAAGTATGCCTGCACCTGAAACACCAATGAAGACATCGCTACCAGGAAGCACGGTAACAAGATCTCCCCGAACCTTTCTCGGATTCGTGTTCTTTGCAAGTAGTGCCTTGGGTCCTTGTAATCCTTCTCGCCCGGTGTAGAGTGCCCCCGCCCTATCAAGCACAATGATGTCTGCTATACCGTACGCACGAAGGAGCATTGCAACCGCCGTACCAGCAGCACCTGCGCCGGAGATAACTACCCTAAGTTTTTTTATGTTTTTCTTCACAACGGTAGCGGCGTTAATGAGCCCCGCAAGTACCACAATTGCGGTACCATGCTGATCGTCATGCATGACGGGAATGTCGAGTTCTTTCACGAGCGCCTCTTCAATTTGGAAACATTGTGGTGCAGCAATGTCCTCAAGATTAATTCCCCCAAACGACGGAGCAATTGCACGTACCACTCGAATAATCTCCTCAGGATCTTGTGTGTCGAGCACAATAGGCCAGGCATCAACGTTTGCCATTTGTTTGAATATAAGCGCTTTTCCTTCCATTACCGGCAGTGCTCCATATGGACCAATATTTCCAAGTCCAAGTACGGCAGAGCCATCAGAGACAACGGCAACAGAGTTTTTCTTAACTGAATAAGCGCGCGCATCAGAAGGATGTGCGGCAAGATGCTCAGAAACGGCTCCCACACCTGGGGTGTAGTAGAGGGCGATATCTGCCTTGGTCTTTAATTTCACCGTACCCTTGGTTTCAATACGAGCACCAGTCTTTAGAAACGCGGCAAGTATTTCTTTCTTAGAGCGAGCCATAGATGAGTAGTATACGCCCATGTGAGCGATATGGGCGGGGATAGTGAAGAGAATGAGGATATACTGGGATACATGGCCCCGAGCGACCCCATTACCACGTATTTCACCCGTCTAAAGGCTGACCAAAAGGCAGCACTACTTAGACTCAATCTCCATACCGTACGTGACCTTCTATATCACTTCCCTGCGCGATATGAGGCAGCAGGACCTTCAGGTACTGTGGCAAGCGTAACCAAAGGAGCAGAGGTAACCTTATACGGAACCATACGTACACCAGAAGTACGCAAGGCATGGAAGACACGCCGCCCGCTAGCAGAAGCGTGGCTTGAAGACGCTTCAGGAAAAATAAAACTCATGTGGTTCTCCCAGCCCTACATGGCAAAGATGCTCACCGATGGCATGGTGGTAAAAGCTACCGGAAAGATTGCAGGTACTGGTGCAAAGATATATCTCGCCAATCCTGAGATTGACCGCTCACCCATAGATCCAGAGAACGTACATGAAAGTCTCTTTACTCAAACCTCTGTCGAGGGAGACGTCACGTCTATTGTGGAAGACGCACTCTTTGGTATCTATCCCGAGAGCAAAGGGGTGTCCTCCTTATGGTTTCTCCACGCACAGAAGCGCCTCTTTGAACTACACGCACACGAAGCACTGGAAGACCCTATTCCTTCTGACATACTCACGCGGTATAACCTGCCATCACTTCAGACAGCACTCGTATGGATACACGCACCAAAGAAGGAAGCAGATGCACAGGCTGCACGAAAGCGCTTTGCCTTTGAAGAAGTGTTTACCATTCAGCTGGCAGTAGCACGTGAGCGTAGTGAAGCAGTAAAGGAGAAGTCTCTCCCGGTGTCAGTTGATAGAAAAACACTCCAGACCTTTATAGACTCATTCCCCTTCCCACCAACAGGAGCGCAATCAAGAGCGATTGAAAGCATTGTGTCTGATTTTGAAAACGCACATCCCATGCGAAGACTCCTTGAAGGAGATGTGGGGAGTGGAAAGACCGCCGTTGCCGCAGCGACGGCATACATGGTGGCAACCTCATACCCGCCAGGCAGAAAGTCAGGCACCCTGCAGGTTGCCTACATGTGCCCTACTGAAATACTTGCCAAGCAACATTTCTCTACCTTTGTGTCGTACTTTAAGGATCACCCTATCCCTATTGGTCTTATGACAGGAAGTGAGTGTAGAAAGTTTCCTTCCAAGGTTCCCTATGAAGAGTCTGCAAAGGTGTCGCGCGCGCAGTTTACCAAGTGGGTAAAGAACGGCGAGATACCTATTGTTATTGGTACCCATGCCCTTATATACAAATCCCTTGAGTTTCAAAACCTCGCCTATGCCATCATTGATGAGCAGCATCGCTTTGGTAAGGCACACCGACAAAAGCTTTCTAAGAAGCATGCAATTTCTCCACACCTGCTTTCAATGACGGCAACGCCGATACCACGCACGCTTGCACTCACCATATATGGCGACCTTGATCTTTCCCTTCTTGATCAAATGCCCGTGGGTCGTAAACCAATCATTACTGAAATTCTTGGTCCGGAGAAACGTGAGCTCGGCTACGAGCGTGTACGACAGGAGCTTAGCCAAGGGCGGCAAGTATATATTATTTGCCCACGCATTGACGAGCCTGATCCAAGTAAGGAACTTGCCGTACAAGCTCGCTCGGTAAAGGCTGAGGCGGCGCGACTACAGCGTGATGTCTTGCCTACTGCACGCATCGGTATTTTGCACAGCAAGATGACACCTGCTGAAAAAGAGAAGTCTATGAAACTCTTTGAAACTGGTGCAACAGACATTCTGGTTGCCACATCGGTGGTTGAGGTTGGTGTTAACGTTCCAAACGCAACCGTTATCTTAATTGAAGGTGCTGAGCGCTTTGGGCTATCACAACTACACCAGCTACGGGGGCGCGTTATTCGTTCAAATAATCAGGCATATTGTTTTGTACTCCCCGAATCATATGGACCTGCAACAAAGGACCGATTACAGGCTCTCACCACTGCCAAGGATGGCTTTGAGCTTGCTGAGTATGACCTCACCTTACGTGGCGCAGGTGAACTTTCTGGCACCAAGCAATGGGGTGTCTCAGATATTGCCATGGAGGCGATAAAGAACATAAAGCTTGTCGAGGCCGCTCGTACTGAAAGTACACGCCTCATAACTACAGACCCTACCCTTTCTCACTACCCCGCACTTGAAGCACTCGTACTACAAAAGACACAAAAACTCTACATGGAGTAATTGGCTTTGCGAGAAAAGAAATTGCGGGTACACTCGAAAGAACATGTCTAAGCAGGTATTTTTTAAAGCATTTCACATTCTCGTATATATCTTTGCTGCCATTGGTTTCTTTTTAGTAGCAGGATACTTTGCCGTACGCCTTGGTTTTACAAACCAAAAAGGAATAATCGACACGCAACGTGAAGCCTTTCTTGGAGTTACCACAGCAAGCACCGCTACCTATACAGGACATTGGAGAAATTCAGAGGAATGGACAATCATGGAAGACGCAGTGCGGCGGGACACTGACGTAATTACCCGTGCCGCACAGGATAGTGGTGTACCGGCACGTATTATTGTTGCCAATCTTGTTGCAGAGCAGCTTCGTCTTTTCTTTACTGACAGAGAGGATTATAAGAAGTTTTTCTATCCTCTAAAGATTCTCGGACCACAGACACAATTCTCATGGGGTGTGATGGGTATGAAGGAAGCAACTGCAATTGAGGTAGAGAACCATCTTAAGGACCCAACCTCTCCCTACTATCTAGGACCTTCCTACGAGCACATTCTTGATTTTAAAACTACTGACGTTTCAAGTGAACGGTTTCTTCGCATGACTGATCAGCACGATCACTACTACAGCTATCTATATGCAGGACTCTATATCCGCCAAATAGAAACACAGTGGGCAAATGCAGGATTCCCTATTAGTAACGACGCAGGGATTATTTCTACACTCTATAACATTGGATTTAAATACTCCGTACCAAAAACAGATCCACAAATTGGAGGTGCAGAGATTACACTCTCAGACGGGCCAAGAAGTTTTGGAGGGCTTGCTGCTGAGTTCTACAACTCTGACCTACTCCTTACAGAGTTTCCACGCTAAGAAATGAGTTGGCCGCCTTTTTAGGGGCGGCCAATCAAACGCTAGCGCAACAACTTTTGTGCTTTCTCTGTTTCCTGCACGAACTTTTGGGTGGGCCAGAGTACTGCTCCTCGAGCATACTCCCCCACGTCTCGTACAAGATACCCTTCAGACTCAAGGGCGCGTAGTGCAGTGTGCAGCTTTTCTTCCGTAAAGGTAGCCCAGCAACCACACCACCGGAGCAGCACACTATAGTCACCTTCCAGATACGGCGCTGGTGGTGACACGTACCACTTGCCTTTGGTAACTGCGTGCACCACACGACCAAAGATGACGCCCATCACATTTCGCTTCTGCAAAGTGCGGAGTTTTCTAGCTACATCCTCTCCCTCCTGTGCATGATGTTCACCGGTGAGTCTGCGGCACTCCTCAAGATCCCACAACTGCACACCAGTCCAGTAGCCAGACTCGAGCGCAATATGTAGATACAGACGAATGGCCATTTCTCGTTCCATCGTTCCCGTACCCGGGACCTGGTATGTCTTCGGGAGCGAAAGAGGACCGAAGACTTCACGTGTGTTATTTCCCATCTCCCTTTCCTTCCTTGTAGCAAGAACGTTCTGTATATAAGAATGGATTTAAGGCAACTGAAAGTCAATTCACGTGGGTTGTGAGCTCACAATAGGTGCGCCCTCTTGGACTCGAACCAAGGACCGCAGAGGTATAAGCTCTGTGCTCTAACCAACTGAGCTAAGGGCGCCCATGCACTATACCGTCAGTCGAGAAATAAAAAAAGAAGCGTGTTGGCACGCCTCTCTTTCATTTCTCCTTATGCCACATCAGGCACTGAGGGAAGGTCTTCATCTTCTTTCTTCTTCGGCGGAATGCCATTTAGAACAAGCAGCTTTTCAAACTCTTCACGCTCAAGTGTTTCTACTTCATAGAGTCGTTCTGAAATCATAGTGAGTGCCTCACGGTGGTCTTCCAGTACGGTACGTGCCTTTGCCTTAGCTTCAGAGATGATACGGGATACTTCCCCGTCTATGCGGGCAGCGGTGTCCTGTGAGTATGTTTCATTGCGATAGTTTTGATCTGTCGCAAAGGCAACTGGTCCAATAGAATCACCCATACCGTAGCGTGAGACCATGTCACGTGCGAGTGCAGTAATTACCGCAAGGTCATTTGAAGGACCCGTGGTGACGTCACCAAACACAAGCTCCTCAGCAACATAGCCACCGAGCGTGCCAGCAATATCATCAAGGAATTCATTCTTTGACTGAATCTTACTATCCTCAAACGGAAGCTTGAGTGTGTAGCCTGCAGCACGTCCACGACTAATGATTGATATTTTGTGTACGGGATCAGCATTTGGCAGCACAGAGGAAACGAGTGCGTGCCCAACTTCGTGGTATGCCGTTAGACGCTTCTGCTTCTTGCTCATGAGGTGACTCTTGCGCTCAGGACCCAAAATAACCTTTTCAATAGAGCGAATAAGGTCGTACTGCGTAATCTCCTTACGGTTCTCACGTGCAGCCAGAATAGCTCCTTCATTCATAAGTGAGTACAGCTCTGCACCAGAGAATCCAGGGGTGCGCTCTGCAATTACCTCAAGCGCCACATCAGGACCAAATGGCTTCTTGCGGGAGTGTACGGTAAGAATCTCAAGACGATCCTTTCTATCAGGAAGATCAATAGTAACTCTACGGTCAAAACGTCCAGGACGTAGGAGCGCAGGGTCAAGAACGTCAGGACGGTTAGTAGCGGCCATGACGATTACTTTTTCAGTAGGTTCAAAGCCATCCATCTCAACAAGGATTTGGTTCAGTGTCTGCTCACGCTCATCATTCCCTCCTCCAACGCCAGTACCACGCACACGACCCACGGCATCAATTTCATCCACGAAGATAATTGCAGGTGAAGACTTCTTTGCAAGCTGGAACAAATCACGTACGCGAGAGGCACCCACACCTACAAACATTTCAACAAACTCAGAACCTGAGATTGAGAAGAATGGTACGCCCGCTTCTCCCGCTACTGCACGTGCAAGCAGGGTCTTCCCTGTTCCCGGTGCTCCCATGAGCATGATTCCCTTTGGAATACGTGCACCGATATCAAGAAACTTCTTTGGGTTCTTGAGGAAGTCTACGATTTCCATGAGCTCTTCCTTTGCTTCCTTTGCGCCTGCAACATCAGCAAAGGTAACTCGTTGTGCTGAATCATCTGGATCAGTGAGTCGTGCCTTTGATTGTCCAAACGTAAATGCCTGCATGCCTGCACCCTTTACTTGGCGCATGAGGAAAAGGAAGAGTATGCCAAGGAGAAGAATTGGTAACAGTATTGGTGCGAACGTACTGAAGTAATATCGGAATCCTGTTTCAGTTGAGATTGTTATGGCAACCTTTGCAAGCTGATCAGGCGTTGCACCATATGCTGCGAGGGTTTCGGTGAGGCCCTGTGTAGGATCCTTCATTGAACTCTTCTTTACGCCTTCAGGGTATAGAAGTTCAAGATCGTTTCCTCGGACCGTAATAGATTGAATGCTACCTGCACGCACATCACTTGCTACCTGTGTGAGAGAAATGCGTTCAGTCTGAGATGCATGTGAAGATACGAGTGAATACGCTCCCATTAGTAGGAGGAAGATGAGTATTGTCGTTATTAGATTCCCGGTGAAGCTTGAACCTCCTGGAATACGAGGCTTGTTTCCGTTCTTATCAGGCGTGTTCTTTCCTGCATGCTTATGCTTCTTCTCCTTAGAGACTTCCTTTTCTGGTGGTTTTTGAGTTGTTTGAGCCATACTCGGGCCAGTATACAATGAATAGAACCTTCAGGGAATTTATATGGCACTCATAGAATACAAAAAAGCAGGGCTTAGATTTACCGTTATTGAAACATATACTGCGGGTATTCAGCTTTCAGGTGCTGAGGCTAAGTCAGTGCGTAACAAACAAGGAAAATTAGATGGCGCTCGAGTGGTGGTTAGAGGGGGTGAAGCCTTTCTCATTGGTATGAGTATCCCCCCATATCAAGTGGCAAATACTCCTGCAGGATACGTGCCAGAGCGTGCACGCAAACTGCTTCTAAAGAAGTCAGAAATAGCGGAATTGCTTACTCAGGAGGAGAAAAAGGGGTTGACAGTAGTGCCATTAGAGCTGTATAATGCGGGCAGGTATCTGAAGGTACGCGTTGCTGTTGTCCGTGGAAAAAATAAAGCGGACAAGCGTGAAAGCATTAAGAAAAAAGATGCTGAGCGTGAAATAGGACGCGTGCTGAGGGGAAAGGGGGTATAATGCTCCCTGGGTTTGTTGTTTACAGTTGCGTAAGGAGTGTTGATAGTTCAACCAGAAGGGGAAAATATCGTGTCAATAAACTCAGTGGACAAGGGGCGGGGCAAACGTCTCATTGGCAGACAGGTTGCCGGCGCCGGCTCTTCGTTTCATGCGGTCGCTCATCGCGACGATCACGACTGGGATCCGAGACAGACCGAGGTGCCGTATGCGCCACCTGGAAAGGACCTGACGTCGCTCATCGACGGCTGTGGCCGACGATAATTTCTTAGGGGCAAGGCCGTGCTTGCCCCTACACTTCAGCACTTCTTCTGCGGGAAACTCGCAGACCCAACACCAATCTCCTGAATGGTGTTGGGTCTGGGGGTGACCGGCTTTGACGGTTTGCTCTTTACTTGAACGTGCGACGTCGTGGACGCTCATTGACCACGTTAAAACGTGAGCAACCCAAACGTGCCAACAAAACTGTTGCACGCGTAACTTCCCCATACTTCGGTATGAAGGACTTTGCGTTCGCCTACGCTGCGTAAGCTTGAGCTTCGGCTCGCTCTCGCCTAGGTGACGTTTGTATATTCCAGTTCTCGTAGTGGAGTGTACAGGCGGAATAATCTATGGGATCGCCTTCTGAGTGCCCGACCAGAATGTTAAATAAGGGATGTAGGCAGAAATGTTTTCGGTTGTGTTCCTATATTTCTGTTGAACAAACAACTCAACCTACACGTCGTAGACTCGCCAAGTAAAGCATTCTCGGACCGGAGTTCGACTCTCCGCACCTCCACCAATAACTAGTTTGAGCCTCTAGGCTGGTGAATACCCTTAAAGGAAGCGGCAGAATAGTGGTTTCAAACCCACTATTTTTGTTATATTCGATTCCTTGCTTAAGTACGTGCTTTATAGAGCAAGTTTTGTATAGGTACCACCGTTTACCAAATACTTTAAAGAGATTAAAACAAGTTCGATACCAATCCCAATACTCAGTCCGTATTCCGACAAGACATTAAGGAGATTTTAAGAACTAATTCTGTTTCAGTTAATTCGCAAATTCGCTTTTCACACTCCTCAACCGTACTTCTATTCGAGGATCTGGAGACAGGGTAAAAGCCTGAAACATTCTTCTGTAACTTTCGTAATGTTGAGCTCTAGTTGTCGTTTCTCGGCACCCCTGTTCAAAATCCCCCCTCATTTTTCCTTAGATTATTGCGCCACCCGAGTGTATAAAATACAAGAAAAAAAAATGTAATTGGTTTCATGGCAAGGCTTAAATGTTATTGTTTGATGATCAATTTTTTATTGCTTCCTTTTGGTATAAAGAATCTGGTGAGTGAATCGCTAATAGCAGCAGTATCAGCTATTGTGGCTTTTTTCTCGATATAAATATGAAATGTTATTGCTCCCGCTGCATCTGTAACACTATCAAAATTTGCTGCATTTCCAAAGCTTTTTAATTGTGCAGTTCTGCTTGTTGCTCTTGTTTTGTTTGGTGTGGTTTCAATAACAAACTTGAATAATACACTGTCTCCGGCATTGATGCTGTTATTATTTGTGGTTGTATTATTTTGATTTGGAAGTGTTGGGTTTGTAGC
>CALLKD010000053.1 GCA_938008595.1 uncultured bacterium | reverse complement strand
GTAACAAGGTAGCCGTACCGGAAGGTGCGGCTGGATCACCTCCTTTCTAAGGAGCACCGATACCGTGAAGGTTCCCCCGCCCCCGCAATCGTGTGGGATCTGGTGGTTGGGAGAGGTGCCAGGGTTCTGTAGTGGGATTCTGGTGGGTGCACAACAAACATTGAGGCACGTCCCGGTTTCGGGGGTGTCGCCTGGTCTACGGGAACGTGGGGCTGGGGTCGCTGAACACACTGTTGGGTCCTGAGGCAACAGGCCCGCAGGCTCGCCCCCTGTTTTTTGGGTGTGGTGGGTGCTGGTCCCTGACTGTTGGTTGGGGGTTCTGATTGTCGCCCTGCTTGGTGGTGGGGTGTGGTGTTTGATTTGTGGATAGTGGTTGCGAGCATCAAGCCGCATGGTTCTCGTTCCGGGGTTTCGGCTCTGGGCGGGGGTGTGTGGTTTGTTGTGGTGTAATTTTTTGATTCTCTAATTTTTGGTTTTTTGTGTTGTAAGTGTTTAAGGGCGCATGGTGGATGCCTTGGCACTGGGAGCCGATGAAGGACGTAGGAGGCTGCGATAAGCCTCGGGGAGCTGTCAACCGAGCGTTGATCCGAGGATGTCCGAATGGGGAAACCCGGCACGAGTGATGTCGTGTCACCCATACCTGAATACATAGGGTATGGGGGGGAACGCGGGGAAGTGAAACATCTCAGTACCCGTAGGAAGAGAAAACAATTGTGATTCCGTGAGTAGTGGCGAGCGAAAGCGGAGGATGGCTAAACCGTGTGCATGTGATACCCGGCGGGGGTTGTGTGTGCGGTGTTGTGGGGCGTTTCTTCTCTGGTCCGCCGGCCAGGGCGACAGTGAGAAACCGCAGGGTTAGGTGAAGTGGCCTGGGATGGTCTGCCGTAGACGGTGAGAGCCCGGTAACCGAAAACTTTGTGGCTGTTGTGGAATGTTCCCCGAGTAGCAGCGGGCCCGTGGAATCTGCTGTGAATCTGCCGGGACCACCCGGTAAGCCTGAATACTTCCCAGTGACCGATAGCGGATCAGTACCGTGAGGGAATGGTGAAAAGTACCCCGGGAGGGGAGTGAAATAGTACCTGAAACCGTGCGCTTACAATCCGTCAGAGCCTTCGACTTGTTCGTGGGGTGATGGCGTGCCTTTTGAAGAATGAGCCTGCGAGTCAGGGACATGTCGCGAGGTTAACCCGTGTGGGGTAGCCGTAGCGAAAGCGAGTCTGAATAGGGCGTATCCCGTAAGGGTGTAGTGGCATGTTCTGGACCCGAAGCGGAGTGATCTACCCATGGCCAGGGTGAAGCGCGGGTAAGACCGTGTGGAGGCCCGAACCCACTTAGGTTGAAGACTGAGGGGATGAGTTGTGGGTAGGGGTGAAAGGCCAATCAAACTCCGTGATAGCTGGTTCTCCCCGAAA
>CALLKD010000051.1 GCA_938008595.1 uncultured bacterium | reverse complement strand
CTGTGAGTCCCTCTGCGGCGGAAGATTAGCAGCATCACCACCATCGTCAGCAAATTCATACCACCGCCACACATCCAATCACCATCACCATCATCAATCGTAGTCAAGAAAGAGGTCATCATCACGATGGTGCCGAAGCACCACCAGCCATCAGGTTACAAAGGACATCCCGCCTATGTCGGCTTTCGTTGCATCTGTCCTCCAGCCCAATCAGGT
Organism: uncultured bacterium; assembly: GCA_938008595.1. Taxonomy (GTDB): domain Bacteria; phylum Patescibacteriota; class Minisyncoccia; order Phycocordibacterales; family Phycocordibacteraceae; genus C7867-001. Next base: position 812 of record CALLKD010000051.1, on the reverse strand, counting down.
CCAGGTGCGGTGCGACGACTCCCTCATCCGATCCACACGATGCACTCAGGAGCTCATCCAGGGGTGTCCGCTCTCGTCGACCCTGTTCTCCCTCGTTGTATCGCCGAGAGGTGTGGTGCAGGTCTCCTCGGTGTCGATACTGGCGATCGGGCGGCCATCGTGGGGTCGTACGCTGACGACATCTTCATCCTCGCCAAGACTGAACGGACCGCGGATGCCATGGTAACGATGTTGCATGCCTCCCTGGCCGACGTCGGCCTTACACTGGCCATGGCCAAGACGCGCATCGTCGGGACTGCGACCTGGAAACTGATGGGGCTGGACATCGAGCCACAACCCGCGCATAAGCTCTTGGGCTTGCCGGTTGGTGATCACGAGACGTGCACCCGAATCCTCCTGCGCCGCTTCGACGATGTCTCCACTTTCATTGACCAGATACAGGAAAAGGTGAAACTTCAGGCCCACCGGATGCTGCTCCTCAAGGAATCTGGTCCATTCTCTCGCCTCCTATGGGTCCTTCAAGGGGTCGCGCCCCAAGTCGTCACGTCAGAGGTGATCGATAGGTGCCGTGCCATGGACAGAGCAGTGGTGCAGACTATCCTGACGCCCCCAGACCCCGAGGATGATGAAGCGGGCTCGCCGCCTTTCGTCCCTGTCGAGCGCCACGGTGATAGGGCCGTTGATGCCGCTGCTAGCAGGCTTGGCTTCTTTATGCCACTCTTGCGCCACCTGCGCTGGAATGACGGCTCCCTGACCTACGATCGCCGGCTCAAAGGGGCGAACAACCGCGAACAAGGTCTTCTACACCGCGA
>CALLKD010000050.1 GCA_938008595.1 uncultured bacterium | reverse complement strand
AACTCTGATTCTACCAGGAGAGAATCAAGAACCACAACTACTACCGTTAGCTCAAGCTCAAGACCAAGAGGAGAACTCAGAGTTGAAGCTAACCTCGATTTCAACAGAAGAGATAGAGACTAATACGTCCACCTAATTTGGGGTAAATCTAGAAGTACTGGCTACCCGGACCAAAGGTCGAAGCTATTTACTTCCCATTCTCACTAAAAATCATAGACCAACTTGCGTTCCAGCAAACCTATGATGACACAGTAGTCTGGGAACAATGCTCTCTACGGCCTTCGAACTACGGCTGTCAGCGCAACTAGAAGTCATGGTGCGCACATGACTAAATAATCCCATCATAACAAATCTAAAATTCGTAATTTATAGAAGAGGTTTCAAAAATTTCTCAATCTACTCACAATTCGGTTTTTTTTCTTTGAATTTTAGGTGAAGATTATTGAAATTTAGATTTGTGGACGTGATAAACACTGTGAACATTAATTAGGTAAAGTTAGATTAGATTTCGCTGCAGTCTTCCTCAGGTCCCAACTTGATTTCCGATAGATTCTTTGGCTTTTGTTAGCCTTTGGTCTCTAGGACTCTGGCCGCCATTATTCCCAGCTTCTAGGCTCGGCATCTCAACCGGCTCTTGTTGTTGGACTTCAGCTCTGTCCGCATCCAAGTAAAAAAGTAGCTTGATCTGATCTGAACCTATAGGTGTCCGTTCACGTGGCACCTTCTTGACAGTTTAAGGTCTTGTCAAGGACGAGTAACCGTCAACCTTGTGTGGAGTGTGTTTTACGACGGAGACAGTTTCTGGGTGGTCTTGTCTAGGACATGCAGCCTTGGTGAAAGTGTCTTGAAGTCCGCTCTAAACTTGAGGAGTACGGCTTCTGTTTCAAAGTACTCGCGGTCCCTGGGTGAAGATTGGTTGGTTCTTGAGACTTTCTGGTGTGGCTGGCTTGGTGTTGGTTGGGGTTTCGGATAAGGGTAGCTGGTGAGATACTTGGGTCCTTACTTGACTTGGCCGAAGGGTGTGAGAGGTTCTAGCCTCTGAAAGTAGAAACTTGAGCGTCCCTACTTTTTGCCTGAAAAAGCCTTCTCCTTGGTTGCTGCGTGTGGTTTCTTGCTGACTTTTTTTATATGGCTAAATTTGTCGACGTCCGCTCCGCGGACTGCTAAACGAATTTTAATTAGGTCTTAATTAGCGTGGCTCTGTCTCCGGTTTCTGAAAGTCTCGCTTGTATCCTCTCGTTCAAGTGTTCCAAGTCCTTAGGAACAGGAAGCATATTTCGCTTTCCCACTATAGTTCGCATATCGTCCTTGAATTCACTCCCACTTGATGTGTACTAGCCTGGTGTACTCTCTTCTCTAGCAAACGAACAACTTATGTCTCTTGGCTTGTAGCAGCGTTCGTTAAGACCTGGTGTAGCCCGTTAGCGTATGGCTTTTGTGGATGGAAAAAGTGCTCTTGAAAGTCTCTCTCTAAACTTGAGGAGTACGGCTTCTGTTTCAAAGTACTCGCGGTCCCTGGGTGA
>CALLKD010000049.1 GCA_938008595.1 uncultured bacterium | reverse complement strand
CGACCAACACGATGCTGAGTTGGGCCTGATCCAACTCGTATTCCTGGTCCTAGAGGAAGCTGAATACGAAGATCTATAATCTTCTCCAGTGGTGATGGGTACAGCCATAAATGTACCCTTTTCTATTAATATAAGATTACATTGTTGATCTTATACTTAATGGGAATCCTGTGAGGAGATGAGTTATGTACGCTCATGACCATGAATGGATGGACTCCGCGATAGGCCATCCTTGGGGTGTTGGTGAGAAGTTGGAAGATGTACTTGTTGTACGTTTCCATTTCAACCCTTCCCCTCTTGTTGGGAACTCTGAAGCTCAAGGTAAGTGGCTACATGCCATGACTCTTGATCAGTACTCTTCTCTTACTGTTAAAGAGAAGAAAGAGTTCTCTGCCAAGTTTGGTACATATGTATCAATGCTTCATCTGAAATATGGTGAAGTTGTTGGTATTCAAGGATGGGATGTGTGCTTCCTTCCTGAAGATGTACTTGAATTTGAAGTTGTGTAAGACCTGCTAAGTCTGGCAGTGTCTACACGTTATTAAGACGATCATAACGGCAAAAGGAGCCTGATCATGCAATTCAAAAACACCCGCGAAACCGTCGGGACAGTGGTAGAGGTGAGCACTTCCCTGAAACTGCGCACCAACATGCGCCCCGTGAACGTCAAGCTAAGCCGTGAAGACCGCCGCATCCTCGAAGAGATTCAATTCTTCGAGGCCGAGAGCTACGACTCGACCGAGTCCTTCGGGCCTGTAGGGGTATGCCTGAAGGCGGAGGTTATCTCGGACACCTTCAAGGGTGGGCTGCAAGGCAAACTTCTGAACCTGAAAGAGGTTCATAAAGCATGGGCGCAAGCCTATGACAAACGCTGTAACAAAGGGGGTGTATAATCATGGTGTTCAAACTTGTACTGGTTCTTGTAGTCCTGCTGCCGCTTTATGCGGCTAGCGGACTCCCTATGAACAACACGACCTATGTTTACGTGGGTTTGGGTTGTTGGCTTATTGCCGTATTGGTTGTAGCTTTTGTTGTAGGCTACAAACACGGTAAAGATATAGCCTAATTGTTGTGAGGGTATTCATTTACCCTCCTTCAAATCTATGAGTATCTGAAATGGTATTTATAGATTTGAAGTTCAACTTACAGAGAGGTGTTTTATGAACTTTTCAAAATCCTGCCGTCTGGCAGTTAACCTGAGCGAGCAATTAGTTCGTTCGTTGGTATCTCCTTATGACGAGGAGATTCGGGAAGTGCGTGCTTCGCTGGATGATCTAGCGGAGCAGTACAACGCGGGGGTGGGTGTATTCCGTCACTGTGAAACAGCAGATGATGCTGCTGATCTCCTCAATCTGAAATGGAAGGAGATTGAACAGAAGCTTGCTGCCCTGCGTGCCAAGCGCCGTACTTGGTTGGAGATGTGATCATGAAGAAACGTAAACGCAGGTCCAATCGACCTTAGCATGTCAGAAAACTGCTTAGAAACCATCCGTCCATTAGTCATCTTACAGGAGATCTTACATGACTAAAATGACTTCCCAACTGGCCCAGCAAGGCATTAACATGGGTGCCATCTATGAGTTGGCATTCATCAATCGCTGGAACAAACCAGCCCAAGCTTATGTACTCACCAAAGCAATGGCTGAAGTAGCGGACTACAAAGACAGAACCTTCCACTCTGTTGTAATCCGTGAGACTAGTGAGGTAGTACCTACTCGTCAGTTTAAAGCAGACTGGAAAGAGAAGTACATGCCGAAGAAAGAGAAGGTCTACCGCCAAAGAACTAATGGCAAGTACGAGTATACTTCTTGGAGAAGAGGTGAACCAAGAAAGTATTACACAATTACTTACCACCTCACCCATACTTCTCAAGATAATTTAAGACTTATTGTTCGGTTAATTACTGATAAAGATTCTGAAGTTATTATGAATTTAGAAGGAACGTACTCTGTTGGGAATTGGAACATGCTTTTAATTATTATTGAGTGGTTTAAGACAGTTCGTTTAGATTTTTTATACATGGATTCTGTTAAATATAAGTATGCTGTAAAGAG
>CALLKD010000048.1 GCA_938008595.1 uncultured bacterium | reverse complement strand
ACCCATTACGGACGCAAAGCCCGAAGGGCATGCGAGAATCCGCCCATAAAGACGTAACTCGTCCGGAAGATACCAGGGAGTACCCGTCGCGGCGACGAACCCCGCCGGTAAGAGTGAGGTCTACGTTCACCGCTTCGCGGAGGGCAATACGGTACTTATACGAATACGGCCCTAGAGAATCTGCCTCTAGGGCCGTAGCATTTTCGAGATTATTAATGCCGAAATCAAACCCTACTATAGAGTATAGCTCTTTCGCCTTTGGGGTAGGCATAATTTACACCACATAGGAAGGGTTCACTTCGACGGCAAGGTGCGTGCCCATGACGTTGTTTACATACTGACGCGCGCGTATCACTTCTTCTCGATAAACACTGCGGTGCTCCGCCGACTTCACCGGGTCAGATAACTCCGCATCATGCTTCAAAAGGGCTTCAGCAGCGGCGTAGTGAATCAATGCCCGATCGAATTGCGCCGGGGTCTCAGACCCATGCGTATCGTCAATCTCGTGCAGCGCATACCGGTGAACACGCAACCTGATTGTTACATCCGCGGATGGCGTAGGTACTGAAAAAGTACCCATCGCCGCCTCAGTAGTAAATACTGTGGGCGTACCCACATACGTCGTATCGTCGGCGACATACGCTACAAACTCCTCATAAGAGAGCTGCATTAGCGGGCAAGACGACCCGGAGATACGTGCGTCTAGCACACGAATAATCTTAGGATCGAGCGGGTAATCTTGTGTACCCGCTGCGACGTTCACGGCGTATGTGGCGCGATCGACGAACAACCCAGTGTCTTCGCAAAACCGATACTGAGCTTCGTTGAGCTTACGAGTGAGGTAATCTGGCGTCCACATACCGCCGTAGTCTGACTCGAAAAGCTCAAACTTTAGCTGCGTGAGTAGTGACGCCTTGGTAGTCATGCCGGGCCTAACACTTGGAACTGATGCGCTCGCACATTAATACTCTCGATCGAGCCGATCCCATCGACCCGGGTTTCGCGCGGCATAGGGCGCGTGCCTTCAGACAGCATCCGTACGAACTCTTCTTCGAGTTCCACTTCAACATCGACCTGCACATATCGAGACACGCCGTTAATAGCCAGATACCGGATTGACGGCTTGTTAGCCTCGCTACTGATAATCACCCGGTATTTCTTCCCGGTAGGCGGAGGCGCGACGGTCGGGCTCGTGTCTAAGTGAGTATCAGGGATAATAATCTGTGGAGAATCAATGTCCCCAAAGTCAAAATCGGTCATGACTGCATACCTTTCAAGGCGTCTCTGAATGATTGTGCGAACATTTCATCCTCGTCCATATCATCTTCGGATTCAGTCTCCGGATAGGAATCGAGAACAGAGCCGAGGAAAGCAGTAAGATCAGCTACCGTAGTAAACACCGCCATACGGTGCTGATCCATCATAGCGTATTCCTCTCCGGAGGGTACTTTTACGCATAGCACCCACCCGTTTTCAGCCCGCTTAACACTGGCAACGCTGTCGTTATCCACGATACCCCCACAGAGAAGTAAGGGGCCGAAGCCCCTTCTTATCAGACCGTGATACCGTAGTCCGGGTATCCTGACAGGTTCGTGTACGTTGCTGTGATACCGGCGGCGTCAAGCAACGTAGTACCGGGGGTAAAGACGGTCGAAGCATCGGTCGTAATCTTCACCGCTCCGACCACAACAAACCCGTCCGGAACGCGCGGGAGGCTATTGGCGATGGCCGTAGCGTTCGCCGTCGGGTTACGGTTGCCGATATTCGTACCGTTCACATCCAGCAGTTCCTGCGGGCCAAAGATTCGCGCGGAACTATCGGAGAATTTGAACGTCAGGAGATACGTAAACGTAGTACTCGCCGGCTGCGAAGCAATCGTAGCGGGGAACGCAATCGCCGATGTAGCTGCAACGGACTTAATAGCGCCGTTGAACATGATCTGCGAAGCATTCGTAGTCTTGATCGTAGCCGCACCAGCGGCGTTGATCGCGACACCCGCCGACGAATAGCACGCGGCGATGTTAGCCATTTCACTGTGCATATCTATATCCTCCTATCAGAGTTCGGTAGCCGCAACTTCAACACGGCACATCCACGCATCTTGGAGAATCTGCGCCGTAAACATGGTCTTCCAAGAAACCGACCCACGCTGGTTCATCGGGTCTTCCGCACCGCCAGAACCAGGGTTCTTCACGATCAGATCAACTGGCGACACGACAGACGTACCATCCGCGCTACGATCGCTACCAGAGTACGAACCGCGGAGCACGACCGTAGCCCAAGCGTTCATGGCCAGTACGATCATCGGATAGACATCCGCCGCCGTACCCGCGCCTATCATCGAGCCCTTCGTACCGCCTGCGCCGTAGAACGGAGCGAACAGCGTAGACTCGATGAACCGGAACCGTTCCCACGAACCGAGTTCGCCGGGGAGCGCGGTAACGCCGGGTCCGTAGTTCTTCTTGTGGATGAACCCCGGAAGTTGGCGGATATCGTACTCAAGGTCCGGGTGACTAAGGACAATGTACGCCGCTTCCACAGCCTGCGAAGCGTAGTTCGGGCTCGACGCCACGACAGACGTAAATTCACGCGCGTTGTTACGCACCAACATACGCGCGACCTTACGAAGCAGCGTCGCAGACACCACGGTATTCACCGCGCTGCGGGCCGTGCCGTTCGCGTAAAACACGTTCGAGCCGGCGAGGAGCGATTGATAGCGAACAGTTTCGAGCGTTTCTGCACACTGTTGCGCGAGCAGGTCGCGGTAATTCGCGAGAATCGGGTCCGTAGCCACATCAAGGATGACATCGGAATGCCGGATGAATCCGCCGTACTGAACTAAATTAGCGGTGACATCCGTGACCGTCGGAGTATGCCCGGCCGGCGTGATGCCCTCCGTCAGCGGAACCGTCGTAACCGGCAGCGGCTCGAATCGCCGCCACTTGACAGTCTGCGTCATATTCAGCGGAACCACTTCCGACTGACCAAACCGCTCCAGCGGCATCAGCGGGACCATCCGCCTCAGCATCTCTACGATATTGTAGGAAGCTGTACGCGAACCGATATCACCAAATCGGGACAGAGCCATGTGAATCTACCTCTCAGTTAGCGCCGCTAGCCGCTTTCAAAAAGACGGCAAAGTTAGCTTCAAAGTCATCAGGGTCTGGTTCAGACGTAGTAGCTGCACCAGGGCGCGACGCTACCGGAGCCATAGTCTTCAGCACTTCCTTCAAAACCTGCTTCTCCTGTTTCTTCTCTTCCTTAGCCGGCACAACTGCCGCAGGAGCAGGCACCGGCGTATCCTTACGGTTGATCGCGTGATAGGTACGAAACACCTCCGCGATCCGGGCAGCGTCTGCGCGAAGCGGGCTACCCGCATGTTGATCCGTGCGTTGTTCAGTCGGCGGAAATTTTCACGGCTCGT
>CALLKD010000047.1 GCA_938008595.1 uncultured bacterium | reverse complement strand
TGTGAAGGAAAGGTGAAAAGAACCCCGGGAGGGGAGTGAAATAGATCCTGAAACCCTGTGCCAATGAAGAGTAGGAGCCTGTATTTATACGGGTGACTGCGTACTTTTTGTAGAACGGACCAACGAGTTAGCTGTATGTGGCAAGGTTAAGGGAGAGTATACCCGGAGCCGTAGGGAAACCGAGTCTGAATAGGGCGATTCAGTCACATGCACTAGACCCGAAACCCATGCGAGCTACTCATGTGCAGGCTGAAGGTGTGGTAACACACACTGGAGGGCCGAACCATTTAGAGCTGCAAGTCTATTGGATGACTTGTGAGTAGGAGTGAAAAGCTAATCGAACCGGGAGATAGCTGGTTCTCCGCGAAATATATTTAGGTATAGCCCATAATAGTAACTGAGAGGGGTAGGGCTCTGATAAGACTAGCGGGTCTATTCCGACTTAGCAAATCTTGATAAACTTCGAATACTCTCAGTGTAAATGTTATGGAGTCGGACAGTGACGGATAAGCGCCATTGTCAAAAGGGAAACAGCCCAGATTCCTGTCTAAGGTCCCCAAGTTATAACTCAGTGGAAAAGGATGTGCGATTACTATGACAGCCAGGATGTTGGCTTAGAAGCAGCCACTCATTTAAAGAGTGCGTAATAGCTCACTGGTCGAGTGATTGTGCGCCGAAGATTCAGCGGGGCTTAAGTTATACACCGAAGACGGAAGATCAATATTTAATTATGGATCGGTAGCGGAGCGTTCTGTAGGCCTGTGAAGCAGTCGGATAACCGACTGTGGAGGTATGGGAAGTGCAAATGTTGGTATGAGTAACGTAATGGAGGTGAAAACCCTCCACACCGAATACCCAAGGTTTCCTGTCCTACGTCAGTCGTGGCAGGGTTAGTCGGTCCTAAGGTGCATCCGAAAGGAGCTAGCCGATGGATATCTGGTTAATATTCCAGAACTATATATGAAAGGTTATTACCTATGTGGGGACGCATCTCAAGTATTGGACACGGTCATGAATATCCGTGAAGAATGTCGCTTTTGGTTATGTAGGCAAATCCGCATAACAATACAGAAGTGGTATGATTTTATAGAAAGCGAAGCTTCGGCAGAGTCGACTATAATCCTACAATATAAGGGTGCCAAGAAAAACCACTATGGGACGATCATATGTAACCGTACCGAAATCGAACACTCGTGGGTAGGTGTGAGTACACTAAGGTGGACGGGATAACTAAACTTAAGGAACTCTGCAAAAAAGCGATCGTAACTTCGGGATAAGATCTGCCTCCCTGGTATTTTACCAGGAGGCCGCAGCGAACGAATCCAGGCGACTGTTTACCAAAAACACAGCTCTCTGCTAAATCGTAAGATGATGTATAGGGGGTGACGCCTGCCCGGTGCTGGAAGGTTAAGAGGAGTGCTTAGCGTAAGCGAAGGCATGAATTGAAGCCCCAGTAAACGGCGGCCGTAACTATAACGGTCCTAAGGTAGCGA
>CALLKD010000046.1 GCA_938008595.1 uncultured bacterium | reverse complement strand
TACACAGGCGAAGACACTCTTTCCCTACACGACGCTCTTCCGATCTACTCAATTATTTTTTTCGTAATAGCAAGTCCTAGTCCATTTCCTTTCACGCCATACGGAATATTATCGCCGCGGTAAAAGCGCTCAAATATTTTTGGTAAGGCATCGGGAGAAATGCCAATACCTGTGTCTAGTATTTCTATGAAGGCCTTTTCTGTGTTTGCAGAAAGTCTGAATGAGATAGCTGCTGGACGCTCGGAGCGCATGTATTTAATTGCATTGCTTGCGAGGCTTACAATCGCTTCGCGCATGCGACTCTCGCAACCCAACACTGTTACTTCACATTGAATGGACAGTCTCACATCAATAGCATTTGCGGCTGCAATAAGGTAGTGCTCGAGAGATTATAGGAAAACTATCGAGATAAACTTATTTATTTCTAAAATTTATATAAAAAATAGATAATCCAAACTACCGCACATCCTTATAATCCAACGTCATGGGACGTCGCAGAAAGACAATTGATAGAAAGTTAAGTAGGTACCGATATCCTGAAATCACAATACCTTCACTAACAAGCCGCCTTCCTGAAGAGGGCATTACCAAGGAGGGGATAAACGCAACCTTTCCCACCTTGCTGATTCTCCGTGCAATGTCTGAGTCCTCTCCATAGAATTCAATTGATTCGTCAAACCCACCGATACGAAGCATTGCCTCCTTCTTAATTACAAAATTTCCGCCAACAGCCATATAGCCAAGTATCAAATAGACAGGATATGAGAAGAGGTACCACCAACACCATACGATGTAATCCATACTCTTAGAGACGTCGTAGTACTTATACGGACCACTTACACACACCACCCTAGGATTACAAACAAAATTCATGTTTACTCTATTAATCCAACCTGCAGGCATACGAGTGTCTGCGTCTACATAGCCAACAAGTGGTGCCGTAGCCGCCATGAGGCCACATTGCCGTGCGCGAGTTAGTCCCTTCCTAGACTCGGTAACAACCTGCACTTCAGGATATCGCTCCGCTATAGAAATCGTGCCATCAGTGCTCGCGTTATTTACAAGGATTATTTCCGTACGTACTTTTGTTCTCTTTGTCTCAGCAATAATGGCTTCCAAACAAGCTGCTATATACTTCTCTTCGTTGTACGCAGGCACTACGATACTAATCTCAGGGTGCAGGGCATTCATATGCGATGCAGATATTCTACCCGTACGATAAGGGTCTGTCGAAAGGTGTGGTGGAGAGCGCTTTTGGTCTACGGCTATAATACGTATTACAATTCACATACCATTTATGAAAACTACCATTGCACTCGGGGCTCTATTACTGGCAGTACTTGTAGGGGGATATGCCACATATGCATACACTCACACCACACCAGTTGTTTCGCAAAAATCTGTGAGTCCTATTGAAACAACCCCCACAAGTACAAGTACTCCAGTAAAAACAGCTGCTCCGTCTGGATACACGACGCAACAAGTTGCACTTCATAATACTGCTAAGAATTGTTGGACAAGTATTAGTGGAACGGTGTACGACCTAACAAAATGGATTGGTACGCATCCAGGTGGGGAAGCGGCAATTATTCAACTCTGTGGCACAGATGGTACGAGTGCCTTTAGCGGACAACACGGAAGAGACAACAGAGCAAAACAAATGCTAGAAAGTTTTAGTATTGGCCCTCTCACAAATTAATATGCTTCAGTTTATACACTTCGTTATTGTTATCGTTACGATTGCCTTTGTTATCTACGCTGACGAACAAGGATTTATGTGGATGCTAGGAAAGAAGCAGACACTTTCTGCCTCTCGACTGCATTTTCTGCACCAAGCAGTTGCCTTTGGACTAGGGGCGCTCATTATCTCTGGGGGACTACTTTATGTTCGAGCACCTATTGCATATCTTTCAAGCACTACATTTGAAATCAAGATGATAGCCATTGCTGCACTTATCGCAAACACGTATGCCATCTCACGGCTCTCACCGCTTGCGGCAACCTCTACATTCGCTGCAAGTACACCAGGTCAAAAGCGTGCACTCTTCATTAGTGGTGGTGTTTCTGTTATGGGCTGGGTAGTTGCAGGAGTCTGTGGACTCATGCTGGGATAGATTTACGAAGGAGTAAATGAAGCTCCGTGGGAAGTAACAATCTTGTACTCACGCCAGATGAAGTACATAACAAAGATATCGAAGAGGGTAATACCTACGACAAGGATGGAGTGTGTGGTTGCTATTTGATATAGCTGATAGATCAAGAACAGTCCAAGCACAATAAGGGAAACAGGGTATGCCCATAACTTATTTGCAAGCAGTCCCCAGATGATGCCTGCCTTTATTAGTCCACGAGAGAGAAGATAGAGGGCTAGAAAGACTACCGCACCAGTAGTAAAGGCTTCAAGTTCCTTGGTTATATGTGAAAGAAGGAATCCATAACGCTCTTGAGAGCGGGTGATATCTGCCACGACTTGTACAAAGTGCACAATATAGGTGTGAGGAATAACGAGGATTAGTATTCCCGCTACAACTTCTGCAATTGAAATTAGACCCTTTAGCACCACACCGAACCTAAAGAATTCATACACATGATGCTCTGTCTCTTGGGTCTCTGTATTCATATGTGTCTAGTATACGGTATGCGGTTGGGGAACACGTGATAAGGTAAGAGTACTATGGCCAAACAGGTAGAAAAGAAGGCTACACAAGTGTGGCCGGTAATACGGGAGTACTCAAAGGCAGCGTGGAAGTACCCCGTGCTTTTGGCGTTAATTATAGTGGGAAGTCTCATTATAGAGATCGCTGGTATTGTAGCGCCGCTTTTTATACGACAGTTTATAAACGCGCTTTCTACTGCAGATCCGGCCATTGTCGTCGTCGGACATCTTTTCCTTATTCTTGCGTATTTTGCACTCACCAACTTTGCGGGATGGATCGGACGCCGCATTCAGATGCTTTCTTTAATGCACATAGAGGCACGAGTAATACAAGATCTTTCCAATGCTGCCTTTGCAAACCTGCTTGGACACAGCCACAATTTCTTTAGTTCAAACTTTGCCGGAACACTTACTCGACGAGTAACGCGCTACTCACGTGCATTTGAACAAGTACTCGATAGTGTCACCTTTAATTTCTTTTCAACGGGAGTATTTGCAATTGGTGCTATCTTTGTACTTTCGCAAAAGAACATTTTTATTGGTGGGGCACTCCTCCTGTGGACCATTATCTTTATCACAATACAAGTAGGGATGGCAAAGTATCGCCAACCACTTCGTCTCGCTCGCGCTGCGGAAGACAGTAAGGTGACGGGTTTGCTGTCAGATGCAATTTCTAACCAATCAGCAATCCATCTGTTTGCCGCGGGATCGGTTGAACGAAAATCATTCGCACAGGCGGTACTCAATTGGAAGGAGGCAACCATGAAGTCATGGATTGCCGATGCGTGGGTATTTGCAGTGCAGGGATTATTTGCCATTGCCATTGAGGTAGGACTTCTTGCAGGGGCTCTCGTACTCTGGAAACACCAGGTAATTACCGTGGGAGATTTTGTACTTATCCAGGTCTATATTATTGGGCTTATAGATCGCATATGGGGAATAGGTAACAGTATGCGCAAACTGTATGACGCCTTTGCAGATGCGCACGAAATGATTGAAATACTTGAAACCCCATATGACGTGCAGGACGCCAAGGATGCAACGGCACTCGTTGTAACGGAGGGGACGGTTGCAATGAAAGACGTGGGATTCAACTTTGTTGAGAACCGTACCATCCTTAAGGACTTCACCTGTACCATTGCTGGCGCAGAGAAAGTTGCCCTCGTTGGACCTTCAGGTGCAGGAAAGTCCACCATCACAAAACTCCTCCTTCGTTTCTATGACGTAACAGAGGGATCTATATGTATCGATGGGCAAGACATTCGTACTGTTACGCAAGACAGTTTGCATGAAGCAATCGCATTTGTTCCACAAGAGCCTGTCTTGTTCCACCGTTCACTCATGGAGAATATTCGCTATGGTAGGCACGATGCGTCTGATGAGGAGGTTATTGAGGCTGCAAAGAAAGCACACTGCCATGAATTTATTGCTTCCTTGCCGGAAGGCTATGCAACCCATGTAGGGGAGCGCGGTGTAAAGCTCTCAGGAGGAGAGCGTCAGCGTGTTGCTATTGCACGTGCAATCTTAAAGAACGCACCACTTCTCATCTTGGACGAAGCCACCTCAAGTCTTGATTCTGAATCTGAGTCACTTATACAAGACGCACTAAATGTACTCATGGAAGGAAAGACAGTGATTGTAATTGCACATCGTCTCTCAACCATCATGACCATGGATAGGATTCTAGTAGTAGAAGATGGTGCAGTAGTGGCGCAGGGAACACATGACGAGCTTCTTCAGAAGAAGGGAGGTCTATATCACAAATTGTGGAGCATTCAGGCAGGAGGATTTATCGCTAACTAGGGCTTGCCAAAAATAAGGTTATATGCCATAATACTCACAGTGGCAACAAATAGGCCGTGGAAACGGGTATTTGATGCTTGAACATTAACTCTAGAAATAGGAGGCCGTAATGCAGATTGAATATCTTGCATTCATTCCAGGCCTCCTGCAGGCTCTGGGATATTTTCTCTACGTCCGGAAATCGCTTCGTGACGAAGTTGAACCGAACGCGACAACGTGGATGATGTTCGCCTACGGGACCGCCTTTCTAACCATTCTTGAATGGGACAGCAAGGCTTCCTGGACGGTACTCGTTCTACCAGTCGTGTGCGCACTTTCGAGTCTTGTTGTTGTTGCAGTAATCACCATCAAGCATGGTCGGCCGCACTGGCCAACTGCATGGCAGGACAGAACTGCTCTTTGTGTTGATTTGTTCCTCACTGCGGTGTACGTGGGGGCAGGGATGGCACAAAAGGCAGGGTTTGTTTCCGAACAGACTCGAGAGGTGTGCGTGCTCGTACTTCTTGTTGCGTCGAATACCAGCACGATCGTTTCTTTCGTGCCACTGGTACGAGAAACGATAGAGTCACCTGAAAACGAGCATTTCTTGCCGTGGTCAGTCTGGAGTCTTGCCTACCTTTCGCTTGCGCTGGTTACATATCAGCAATACGGAGTGTGGTCTGCCTTCATGATTTATCCGGCCAGCAACGCCCTGCTGCATGGGTTTGTCGGCTTCCTTGCTTCGCGCAAGACAGACGGCAACCCGAAACTGTACCCCTAGTGTCATACGGCACGAGGGGTACTTCTTTATACTTTTGTTGTATATTTATTTGCATACACTGCTTTCAGATGAAAAAGGCATCACTATCGGTAAATCGAAGCGGGATACATGGATTTGGTGTATTCTCGCGTACTAAAATAAAGAAAGGGGCGTTTATCGCAGAGCTCAATGGTTCCAGAATCGTATACGAAACCACCATACACGGACAGAGTAATCGATATGAAAACTGGATTGGAATAGGGAAGAATACATGGATAGACCCAGTTGATGAATTCCAATACCTAAATCATTCTTGTAAACCAAACGCAGGCTTTAAGGGGGCGAGAACACTTAAGCTCTATGCACTCCAAGATATAGAGCCAAATACAGAAATCACTATTGATTATGCAACGACAGAGGAAGACCCAGATTATTGCTTTGAGAACATGGAACCTGAACATCCATATCACCGTAGGTTTGTTGGACCAGTACAATCATTGCCGCGAGACGTTTATGAGCGCTACTTACCCTTTATTCCCACTCACTTTAAGAAAGTGTATGAAAATGCAGTACTATTAAAGAATAATGGCTCCCAGACAGTACACAATAAGTCCGTTTAGTGCACTATCACTCCTCCTTGTTTTAGTGACGGGAATCATATATCTAAACGTATATATTCTTCAGGGATACTACCCAACCTTTACGACTGAAGACGAAATCCAAGCTGCAAAAGAGGTGCAGTTTGGAATTATTGCAAAATACCTATGATTTCTGAATTGGTGCAGGCGTGTCAGTGGGATACCAATAACTGGTTCTTGTTTTCGGGAAACGTGTTTTCTCCTTTGATTTATTATTCCCACCTTACTCCAATCTTTGTCTCACTTATATTTGGACTTTACATATACCTCACAAACAGAAAGTCACGACTCAATAAAACACTGTTTGTTATCACTGGAATATTAAGTCTATGGTTACTACTCGATCTTATATTGTGGGCGACTGATAACATTCAAACAGTTTTATTTGCATGGTCTTTGGTAAACATGATTGAACCACTGATCTATGCAGGATTTGTTTATTTTATATATTTGTTTGTTGTGCGAGACGATGTCTCACATAATGTAAAGCTACTTCTTGTACTACCACTTTTGCCAAGTATATTCATGGCCCCACTTCACTGGAACGTGGTTGGTTTTAATCTTACAAACTGCGACCGAGAGGTAATTGAGGGGCCTATAGCTTTCTATAACTATGCAATTGAGATTGGGTATGTGCTCTGGATTATGGGTATTGCGTGGTGGAGTAGACGCCTAACTCAAGATCGTGATGAGAGACGGCAAATAATGCTTGCCGTAGGTACAGTTCTAATTCTTTTGCTCGGCTTTGCTTCAGGAAATATCATCGGAAGCTTTTCTGAGAATTGGGCACTCGGCCAGTTTGGACTTTTTGTGATTCCTGTTTCGGTGGCAGCCCTCTCATACTTTATTGTCAGATTCAGACTCATTACAAAGAGTCAGATAACAGCAGCGCAGTTACTTGTGATCGGGCTCTGGCTTTCTGTTGGTAGCATTCTCTTCCTGCAGAATATTAAATATGTACATTACATTATTATTGCGACGCTTATCTTTTTGACCGTTCTCGGATACTTGCTGCTGCAGAGTTTTAGGATTGAAGTAGAACAACGAAGGCGCATTGAAGAACTCGCCCGCACACTCGAAGTAGCAAACCGCCAACAAGTAACCCTTATTCACTTTGTTACACACCAGATTAAGGGGTTTGTGGCTAAGTCGCGCAACATTTTCTCAATGGCTCTTGAAGGAGACTTTGGACCAATACCAGATACCCTACGACCAATGCTTGAAGAAGGGTTTAAGTCAGACACAAAAGGTGCACAGACTATTCAAGAAATTCTTAACGCGGCAAATATCAAGAGCGGGAAGGTGACGTATGTAAAGACACCGATAGCTGTTACTGAGTTAGTGCAAGAAGCGCTCACTGATCTTCGCCCTGGTGCAGAAGGAAAGGGACTAACGGTTACGGTAACAACGCCAGAAACACCTCTTACCATCATGGGGGACCGCATGCAGCTACTTAATGCAATTAAGAACCTTATTGATAACTCAATCAAGTACACGCCAAAGGGTAGTGTTGCAGTGAAGCTTGGTCAGGAGAACCAAACATGTCGTCTTACTGTTACCGACACCGGTATTGGAATAACCGCAGAAGACATGGAGAACCTTTTTACCGAAGGAGGGCATGGAAAGGAGTCACAGAAGATCAATGTGGATTCAACTGGCTTTGGGCTCTATATCGTGAAGAATATTATCGAAGCACACAGTGGAAAGGTGTGGGCAGAGTCTGAAGGTTCTGGCAAAGGCACCACTTTTATAGTTGAACTCCCGATTTCTTAAGCAAAAGATATAGAAAAGATAAAGCCGTCGTGTTTCAAAATATCCCCAGATAGGGCTCCAAATTAGGCGAGTGATATACTTGAAAACATGGAAGATACCGCCACACTAAAATCACTTGGAACCACCGTGGGGTCATTGCAAGTCTCGGTAAAGAACCTTGATAGCAAAGTAAGTTCTATTGATACAAAAGTAGGGTTGCTTGGTGATTCAATAGTATCTCTCGAATCGACGGTTCACGATCTTGCAGCAGCCGTACAGAATGGTTTTTTGAGGGTAGAGAAGAAGTTTGATGAGGTGGATACTCGCTTTGATGCAATGGACAGCACGTTCGACACAATGGATCTACGTTTTGATGCAATGGATACTCGCTTCGACACAATGGGCCTACACCTTGATGGTCTTGATGGAAGAGTGGATTCTGTTGAGTCTGGATTCTCAGGGCTCTCTCGCCGCATTGGATCTCTTGAAAACAGGTTCGACGAGTTTGCCGAAGATCTCGGAGCAATTGCACGGGCAGTAGACAAGGATGCAGTTACAATCATAAATCACGAGGGTCGTATTACAGCACTAGAATCTGCCCAGTACTAATAATTGAACAGAAACGCGCTTCGTAGTACTGTATGCATATTGTCGGCGTAGCTCAGCTGGTAGAGCATCTCACTCATAAAGAGAAGGTCGCAGGATCATGCCCTGCCGTCGACACCAGGGAATATAGGGGATAGCGCTTGTCTATACAGGCAAAAAACGCTATATTCCATAGGTTCGCATATTGCGGTCGTAGCTCAACTGGTTAGAGCACCCGCCTGTCACGCGGGAGGTTGAGGGTTCAAGTCCCTTCGACCGCGCAATCTAGAAAAAGGTGGCTCCGGGCCACCTTTTTCTGTTTCTCCAAGGTTCATTTGATGTGTCAATCTAGGAAGTGTCTTGCGGGGGTTTTCCTTGCCTTACGGCATATGAGATAATGGCGCATATTATAAGCAGAATAAATCCTCTATGTTTCCCCGCACGTTACTTTCTGTGTTGTTTGTAGCAGTACTATTTTTTACCAGCACTTCCTTTGCACATGCTGCTACGGGAGATATAAAAGCGGTACGTATTCTAGGGGACACCGTACACAATGGGTGGACTGCAGAAATAGATATTGAAGGACTCGCTATAGGAGGGAAATACAATACCGGCATAAGCACTTCAACAAAGAATAGTCCAGACGCTGCAAAGGTAGTTTTCACTATCACAAGTCCTGGCTTTGATACTGAAGGCAACGCCATAACCACCACCCGCACGGTATATGGAACAAAGTTTGTACGACTTCCATATCCAAATAACCTGAAGGCAGATGAGACCGTGGCAACCACTACAAATGAAAATGGTGTAATCACCACGGTGCTCACTACCAAGGTGGCGCTCTCTGACTTTGTGTACGCAGAGGACACAAACATTACGGCAGCTATTGCTCCCAACTTCTACACCAGTGCTTCCTCAACAAATGCTGCAGCAACTATTGCTGTGGTAAATAACTCAGTACTCACGTATCCAAAATCAATAGGGAGGTGGGCATGGCCTGGCTATGAGCGTGTTACTACTGATTTTCCTGTAGAGGCAGTTATCTTCAATCGCTTTGCTAAGAATGGACTACCTGTTGCTGCTGTTACGTTTACAGCTACCGACGAGCACGGTAACACCAGCGTGGCATGGGCAACTACCCCAACACCTTCAGCACGAACAGGAGATGCAAATACCGTACTGGTATATGCCGCAACAATGCCGGTTGCAACCCTTACCCAAGGTGACCGTATCACCACCACCTTCACCGCATATCCGTGGGTAGGTACAAACGCATCTATTCTTGATGCGTCAGTTGGTCTAGATGGGGTAGCGCAGCCTGATGAGCGTCTTGGTCCACTTACACAGGTGCTTGATAAGAATGGTACATACGGCGTTGGGTATGCACTCGTTGATCCACTTGGAAAAGTAGGAACGTCTACAGGTGCTGTAGTGTATGCGTCAAAAGAAGCTGCAGAGGCAGCAGGTGTAAGTACTGCATTCACGACCATCGGTAGAGCTGCGGATGCAATTAAGGCATACCACACTAATAACTTTGCACGGGCTTCTGCTGGTGGTGGTGTGATACTTCTTAATCCTGGCAGCTACGCATATCCAGGCTACGCACCTAAAGATCTTGGTGTCATGAACATCTGGCTCACTATTCGCCCCTCTACACTAGGCAGTACGAGTACCGTAACCCTTGGTGTTGGCACAAATGCCGTACTCAATGCAGAGAAGGTAAAGATAGAAGGAGTTACGATTGGTGTTGGTTCAACCACGGGCACAATACTAAAGGGTCGCACCGCAACAGATCTTTTATGGCTTCACAACAACACACTTAATATAGGAAGCTCTGCTGGGGTTTACTCATATCGAACGGTATACGCCACGCAGAACATTGTTACGGTAATGAACGGCACCAAGGGATTTGGTTTCTACTCATCCTATAAGTCACCGTATGCCCTTGTGCGTGGTAATAGTGCTAGCACCCCTGTGTCAGCAGTACTCTACGCCGTCCTTGGAAACAAGAATATCTATGTCGGCTCTACACACTTCATCGAGGCAGGTAACACACAGGGTCAGCAGGTGAGTGACAACGCCGTATATGCGTACAACACCCTCTACGCGATTAACAAGGCCGCAGGTGCTGCATGGGCAAACTTCTCACCAATCACTAAAGGGATCGCCTTTGTACAAAATGTATGGGAGAGTCTTAGTACCACACAGCCACTGCTTCAGATTGCAGCAGACAGCTCAACCTCTACTGTTTCTAATGTACTCGTCTGGAACAACACGTTTGCAGGAGAGCGACAGAACTTCGGATACAACGAGTACAACAATCAGGCAGGGCTGCGCACCAACTGGTCTCAGAAGTTCAATATCTTCAAGCAGTGGAATGTAAAGACTGACACCTTTGCTGCTGGTCCTGCAAATCCTGTACGTGTAAATAACTGGGCAATTGTGTACAACGTTGGCTCAGAAGGAAACGTAGCGAAAGAAGTTAACTTCCGTGGAGAGTTTGATGGACTGTATTCACAATTCCCAACAAACCCAGGGTTTGTAAGTGATCAGTCATCAACAGGGACTAAGATAGGAGGTGGTAACTACAAACTACTAGGAACATCTCCCGTACTCTCCCTATCAAACCTCATTCCGTCTTCACACCGTGTATTGCCTGCTGACCTTGCCGGAAGCCTCACTGGAAGCGCCACACTTGGTGCGTACGCGCAATAATTGCCTGTATACTATCGATATGAACACAAAAGTAATATTGGGCATTCTTGCGGCGGGCTGTGTATGTTTGGGACTTTTTATTGTGGTTAATAAGAAGAAGAGTGTCCCTGTAGAGCTACCCACCAGTGTTAGTGAGACGGCAACATCAAGTGTGAAAGCGGCACCTACTCCTACAACATCGCACATTAGCATTACGCAAGGCGCGGTACGTGCTACTAAAACGTATTCTGTAGCCGTTGATGCCTCTACACTCACAAGCACCTCAACACGTCCAACTATTACCGGCACCGGCGATGTCGCCATGGTTGGTGTGGTGATTAAGGACTCAAGTGGCAAGGGATTGGTAGGCACCTCTGACATAGAAGTGGTAGATGGGCACTGGCAGTACACCACACCGATAACCCTTACTCCCGGTATCTATACCGTTGTAGTCTTTGGTGCTCCCACGCCAGTTACTGCTTCACTTACGATTACTGCTAAGTAGCGCTCCTGGTGCACATACATGAATCAAGAAGACGTCTGGGATAACGAATACAAACGAAAGCAAATGCTTTCGCCAAGCACCCTGCCACAGGCAGATGTGGTGCGCTTTATGCGCTGGCTTAAGAAGGAAAAGAAAAAGGCAGGCACACCCATTGATGTAGATACGTTTACCGTACTTGATCTTGGAAGTGGCACTGGTCGTAACGCACTCTACATGGCACAGATGGGTGCAACAGTTATCGGTTACGAGGTGGCAGAAACAGCACTTGCTATGGCAAGAAAGCAGGCACGACATGCTGAGCTACCTATTACGTATGAGAAGCATGATATTGGTAAACCGTATCAGCTACCTACCGCATCCGTTGATCTGGTGCTTGATGTAACCTCTTCAAACTCTCTTTCAGAAGAGGGTCGTAGAACCTATCTTGCAGAAGTCTCTCGCGTACTTAAACCAAACGGTTGGCTCTTTGTCCGTGCACTTTCTCTTGAGGGAGATGCGCATGCAAAACGCCTTGTGAAAGATTTTCCCGGTGCATCTGCCGACACCTATGTGCACCCAGATCTTGGTGTTGTGGAGAAGGTGTTTAGCCGGGAATCCTTCATCGCTACCTATGCACCGTATTTTACCGTCGCCAAGCTTGAACGGGTGAGTCACTATCCAAATGTGGCAGGCAGGCGGTATAAGCGGGAATATTGGATTGCGTATCTTACAAAGGAAGCGTAATTGAAAAACTTCTGAAAATACCGTAGTCTACAAAGGTCCCCGCTCGCGGGGCATACCTTGCCGATGTAGCTCAGGGGTAGAGCAACTCCATGGTGGGCCGCAGGCCCTGCCCATGCATATAGCAATGTGTGCATGAATCCCGAATAACGGTTAATATCTGGCAGCAGACAAGACCGTAGCGTAGAAGTCTCTACGCTCGAACGACTGACAAGGGCATCCCTCGTGGATGAAGATACAGTCTAGCCACTCGATAACTTACACGAAACGAGTGTGTACGCGAAGGAGTAGGTCGGCAGTTCAATTCTGCCCATCGGCTCAGAATACTCATCACTGTTACGCCATCTTAGCTCAGTTGGCAGAGCATTTCACTCGTAACGAAAAGGTCCGGAGTTCGATTCTCCGAGATGGCTCCCGTAAAAAATGCCTAGCGCCTATGCTGGGCATTTTTTGGTATAGTACCCACATGCATGAAAAGAACGAAGAGCGACTCCTTGAGATCGAAGCCCTCATGGCCTCTCCCGAATTCTGGAGTGATAAGGATACGGCACAGCAGATTGTGCGAGAGTACCAACACCTAAAGGAGGGTGGTGATGGAGATACTCTTAGCGCTGGGTCAGCAACACTTGCAATACTCACTGGCGCAGGAGGAGATGATGCGGAAGATTTCACCCGCATGCTTCGTCGTATGTATGAAGGGTATGCGCTGCAGAAAGGATGGCGTGTACGAGAGCTTGATGCTAATGAGAATAACCATGGAGGATACCGTAGCGTACTTTTGGAGATCACTGGTACAAATGTATACGGCACACTGAAGGGTGAAGCTGGAGTGCACCGACTAGTACGCATCTCTCCCTTTAACGCAAACAGTAAACGACAAACATCATTTGCCATGGTGGAGGTGCTTCCTGTAGGGAAAGATATTGATACTGTTACGCTTGTCCCTGAGGAGCTTGATATACAATTTGCCCGTGCAGGAGGTGCTGGGGGTCAGAACGTAAACAAGCGGGAGACAGCAGTGCGTGTCGTGCATACGCCAACCGGTGTCACTGCACATGTTTCAAGTGAGCGCTCGCAGCTTGCTAATAAGGAAAAAGCACTTGCGCTAGTACGCTCTAAGCTCTACACCCTAGCGTTACAGAAGCAGGAAGCAGAGGCGAAGGGGCTTAAAGTTGCGAGCACTACAGCCAATGAGTGGGGAAGCCAGCGCCGTTCCTATGTGCTGCATCCGTATAAGCTGGTTAAAGACCACGAAACAGGGCATGAGTCACATGATCCTGAAGGGGTGCTTGAAGGAGACCTTGATGGCTTTACAGCTGCCGCTACCGCATAGCACCTTATCCACACCTTACGGCAGAAATATATACCTCACACGGGGTTCCTTGATAGACGGGCATAGAGGGCTCACGGTATACTGTCCTAGTTATGATCTATTTCGATAAGGTTACGAAATTGTACCGAGATGGCACATCTGCGCTCGAGGATGTTACGCTCTCCATTGCTCCTAAAGAATTTGTTTCCATTGTCGGACACTCTGGCGCAGGAAAGACAACACTTCTAAAGATGCTCCTTGCTGAGGAGAAGCCAACAGAAGGTACGGTGTACTTTGAATCAACTGATATCCACGCACTCCCAAAGTCTTCACTACACCACTATCGTCGTAAGATCGGGATGGTATTCCAGGACTTCCGCCTTATTCCAAATAAGACGGCATATGAAAACATTGCCTTTGCTATGGAAGCAGCAGGCCGTGATGACGATGAGATTGCTTCAGACGTACCCTACATTCTTAACCTTGTAGACCTTGGTACAAAAGGAGGACACTTCCCACACCAGCTTTCAGGAGGAGAGCAGCAACGAGTTGCTATTGGTCGTGCAATTGTAAACCAGCCTGACATTATTATTGCTGATGAGCCTACTGGTAACCTTGATCCTGTAAATACCTACGAGATTGTAGAGATACTAAAGAAGATTAATGAGCTCGGCACTACGGTTGTAATCACTACCCACAACAAAGGAGTGGTGGATGCGATGGGGAAGCGTGTTATTACAATGGAAAAGGGGCGTATTGTGCGAGATGATGCGCACGGACAATATATTCTATAACTCATATGCTCACTACGTCACTTAAACGAATTCTTATAGCAGGTGCAAAGAACTTTAGTCGAAGTGGACTTGTTTCTATTGCTACCGTTCTTATCATGACGGTTACCCTCGCTATTGTAGGAATGCTTATCTTCCTCTCAGCACTTCTTAGCTACACGCTAGCTGAGGTACAGGACAAAGTAGACGTAAATGTATATTTCACCACTGATGCTGTTGAGTCAGATATTATAAGTACAAAGTCTAAGCTAGAGCTCCTTCCCGAAGTTGCGCTCGTAACCTACACCTCTCGTGAAGAGGCACTTGCGCAGTTCCGCCAGAAGCATGTGGACGACACCCTAACCCTACAGGCACTCGATCAGCTTGGAGAGAATCCACTTGGTGCATCTATTGCCGTTAAGGCAAAGGATCCTTCAGAGTACGCGGCGATTGTGAACTATCTTTCTAATGGAAACAACGTGGTAGGGGGAGCGAGCACCATTGATCGTATTAACTACTACCAGAATAAGTCAGTTATTGAACGCCTTACCAATGCAATTGGTGTTACCGAGCGTGCAGGGCTAGCACTCGCAATATTCTTTGCACTTGCAAGCATCATTATTGCCTTTGCTACTGTGCGTCTGGCGATCTTTAGCTCTCGTGATGAGATTGCGGTTATGCGCTTGGTGGGAGCGTCTAATATGTATATCCGTGGGCCCTTCATTGTGGCTGGTATGCTCGCAGGCATACTTGCAGCACTAATTGTGCTTGCGCTCTTCTATCCTGTTGCCGTATATGCAGGCACCTCACTCTCGTCATGGTTTGGTGGCTTTAATGTCCTTACGTACTACACCTCTCACTTTGCGTATCTCTTCCTTACACTCATGAGTGTGGGAATAGTACTTGGCGGGTTTGCTTCCTTTGTAGCGGTGCGTCGGTATCTCCGAATTTAATATGCGGTTTGCTTGTAACTAGATTGGTATGGCACTTGAAGGACATAAATATATTTTCGTACTAGGTGGGGTAATGTCAGGGGTTGGCAAGGGAGTGGCAGCGTCATCAATGGGACTTCTCCTTCAAGAGCGTGGATACCCGGTGAATCTCGTAAAGATTGATCCGTATTTGAATGTTGATGCAGGAACGATGAATCCAACGGAACACGGTGAGGTGTTTGTGCTTAAGAGTGGACTTGAGACTGATCAGGATATGGGGAACTATGAACGGTTTCTAAACCGTGATCTTGGTCCTGAAGACTACATGACTAGTGGTATGGTCTATCAGACCGTAATTAACCGTGAGCGTGCACTTGAGTACGGAGGACGCTGTATTGAAGCTATTCCCCATGTGCGTGATGAGATTCTTACCCGTATTGAAAACGCAGCAAGTCATAATGGAAGCAAGGTATCGGTTATTGAAATTGGGGGAACGGTAGGGGACTTCCAGAATGCGCTATTTATTGAAGCCGCTCGTGTACTGCGCCTGAAGCATCCTGCTGATGTTGTCTTTGTAATGGTTACATATCTCCCTGTACCGGGAACGCTCGGAGAGATGAAGACCAAGCCAACACAAACAGCCGTACGTGAACTAAACTCATACGGCGTACAGCCTGACTTCATCATTGCCCGTTCAAAGGGTGCTATGGATGAGAAACGTAAGGAGAAGCTTGCTATCTGGTGTAACGTTCTTCCTGAACGTATTATCTCAGCACCTGACGTAAGCTCTATCTACGACGTACCCCTTAACTTTGAAAAAGATCAGCTTGGGGACTTACTGCTTGATGCACTGCAGCTTCCAAAGGACACGCACAATGGTTTCTCTGAGTGGGAGGACTTTATTACACGAACAAAAGTACAAGGGCCAGAAGTTACCATTGGTATTGTTGGTAAGTACTTTGATACCGGAGACTTTGTACTCTCTGATGCCTATCTCTCTGTTATTGAAGCCCTTAAGTTCTCAAGTGCAGAGCTTGGTGTAACTGCAAAGATTGAATGGGTAAATGCAAAGGACTTTGAGAAGGGGGTGGCGATAGACATGCTTGCCAAGTATGACGGCATCTTGGTACCAGGAGGGTTTGGCGAGAGCGGTATTGAAGGAAAGCTCATGGCAATTAAGTATGCGCGTGAGAATAACATTCCATACTTTGGTCTTTGCTACGGTATGCAGCTCTTGGTAGTTGAATATGCACGTAACGTACTTGGACTTACTGACGCACACACCGTTGAAATACAGCCAGACACCAAGAACCCCATTGTGGCCATCATGGACGCACAGAAGAAACATATTGCAGAAGGTAACTATGGAGGCACGATGCGCCTTGGTACCTATGTAGCAAAGCTTACAGAGGGCAGTATTGCACGTGATGCGTATAAGGCAGATGAAGTTGAAGAGCGCCACCGTCACCGCTATGAAATTAACCCTGCCTACGTGGAGCGCCTTACCGACGCAGGGCTTGTATTCTCAGGCACCTCACCTGATGGTGTGCTTATGGAAATTGCAGAGCTTCCTAAGGAGAAAAACACGTTTCACCTTGGGACACAGTTCCATCCTGAGCTCATCGCACGTCCACTACGTCCACACCCCCTATTTACTGCCTTTCTCGCTGCTGCACGTGATCGGGTGAAGGGATAGGCGTTGTGAATTACGCAGTTGCGTACGGTAAGAGGAGTATACTTAATACGTCTTCTTAGATGGCCACTTATTAGTAAATCATTATACTCATGAATAATACGAAATGGATATTAGGTGCAGTTATTGTACTAGCGGTGCTTGCACTTGGTATTTATGGATACCGCTTATCATACGCACCTACGCTCACACCAGAAGAGCAGGTTGCGGCAGATAAAACACTTACACCAACTCCCGCTACTGATGTCTCAGACTCGGCAGTAGAGCAGGATACTGCTGCAATTGATGTACAGCTAAAGGCAATTGATGCCGACACCGCTGCCGTAGATAGTGGGCTTTCAGCAAGCGCGCAATAGATATTATTTGTAATAGCAGTTATATGAAAAAAATACTTACACTTGCAACTGGGTTTGCCATTGTGCTTTCTGGCATGGTGCCACTACTTGCCTCTGCACAGGTAGTAGAGGGAAGCGCTCCTTCAGAAGGAGACACCACCGTACCAATGCCGCCACGTAGCGGTGATGGGAAACTAAAGGATATTCAGATGTACCGCACCCTAAACATGGATGAGGGTAAGAAGGAAGACCTTAAGAAGGGAATGGAGGCTGTGTCACTTGATCTCTTGCATGCTCGTGAAGCGGAGCGTAAGGCAAATGCTGCCAGACTAGCATCCTCTTCAGAGCCTCGTACAAAAGCATTCGATGACGTAGTACCAGTGAAGGTAGTAGATAAGATGATTGATAACCGTCTTGAACTCCTTAAGAAGCTCTCTGATCGTATTACCGAAGCAAAGCACCTCACCCCAGAGCAGAAGAGTGCCATCCTCCTCTCTCTTACAGGAACAACAAACAATCTGCTTGAAATAAAGTCAGGGGTATCAAGCACCACTGACAAGGCAGGTGCAAAGGCTGCTGCAGAGGAAGTACGTACTGCTAACCGTGTATACGCACTCGTACACCCCCAGACTGCCATACAGGCTGCTGGAGACAGAATCCTCACCATCGTTACGCAGATGGAAACACTAAGCGCCAAACTAAGCACACGAATCTCTGAGATGAGTGCTGCTGGAAAGGACACCACTGCTGAGTCAGCTGCCTTTACTGACTTCACTGCTCAGATTGGTACTGCAAAGACTGCTGCACATGCTGCACTTGATGGCGTTAGTGGGTTAACCGCAGATAACGGTGATGATACTGTTGCTGCATCAAATAAGGCAGCCCTTAAAGAGGCACGTGCACAGCTAGAAAAGGCTCAGAAGGCACTTAAGGCCGCACGTAAGGACATTGGTATCATCTACGAGAAGACCAAGGGTCATGATGAGGGACGTAAGTCTGCCTCCTCTACCGTAGAATCCAAGGGTTCTTCTAACTAAGGGTACCCAACGGGGTATATATACAACACCTTCCCACAAGGAGGGTGTTTTATATATGGAGTGCAAAATCTAGTTAATTTGGTACAATTGCCTCACTACGAGAGTAGTTATTGCGGGATCGTCTAATGGTAGGACTGCGGTTTCTGGTACCGTATATCTAGGTTCGAGTCCTAGTCCCGCAGCAGTTTAGTTTTTGGTACCCGGTGACCTAGACGGGTTATAAGGTACATAAAATGTTAAAATTGCTAAATGGCAATTATTGGCAGATTCATTGGAGTAGCAGAGTACATAGACTCAGCCGCAACTGAGTTACCGGGAGCACGACGAGATGCTACTGCTCTTTGGGCATTGTTTTCTGACTCCTTGCCTGGATCTGACTGTAAATTAATTTTGGATCAAGCAGCTACAGTAGAGGGGATAAAACAGGCGCTTCAAGAAACACTTGCTGCTGCAACCAAGGATGACTCGGTAGTCTTTTATTTTGCAGGTCACGGTACGCCCGATCATCGACTTGTTGCCCATAATACTATTTCTGACTCCTGGGGTGACACTACAATATCTGTGGAGGAGTTAAGTGACCTTTTTAAGAAATCAAAAGCTCGTTCGGTTATTTGTATTTTGGATTGTTGTTTCAGTGGAGGTATTACAGCTCGTGTTTTTGAGAATGCTCCTATTCCTAGAACTGATGCTGCTTCACTACAGTTATTTGCAGGTGAGGGACAAGTCTTTATTGCGGCAGCAGATTTTAATGAGTATTCGTATGAAATTCCCACTACAGGTCATGGACTGTTTACAAAATCACTTTTAGATGTATTGCAAAGTCTGGATAGTCCAACAGATATCCAAGTGATTGCAAGCAAAGTGATGGAAGTTGTACGAAGTGAAGGGTCGAAATTGGGACTTACGCAAACCCCCGTTATTTTCGGTGAGGTTAAGGGTGGTTTACAGCTTCCGAAATTTTCTCGCGGTACAAATTTTGGAAAATTTTTTCCAGAATTATCCGGCATTAGAATTGGGAAAGATGTCGCTGAAATGTCTGC
>CALLKD010000045.1 GCA_938008595.1 uncultured bacterium | reverse complement strand
CTGTTTATCATTTTAGTTAATCATGAACCCTGCAGACACTTATCCTGCCGACGCCTCGAAGAGGCGGCGATCCTGTCTATCCGTGCGCCAAGCAAGCTTGGTCAAACTAATTAACTGAGAGGAGTTAATCATGATACACACCTAGGTAATCATGTAGGAAATCAGATGGGTGTAGGAGGCAACTTCACACTCAAAGCTCTGATGGACAAATTCGTGAGCCATAATGCGTAAGCGTGAATCTGATGTGGCTTCGTTACAGAACATAATGCAGACGGCCAGCCTGCGGATAATGGTGAAGCCGATATCTCAGATGAAGACTAGGAAGTGCAATCTAAGAGTCTGCCGGAGTTAGAAGGAATAAGCGCGCGAAGAAAGTTTGACCAGGAACTTGGGAGACCCTATGGGACCTTCTACTTAGGAGGTTGTGAGCGAAGTCAAGGCAGAGCAACAAATAAGGAAGGATAACGCCAATTGGGAACATATAACCAATGAACGGCCTAAATGGGAGTCAGAGGAGTTCGTAGTAGTGATGAAGCAGGGTAATGCCTGGGGAGCGAAGGGACTCTACTATAAACGCGTTTCAAACTAGAGGAGTGAACCGATTGGAAACTATTACGGAACAGAAAGAAATATCTGCACTTGCTCAACTGAGGGCGAAACTTAGCCAGAAAGCCAAATTGGAACCGAGATTTCGGTTCTACACGTTATATCATCATATCAGCAGAAATGATGTATTACAGGAAGCCTGGAACTGTGTTAGGCGAAATGGAGGTTCGGCAGGGATTGATGGAATATCAATCAAAGCTATCGAACGATCAGAAAAGAGTGTCAACGGATTTCTCAAGGAAATCCAAGACGAACTAAGAAGCAAAACATATCACCCAAGCCCTGTAAAGAGGGTATATATACCTAAAAGTGATGGGAAGCTAAGGCCGCTTGGAATACCTACCGTAAAGGATAGAGTGGTACAAGCGGCCGTACTGTTAATTATAGAACCTATATTTGAACAAGATTTTCTCGAGTGCTCATATGGTTTTCGACCAGGAAGATCTGCACATCAAGCAATAGATGCAATCAAACGAGCAGTAGGTAAAGGCCAACTGCAAGTGTACGATGCAGACATGAAGAGCTATTTTGATACAATCCCTCATGATCAGCTCATGAAGGCATTGGAGATGAGAATAGTCGATCAACAAATGCTAAAGCTAATACGGAAATGGCTCAGAGCTCCAATATGGGAAGCCGGGAAATCCATGAAAGCCAATGATAGGGGAACGCCGCAAGGAGGAATCATATCCCCATTGCTCGCGAATCTATACATGCATTGGTTTGATAAATTTTTCCACGACACCAATGGACCTGGGACATGGGCAAAAGCAACACTAGTGAGATATGCAGATGACTTTGTCGTCATGGTCAAGTACATGACAGACAAAGTCAAAACCTGGATAGAGAGTACACTTGAGCAAAGGTGCAAACTGACGGTGAACAAGGAAAAGACAAAAGTAGTAAATCTAGCAGAACGAAAGAACAAGCTAAATTTCCTAGGTTTAGTCTACAGAAAGTTCCCCTCAAAAGCAATCCCAAACTACAGATTTGTCTTGTAACTCCATCTGAGAGAAGCCTAAAGAAGGCAAATGAAAAGATCAGGGAATTTACACACTCAAAGAATGGGTACAAGCCCATACCAGAGATAGTAAGAGAACTGAACCAGTTTCTCAGAGGATGGGGACAATACTTTAGTAAAGGTAACCCGAGTCGAGCATTTAATAAAATAAATGGATATGTGCAGTATCGAATATACCGATTCTTGCAAAGAAGATCCCAAAGGGGGTACAAGAAAAAGAAGCCGGAACAAACATGGTATCAATATATTAAAGAATTAGGAACTCTACAATTAACAAAACAGCAATACCGGATGAAAGCTTGAGGTAAGAGTATATAGGGAAGCCGGATGCGGGAAACCCGCACGTCCGGTTTGACGAGGGGGGTGGAGAAATCCACCTCTACTCTATTGTTATTAATTAAATTTTTGTTTTCTCTGTGGCTCTGTGATCTCTGTGGTGGTGAAAATTTAAGCGGGAATTTTAGGTA
>CALLKD010000044.1 GCA_938008595.1 uncultured bacterium | reverse complement strand
CGCTCTTCCGATCTATCTCATCCTGTAGCGTCTTCTAACGTAGTGTTTACACTAAACTCATACGGAGCTAATGGCGGTACTACCTGCGTAATACCGCGCTCGGAGTCAGATGTATCCTGCCATAGCGTAAATACTACTGATCGCGACCCGCGAAGTTGTCGCGTTAGCGTAGTACCCGCCGAGAACTGTCCTGCCTTAAACCGCCCTGCGGCCATAGGAGTAACCTGCCCACCAGATAATCCCTGATAGAACACCCCATTAGTACCAAGCCAGCAAGTAACTACCTGCCCTTTATCGACAACATACTTCCGTTCAAGACGGATCATAGTTCCCGGAACTACTCCGGCGTAGTCAAGCCGGATCACCTTGAACTGCATTGGGTCAGTACCTTGTAAAAAGTACACCCCCTTTTCTGTACCTATGTACCACCCGTCGCCAGTGCATTCGATGCCGGTAACAGGAGAATCGAACGCCATCGTGTTATACGCGACGTTGAATAGCTCGTAATTAAGCGGCTCAGAAAATAATACGTAATTATTAGCCGCAATAAAGACGCGCCCATAATCTACGCGAATGAACGCAGCGCCAGTCGGAGGGGCTAAGAATAACGTACTAAGCTCACGCCCCCGCTTGAGATCGCCGGCCTTAATTTCACACCCGCCGAGCCCAAGGTCTAACTTGCGGCTAAGATATAACTGCTCCCCGAACGGCAGAGAACAATACACGTAGAAGCTAGTAATATCTGATCGCCCGCTTGTAGGCACACCCGCGACTACTATCTTCTGCCCATTTGATACGTCAACCTCTACGAATCCGAGGCAGCCAGACTCTCGCCCATCGGCCGTAACGCACGTAACTGCGATACGATAGCGTCCTTCAGTGAGGTCGCCGCTACCAACTGTGACAGACGGCTTTGGAGGGACGGGGAGCCCCCAGTAATTCCAGGCCCCATCCGACTTCACCCGCCCGCAGCGAACCCCATCTGACCACAACACCTCGCCATTAACGTACGCGT
>CALLKD010000043.1 GCA_938008595.1 uncultured bacterium | reverse complement strand
TTAAAGTGGTACGCGAGCTGGGTTCAGAACGTCGTGAGACAGTTCGGTCCCTATCCGTCGCAGGCGTAGGAAATTTGAGAAGACCTGTCCTTAGTACGAGAGGACCGGGATGGACGTACCTCTGGTGTACCAGTTGTTCTGCCAAGGGCATGGCTGGGTAGCTATGTACGGAATGGATAAGCGCTGAAAGCATCTAAGCGCGAAGCCAACTTCAAGATAAGATTTCCCACCGTAAGGGTAAGACCCCAGGAAGACTACCTGGTTGATAGGTCGAAGGTGTAAGTGCAGTAATGTATTTAGCTTATCGATACTAATAGGTCGAGGACTTGACCAAGATTAAAATGATAAATCTTAAATGATATGCAGTTTTCAGAGTATTAACTCTAAATTAAAGATTATGTGGTTATTATAGCAAAGAGGATACACCTGTTCCCATACCGAACACAGAAGTTAAGCTCTTTAGCGGCGATGGTACTTGGTGGGCGACCGCCTGGGAGAGTAGCACGTAGCCACGTGGTATGCCGAAGTGGCGGAACTGGCAGACGCACAGGACTTAAAATCCTGCGGGACTTACCTCTCGTACCGGTTCGATTCCGGTCTTCGGCACCATATTAATATCGCGGGGTGGAGCAGTTGGCAGCTCGTCGGGCTCATAACCCGAAGGTCGCAGGTTCGAGTCCTGCCTCCGCAACCAAATAAATATGGCCCATTGGTCAAGCGGTCAAGACACCGCCCTTTCACGGCGGTAACAGGGGTTCGATTCCCCTATGGGTCACCAATTAAATATGCGGGTGTAGCTCAATGGTAGAGTTCCGGCCTTCCAAGCCGGCTGTGAGGGTTCGATCCCCTTCACCCGCTCCAGATTAAACTTATGGGACTATAGCTCAGCTGGGAGAGCACCTGCCTTACAAGCAGGGGGTCACAGGTTCGAGCCCTGTTAGTCCCACCATTCGCGGCCTGGTAGTTCAGCTGGTTAGAATGCCAGCCTGTCACGCTGGAGGTCGAGGGTTCGAGTCCCTTCCAGGTCGCCAATTTAATACACTATGCTGGTGTGGCTCAACGGTAGAGCAGCTGACTTGTAATCAGCAGGTTGTAGGTTCGATTCCTATCACCAGCTCCAACGTGGAGGATTTCCCGAGCGGCCAAAGGGGGCAGACTGTAAATCTGTTAGCATTGCTTTCGGTGGTTCGAATCCACCATCCTCCACC
The DNA here is from genome assembly GCA_938008595.1 of uncultured bacterium. Lineage (GTDB taxonomy): Bacteria > Patescibacteriota > Minisyncoccia > Phycocordibacterales > Phycocordibacteraceae > C7867-001. The sequence goes on along the minus strand of CALLKD010000043.1, from coordinate 652 downwards.
AACTATATATAAAGTAAAATGCGGATGTGGCGGAATTGGCAGACGCACCAGACTTAGGATCTGGCGCCTACGGCGTGGGGGTTCGACTCCCTTCATCCGCACCACTTACTTTTTAAAATATAATGTGGGTGCATAGCTCAGCTGGATAGAGCAACGCCCTTCTAAGGCGTGTGTCCGGGGTTCGAATCCCTGTGCGCTCACCACTTTATATAGGGGATTCGCCAAGTCGGTAAGGCATAGCACTTTGACTGCTACATGCGTAGGTTCGAGTCCTGCATCCCCTGCCAAATGAATATTTGATCCATTAGCTCAGTCGGTAGAGCACCTGACTTTTAATCAGGGTGTCCCGCGTTCGAGTCGCGGATGGATCACCAAGTGGAGAGGTGTCCGAGTGGTTTAAGGAGCTGGTCTTGAAAACCAGTGATGCTTAACGGCACCGTGGGTTCGAATCCCACCCTCTCCGCCATTACCTTTTTCCGGTCGTGATAGCTCCTCTAAAGCCTTGAATGGCAAGGATATATCAGCGGTTTGAACACCCTGATTCCAGTCATATTCTAGATGAGAGGCCAAGGTCAGTTTGAGGACGATTCGACGATCCTCGAATGTGCCATTCTCCCAAAGATTCCAAGGACTTGAGAGAAAAGAAAAAGCG
>CALLKD010000042.1 GCA_938008595.1 uncultured bacterium | reverse complement strand
TTTCGGGGAGAACCAGCTATCACGGAGTTTGATTGGCCTTTCACCCCTACCCACAGCTCATCCCCTCCATTTTCAACTGAAGTGGGTTCGGGCCTCCACGACGTCTTACCGTCGCTTCACCCTGGCCATGGGTAGATCACTCCGCTTCGGGTCCAGACCCAGCGACTCAAACGCCCTATTCAGACTCGCTTTCGCTACGGCTACCCCACACGGGTTAACCTTGCCACTGAGCACTGACTCGCAGGCTCATTCTTCAAAAGGCACGCCATCACCCACCCCCGAAGGGCGCAGGCTCTGACGGATTGTAAGCGTCCGGTTTCAGGTACTATTTCACTCCCCTCCCGGGGTACTTTTCACCTTTCCCTCACGGTACTTGTCCGCTATCGGTCACCAGGAAGTATTCAGGCTTACCGGGTGGTCCCGGCAGATTCACAGCAGATTTCACGGGCCCGCTGCTACTTGGGGACACGCTCCAAACGAGACCACACACTTTCGACTACCGGACTCTCACCGTCTACGGCAGACCATTCCAGGCCACTTCGCCTAGCATGCAGCTTTCTCACTCGCCTCCAGCACGGCAGCACCAGACAGAACGACCCCACGACCCCACACGCACAACCCCTGCCGAGTATCACATGCGCATGGTTTAGCCTAATCCGCTTTCGCTCGCCACTACTCACGGAATCACAATTGTTTTCTCTTCCTATGGGTACTGAGATGTTTCACTTCCCCACGTTCCCTCCACACCGCCTATACATTCAACGGTGGGTAACACGACATCACTCGTGCTGGGTTTCCCCATTCGGACACCCTCGGATCACAGCTCGGTTGACAGCTCCCCGAGGCTTATCGCAGCCTCCCACGTCCTTCATCGGCTCCTGGTACCAAGGCATCCACCGAACGCCCTTACACACTTACAACAACACCTACACCCACACCCCGACCAAACAGCCGACACATGAATGTAGACGCAAAAAACATAAATGCTTACAAAAACCATTTAGAAATTGCAGCACCACAACAAAGACAACGACACACGAATGTGCCACCATCTCCGCGTTGATGCTCGCATCCACTATGCAATTCTCAAACAACACACACCGACCAACCCCAACACCCCAGCAGCCGAAACTGCACAAACAGGCGGAAACCAGCCAGCACCAAGAGACAACCACGGGCACAAAGCACCACGCGTGTTCTCTCAGAACCCCGATAGTGTGCAACAAACCCCCACCCCCTCACGAGAATGGAGCATCCACCCAGCCGGCCATCAGACCAACCCGGGCATACAGACTGTTTGACGTTTCACCCATGAGCACCCGCCGCAGAACATCCGCCTGCGAAACGGGACACCACAACAACCCCGAACAGGGCCCATTGCGTGCTATAGCTCCTTAGAAAGGAGGTGATCCAGCCGCACCTTCCGGTACGGCTACCTTGTTACGACTTCGTCCCAATCGCCGATCCCACCTTCGACGGCTCCCTCCACAAGGGTTAGGCCACCGGCTTCGGGTGTTACCGACTTTCATGACGTGACGGGCGGTGTGTACAAGGCCCGGGAACGTATTCACCGCAGCGTTGCTGATCTGCGATTACTAGCGACTCCGACTTCACGGGGTCGAGTTGCAGACCCCGATCCGAACTGAGACCGGCTTTAACAAGGATTCGCTCCACCTCACGGCATCGCAGCCCTTTGTACCGGCCATTGTAGCATGTGTGAAGCCCTGGACATAAGGGGCATGATGACTTGACGTCATCCCCACCTTCCTCCGAGTTGACCCCGGCAGTCTCCTACGAGTCCCCGGCATAACCCGCTGGCAACATAGGACAAGGGTTGCGCTCGTTGCGGGACTTAACCCAACATCTCACGACACGAGCTGA
>CALLKD010000041.1 GCA_938008595.1 uncultured bacterium | reverse complement strand
CTTCATGAGGACGTGTTCATGCTCGATGAACCACTGCCAGATACCGCAGAGTTAAAGCGCATTGTGTGTGGTCTGATCGAGGGTACAGAGCTAGAATCAGATCTCGATCCCAACACAGTTGAAGCGGCTACGGACGCCCTCCGTGGATTATCCGCATTCCCCGCTGAGCAAAGTGTAGCTATGAACCTCCGCAAGATAGGATTGGACATTGACGGCCTGTGGGATCGTAAGCGTAAGTTGATCAGTAGTACGCCGGGTCTTCGCGTGTACACAGGGCCCGAGAAGTTCGAAGCTATTGGTGGTTGTGATCAGATCAAGTCGTTTATGCGCGGCGTCATCAACGGGAAAGAAGCACCCAACGTCATAGTCTTCATCGACGAGGGTGAGAAGATGTTTGCAGGAGCTTCCGGTGATGCTAACGACAGCTCAGGTGTCTCACAAGACTTTCTAGCAACTACCCTTTCGTATATGGAGGACAACGAATGCGACGGTGCTATATTCGTTGGACCTCCAGGAGCTGCCAAGTCAGCCATAGCCAAAGCAACAGGTAATGAAGCGGGCGTACCAACGATCATGCTCGATCTCGGCGGTATGAAAGGCGGTCTTGTAGGTAAGAGCGAACAACAGCTCCGAGCGGCTTATAAGGTGATCACAGCAGTCGGGGGTGGTAAAGCCTTCTTCGTCATGACGTGTAACAAGATTGTAGAACTACCCCCAGAGCTTCGTCGACGCTTCACCTCTGGGATCTTCTTCTTCGACCTACCCAGTAAAGAAGAGCGTGACATCATCTGGGACATCTACATGACTAAGTATGGATTCGGAGAAGGGGTATATAACATAACCGACATTAACTTCGATGCGGGTTGGACTGGGGCTGAAATCCGTAACTGTTGTCGAATGGCCTATCGCCAAAGCATCCCAATAACACAAGCGGCCAAATACATTGTACCTGTAGCTAAGGCAGCGGCGACACAGATACAGTCATTACGTCGACAAGCGAGTGGTGCGTACCTATCAGCCAACGAAGAAGGGGTGTACACGTGGGAAGACACAAGTCAAGTCAATGTGGCTGCGCCCCACAAAGAAAAGTGATCCTCGACTAAATACCGGGGTGACATTAGATTGGATCTGGGTTATATTTAATCATGCTCGAAAGGGCGGGAGGAAATTATGATTGATAGATTCAAAATGTATTTAAGGCGTAAAGGGTACGCTTTGGAGTTTGCAACCAATTTTCATGAAGATATGCATGGCGTAAGCTGCGTGTTAGGTCCGGTGGATTATCCTAAAGATCTGAAAGCGCACTTTACACAAGTCTTCAACACAACGGAAGCCAATTACAACGTACGGCTAAACAAAGTCGATTTCGACAATGAACTTATCACAGGAGGGTTGTTCTAAACAACCCTATTCCAAGACTTAGGGAGACTAATATGAAACTAGTAATCAAAGACAAAAACGACCAGACACCCGTGGAGATCGAATCCCCGGCTTACATTAACCTCAAGCAGGCTGATCTTCAGGAACAGTCAGAGCGTTCGGGACAGCCAATCATATCTATCCCAAACTCAGCTGTAGCCGCGCAGCTTGACATTGTACTTGGGATCACTCGCGGACCCATCAACGGTATCGGG
>CALLKD010000040.1 GCA_938008595.1 uncultured bacterium | reverse complement strand
CTTTGGACATGTACCTATCGGGCCGGAAGCCGGCGGAGGTTGCTGGGTCTCTCGTTCTTCGCCACACAAAGTCCCGGAAGCTCTTCAACTTCTCTTCTCCCACTCCTTCAGGTACACTGCGTCCTCGGTCTGAATCACCATCGTCGACGATGAGGTAAGACCTGTCGAGGCGGAAGCAGAGGTGTACGATGGCTCGGAGGAACGAACCTCGCCTGGTCCCGGAGCAATCTGACGGACCGGTGAGCCTCTGGGCGCCTCCCTGACTGGCCAGCTCTCAACGTCTCTCTCGGAAGGGGCGGGAGTGGGAACTACCTGCGCCACTCTTCCCTCTCTCGGCACTGAAACAGCGCCCGACACTTCGTCACCGAAGATCGGGTCGCCCTCAGCCCATCGTTTCACGAACTCCTGCACTGAACAGAAGTCTGGAATGTTGTACGCTGCCTTAGCAAACTGTATAAACGGTCGAGAGACATCCAGATCCGGCGCAAATTCGGCCCTCACGTACGCGTAGACGCCATCAACCTCTTTGTTCAGCCGCGCTGCGATCGCGGCAATCTTCTCGGACTCAAAGGAGGAGAACGCTATAGTCGAACGGGCTAATAAGGAAGTGTTAAGACACTTACGAGCCATAACGTTCGCTGTCGGGACGACGACGGATTGGTCTTTGCGACTACCTTTAGTCGCTAGGATATTGAACTCCACCGTTAATGAGAGTATCGGTGTGAGTCCTGCTTCGTTACTTTATGGTAACATGGTGAACCTAGACAGAGGAATATTCCTACCACTGGAAGCCATCCCTCAAACCGACACTCCTCTAAGCCAATGGGCTATTAGCATGTTGAGGCAGCAAGAAGAGCTACTAGCTTATGCTGACCGTAGACAACAGCAAATAAACGAGAAGCACATGAGTGAACCACCGGAAACAGTGACTACTTTTCCAGTAAACTCATTAGTGCTCTCCAATTACCCGGATGGACCGTTAGGCATGAGACCGCCAACGAAACTCCATACCAACCTTAAGGGGCCATTTAGAGTACTCGGTAATGTGGGGGGGTCATACACCCTTTATGACTTCGTAACTCAGAAGGAGTTTACTACCCATATTAAGTATCTACACCCATATAGCCACGACGACCGCAACCTTAGCCCTGAAGCAATGGCTCGTAAGGTACAAGGCGAGTTCGTCGTAGAGTCTATAATAAGGCACAGTGGCGATCCTAAGCGCAAGAGCGACATGGATTTCTTAGTCCGCTGGTCAGGGTACGGTCCGTCCGACGATCAATGGTTACCTTGGCGATCGCTCCGTAACAACCCTCGGCTACACGAGTACCTGGTAGCTAACGGGCTCCAGCGGCTAGTACCGAGAGAGCATCGTCAGCATTAGAGTTAATGGTATATCCATGAGGATTTCCCCTTCACGGAGTATTTACTTCCCTTCAATTTTT
>CALLKD010000039.1 GCA_938008595.1 uncultured bacterium | reverse complement strand
GTGCGCCAGGAAAGCTGGTGAAGGATAATGGGTGAAAGTCCCTGCAGAGAAAGACTAGCAAGCTACTCTGACCTCGAGTCATGCGTAGAACTTCGTGAGGAGTCATGCGAAGCGTTGACAGAGGAGACATAGACTAGGTATTGAGCCGCGAAATAAAACGATTGGAGGTGCTGACAATGTTGAGCGAATTGGAAAGCAAAATTGAAAATAGCGTTATGCGAGCTATTTCCAAACTTCCCGCGGTCGTAGGCCCTATGTATGTGTTGAAGTTCTTTACGCAGAAACTGGGAGATCTTGCAAGCGCTTGGGTAAGAGTGTTACCAAGCCGGTGGAGGAAGGTGATCAACTATAATCTCTACATGTACGTTTGTAAGAAGTCGGACAAAGGCATAAGACCAAGGAAGTCCTCGAACAATGGGAATATCCAGCGGAGAGGATGGAGGAAAGGCCTTTGATGAAGAGGAAGGAGGAGTATCAAGCTATGTGCCGAACACAGAGTCGGGAAAACGTACAGTCTGGGGTACTTCGCCTGCGTCAATTGGCGCAGAAGGATAAAACCGTGAAGTTCACTGCCCTTTTACACCATGTAACACCAGAAAGACTCAAGGAAAGCTTCTATTCATTAAAAAGAAAAGCTACCCCAGGGATCGATGGAATAACATGGGCAGTATATGAAAGGGATTTAGAAGCCAATGTCAAGGAGTTGCATAGCAGAATCCATAAAGGAAGCTATTGCGCGCGACCAACTTTGGAAAAGAGTATTTCTAAACCAGATGGTGGTTCCCGAAAGATTGGTCTCAATTGCGTAGAAGATAAAATAGTGCAACATGCCGTAATGGAAGTTCTTTCAGCTATTTATGAAAGCGACTTCTTAGGTTTCTCATACGGCTTTAGGGCTGGAAGAAGCTGTCATGATGCACTGGATGCTCTAGCAGTAGGGATTTCTAGAAAGAAAGTGAACTGGGTGTTGGACGTTGATATTCAAGGCTTCTATGACACTCTGAGCCACCAATGGATAAGACGATTTCTCCAACATCGGATAGCAGATAAGCGGGTATTACGGATAATCGACAAATGGCTAGAGGCAGGTGTGACTAGGCAAGGGAAATGGGAATCCCTTGAACAAGGTGTTGGGCAAGGGTCAGTAATTTCGCCATTGCTTTCAAATATCTATCTGCACTATGTTTTTGATTTATGGGTACAGCAGTATCGCAAGAAAAGAGCTAAAGGCGATGTGATCGTGGTCAGATATGGCGACGATATTGCCTTGGGCTTTGAACATAAGGGCGAAGCTGAAGCATTCCTAGAGAAGCTGAAGCAACGGTTTGCACAATTTCAACTGCAACTCCACCCAAAGAAAACCAAACTGGTACGTTTTGGTAGATTTGCGGACGAGCAATGTAAGAAATTGGGAATAAGAAAGCCGGGAACTTTTGAATTTTTAGGATTCACTCACATATGCACAAGAACATACCCGAACCGTCATTTTGCGGTTAAACGCATTACTGCGAAGAAAAGGATGTGCCGAGCGCTGAAGGCTATTAAGGAAACGCTCATGCAGCGTAGACATGAACCAATCCCTGTGATAGGCGAATGGATTAAAAGCTCAGTGCAAGGCTACTTCAACTATCATGCAGTGCCAGGTAATATAGACCTTTTAAGTAACTTTAGAAGGGAAGTATCGAGGTACTGGCTAAAAGCCTTACGCAGAAGGAGCCAAAGGCACAACATGAATTGGGAGAAGTACGGGAAACTGAGTGATCTCTACATTCCTACACCGAAGCGTCTACACGATTATCCTTACAAGCGATTTGACGCCAAATACGCTTCATAGGAGCCGTATACGGGAAATCTGTACGTACGGATCTGTGCGGGGGGCTGCTCGTGAGGGTAGTCCCTACCGCGACC
>CALLKD010000038.1 GCA_938008595.1 uncultured bacterium | reverse complement strand
CAGCATTGAACAACTCGTCGGCGGTACGCTGCTCTTGATGGGCCATAATAGTGGTTGGCTGGCCTTGGGTCAGTAAGAACTTCTCGGTAAGGATGCCAAATACCACCGCCACATCCTTGATCTTACTTTCCGCTAACATCTGCTCAAACCTGGGGTTGCCATTCTCGTCTGTGGCTGCTAGCCAGTCTGTGAGACGCCCTAGCAGGCCAGAGGTGGTTGCCTTCAGGTCCTCCAGGTTCATGAGCTTCTTCTGCTGCATGGCCTGGGCAGCCTTGGCGTGGGCCTTCGCACGATCCTCTGGTGTGAGGACATGGCCCATATGCGGTTGCCCCTTGACGAAGGGCATTACAGATGCTCCCCAGTGATTATTAGAGAGCCCCCACTTGAAGACCTATCGACCCCTTGTGCAAGCCCGTTAGAGTGGGCAGTCTCGGGAGGAGGTGGGGGGCTCAAGCGCGGTTGGTCATTGCCCTCCTTGCTTGCGGCCTCTAATAATGCGTCCGTATAGCCCGATGTATAGAGATTGTGGGCACCTTGCGTGAGCCGCTGTTGCCAATTGAGGAGATAACGGCCAGCCTTGGCCCGACTCTTGAGATTCCAGCGGTTGACAATGCGTGATGCCCTCATACTCACTTATATTGATATATGTGGCATTTGTGCAACACTACTGGATTGGGTATGTGCGATGGAGCATGGCAAGGATCATTTCGGCAAGGTTTCTAAGGCGATGACAAGGTGGGCACAGTGTACGGAGGTTATTAGGGTGGTTATTGCGGTGATTATTGTCAATATGGTCAATATCAAGCTGTATTGGATGTAATGCCGTAAAATTGCACCACTCGCAGCTTGCCTTCAGATGCTTGCGATACCCTTTGTGATGCCTTCCTGACTCATTGCTGGATTGTTCTTTTATAGGGCTTGGGTAATACTGCTTCTTCCAGCAACGCTTACAACGAGGAGCATAACGAGGAGAGCCGTCAGAACGCCTGCCCTTACGTTGACATGGGTACTCCTTACAGTACTTGCAATAAGGCCTGCCCTCCATCTCTGTGCGTCGCCTTGCGTTATGTGACCCTTTAGGCATACCATATAGAGTACCATTAGATCGGAAGAGCGTCGTGTAGGGAAAGAGTGTCTTCGCCTGTGTAGATC
>CALLKD010000037.1 GCA_938008595.1 uncultured bacterium | reverse complement strand
CCAAGCATGAGGGGCACGAGTTGTGGGTGAAGTGCATGAATGGAGACCCTTCTGCCTGGGCACGCATGGAACGGTACAACAAGAACGATGTGGTTATCATGCAAAGGGTGTATGAAAAGCTGTTGCCCTGGATGAACCACCATACCAACCACAATGCCTTTCGCCTGGATCTGTGCTGCCCCAATTGTGAGAGCAGCGGGTACCAGAAGCGAGGGCATTACTACAGCCAATCAGGTCGGTACCAGCGGTACCAGTGCCAGGACTGCAGCACCTGGTTTAGATCCACCATCAACGAAAAGAAAGGGCCACGGTTTGTGGCATTGTAACCATGGGGAAGTGTAAGGACCCTAAAGTAATATGGGTAGATGACTGCTTTGTTACGAGTCCAGAGATTGACGAACTGGTGGCCAAAGGGCACTCTATCAACTGGATAAACACAGACGGCATTGATTTGCTCATCAGCCCCAAGGCGCAGATGACCCCACCAGGCAGGCTGGCCTATGTGGTGAAGAAGTTGAAGGACATTGTGAAAGAGGTGAAAGGTGCTTAGTACCGCACTAGTCGCCTGGTTCTACTTCGCCACGGTAGACCATGTGCAGGTGTGGGGGTTTGGGCCATTCAGTACGCGAGAGGAGTGCATGATTCACCGTGAGATGACCATCCCTATTACCGTGGAGGCCACAGCCTGCGGCATGATGGTGGTCCAGCCAGAGGAGGACTAATGTGCATGAGCTACCAAGTCGCCGTGAATCCGTTACACAAAAGCTGGGCATTGTACACGCGACCGGACGCGCCAGCCTATATATCACTTCCTCACTTGATCCTGGCGGGAGGATTCAGGAAGTGTTCATCTCCGTGGAGAAAACAGGGGCCGATGAGCGCGCCTATGTGGATGTCGCGTCTCGTTACCTCTCACGTGAGCTACAGAATGGCGTCCCTTTGGAGGATGCCTTGGCTCCATACGAGGTCAAAACCAACCCCGCAGGGGTGATCACAGGGTATCCCAAGTTAGGGTTCTGCAGGGGCTATCTGGACGCAGCCAGGAAGTATCTCCTGGCCTATCAGGAGGAGTTGCATGCCAAACAGGAATTACACAGCAGGCAGGGCACTGGAGTATAAGGTTATTAAGGACCTGCGTAGCAAGGGGCTGGAAGGGCTCAGGACGGCTGG
>CALLKD010000036.1 GCA_938008595.1 uncultured bacterium | reverse complement strand
GGCATTTGGCTACCTTAAGAGAGTCATAGTTACTCCCGCCGTTTACCCGAGCTTGATAGAATCTCTTCGCATTAACATTCGAGAGCACTGGGCAGGACGCACCTGGAGCCCACGACGACCTCAACATGCGTCTCTCCATGCTATGTTTCAATTAAACAGTTAGATTCCCCTTCTCAGCGCCAGTTCCAGATTAGCTGTTCACAATGGAGCCAAACTTTGCCACTGTTACATGACAAAACCAGCCAGGCGGGCAAAAGCCACCACAGCAGCAAGCCACTGTGATGACCATTTGAACCCGCAGCGATACAGACAACGGAGCCGACATGAGCGATCAATAATCCACCCGAGAGCAGTTCATCGATCATCCCACGCCGACCCACAAACGCCGTGAAGCGTGTTGCCTGCATTGGCTGACATGACCACCATCCAGCCAGTGGAGCCAATGCTTCTCCCGAAGTTACGCATCGATTTTGCCGACTTCCCTTGGTCACATTGCTCCATTGACCAGAGGCTATTCACCTCGGAGTCCGGATGCGGTTATCGGTACGGCCGAGCGTGTAAGGGAAGCCACTCCCTAGTCCCTTGTGGCACAACTCCCGCCTCCCGTGAAGAAGACGAAAGCCGACCACAATAGGGGCTAAGGTGTGTTTTTTCGTTACCTTCCCGTGAAGGAAGTCAACGTTTGTGGATCTCAGGCAGGGCTTTCAGAAGGATAGTCAAGGCACCTAGAACGGCGCATGGTGAGGCGCGCCGCTTTCCCTATGTGTTCAGACGCTTTTCTCCACGTGAAATGATATTCGAAGCGTCAGCTACGTCAAAGAGAAAAGATAACTCTCCACAGGCTAGACTACCCTGGCGACCTGCCGTCGTCAACTGCTTTAAAGCCTCGTCGATACCCCCCGATGAAAAGAGATATCTTAAGGGAGATGGAGCAAGCCCCAATCCCTGTTCCCCACATGCCGGTTTCGGAATGTTGACCGAATTCCCTTTCCCCCGCTGCCGAGTGAGTGACTCCAATCGTAGTTTGACCCACGACTGGCTCCACGGCCTTTCCAAGAAGGACTTCCTTGGGGGTTAGGACCGACTGACCCATGTCCAAGTACTGTTCACATGGAAACCTACTCCGCTTCAGTCTTCTGTGTTCTCAAACAGAATAATCGCTACTACCACCAAGATCTGCACTGGGATTACACGATAACACGCAGGCTTACGCCAAACGCTTCTTCTCGTGCCCCACGCCCTCCTACGCGGCCCTGGATTATTGAAGTTTTTACCAGTGGACCGGCGGACCATAGGTGATCTGCTTAAGCATCGTCCATTTTCGGGGCTGGTCCATTCGGCAGGTGAGTTGTTACACACTCCTTAGACGGTTTCGACTTCCATGATCACATTCCTGCTGTCTAGATGAACCAACGCCCTTCGCTGGGATCTAATTAGCAAATGCTTAGGTACCTTTGGTCCGCTTTCGGTGCATCCCGCGTCGCCAATACTGCTTACCAATAGTGGCCCACTTAGAGACTCGATTCTAGCTGCTACCTCAATGAAGAAGGAAGCATACCGCGCCCATTTAGAGTTTGAGAATAAGTTGAGGAAAAGAATCTCCCCAAGACTTCTAATCATTTGCTTTACCTGACGCAACTCGTAGATGTTTGTCTCTAGCTATCCTGAGAGAAACTTCGGAGGGAACCAGCTACTAGATAGCTCGATGAGTCTTTCGCCCCTTTGCCTTGATCCGACAAGCGATTTGCACGTCAGCACTGTTACGGTCGTCCACCAAGGTTTCCCCTGGCTTCCACCGGCCCAGGAAAAGCTCGCTATCTTTCGGGTCCCAGCGAATGTGCTTTGCTTCAGATCCTTTTGAGAATTCCAGCCGGACCGAGCCCCGTTGCCTAAGTAATACTAGAAGACAAGCCCCTAGACAGCCTAGTCACAGGTGTAAAAAAATTGTCACTTTCATTGCGCGTCGTATGGTTTCACTCACCAAAACGCTCGCACATTCGGTAGACTCCTTGGTCCGTGTTTCAAGACGGTTGGTAAAAGACCGTGTAAAATCTATTACTTCCTCGAGGGAAGCGTGCCAGCGATCATCAGGAGCTCCTGTTATTCCCCACCTTTCGGGCTGATTCTATTCATCTCCCGCGACAAGAGGCACCTCCCCGTAGGGACATACGCTCGGATCGCGGTCACCAGCCTTCAATAGGGCCATACGAAGACTCCATCAAAATAGGTTCCCGCCCCTTGGACACAGCCGAGCTCTCAGCGCCCCCAAAAACCCCGAAGGGAATCCAGGCAGAATTGCCGAGCAGCAGGTCCCAGACGTTTAGAAGCGGTCGCTGACTCCGTGACTATCTGCAGCCACGGATGTCGCCATCACGGGTCCTATACCCTTGGCGCCCAACGATGTCAAAGACTTTTTCACTCTCTTTCCAAAGTGCTTTTCATCTTTCGTTCACACTACTTGTTCGCTATCGGACTTGGTGCAATATTTAGCCTTCGCAGAAGTACACCTGCGGTTTAGTACAGCACTCTCAAACTGCACGACTCTTGGGTCCTACAGCCAGCAAATTAGTGACAAATACCGCGTTAGACCGGACGGGACGTTAGCCCTCGATGGTAGCCTTTTCCAAAGCGCTTGATCTAACTGGATAAGCCACACTGGCAATGCAGGTCCTTGCACTACAATTCCATGGCTTCTGGTTCCGTCCGCCGTGGATTCGAGCATAGGCTTTGTCCCTGTTCACTCGCCGTTACTCAGGGAATCACGGTTGTTTTCTTGTCCTCCGCTCAATGATATGCTTAAGTTCAGCGGGTTATCCTACGTCGTGGAGGTGGCTCTTGTATCATCAATTCAAACAACAAAGTTAATCGTTGTTTGTTTGTTTAGACTGACGTGATTAGACACACAAAACAACCACGTTTTAAGTCGGGGAGGTTTTTGAGACCTCCTTTTCGTCGACGTGTGTTTGTGTGATGATGAAGTAAACATCATTACACGCACTCAATCTTGATTTGACACTCGTCATCGACAAGTGCAGGTCCACAAACACATATAATATCTTTTTACAGATACATCATATGTTGTGATGATGTGCTGGAGCGTCTACACTCCACGACGCATGGCTGTGTTTAATCAGCCACCATTTGTATTCAGAGATTTGTCAGCTCTCGGGGATCTGCAAGTCATGACACTTATCGCACTTTACTGCGTCCTTCATCGATCACCAAGCCG
>CALLKD010000035.1 GCA_938008595.1 uncultured bacterium | reverse complement strand
AGCATGGTGTGCTCGGTTGTATTAAATACGCTACACCCCCTTCTTTGCTATGCCTTTCCTTCGATGACCCAGCCCTCAGAAAGCAGCGCTTCTGCCTTTTTGTACTTCATAGTCTCAGTTACTTCTCCTAGGCGAACGATGACCATGTCATTACGTTCATACTGGACACCCTGTTTAACGAGCGGCTCCTTGCTGGCAGTGGCATCAGCACCCTCACTTGCGGCAACAAGTGCTGCACGCACTTTCGCTTCTTCCGCCTTAATACGAGATTCGTCTGCTGGTTCCAAACGAGGGAGCGCCTCACGCACCTGCGCATTAACAGCGTCCTGCATTTCCTGGAACCGTATGAGTCCCTCTCTTCGGTACTCAAGTAGTGGATCTCGCTGACCGTATCCACGCAGGCTAACGCTCTTGCGCAAGTAATCCATGGTCTCAAGATGCTCAAGCCAGAAAGCATCGATAACCTGAAGCACTAGTCTACGCACAAGACTGAGCCACAGATCACTGCCATACGCATGCTCCTTCTCTGCATAGGCAAGAATGGTATCCTCGTCATCACCGATAATCTCCTTCACCATTTCCATAAACTCATCAGAAGATCCGATAAGTGCAATACGGCGGCGTGCATATACCGAGAGGCGCTGTGTGCTTAACACATCATCGTATGCAAGCACTTGCTTTCGAGAATCAAAGTTAAATCCTTCAATTTTCTTTTGTGCGCTCTCAAGTGATTTTGAGATCATTGAACTTGCAATTGGTTCATCCTCTGGGATTTTGAACGTTCCCATCACTCGCTTTAGCATGTCTGAAGCAAATACGCGCATCAGCTTATCCTCAAGAGAAACGTAAAAGCGGGTATCGCCAGGATCTCCTTGGCGACCTGAACGACCGCGCAGCTGGTTGTCGATACGTCGTGCTTCGTGACGCTCCGTACCAATAACGGCAAGTCCACCAAGCTCACGCACCTTCTCACGCTCCGTCTCGTCAACTGGTGCTCCTCCGAGCTTAATATCAACCCCGCGTCCGGCAAGGTTTGTTGCCACCGTAACGCGTCCTAGACGACCAGCTTGTGCGATTAGCTCACCCTCACGCTCGTGATTCTTTGCGTTCAATACCTCATGGGGTACTCCAGCAGCAGTAAGATACTGGCTGACCACTTCGTTGTCATCGATAGAAACAGTACCAATAAGTACCGGCTGACCCCTCTTGTGAAGTTCCTGCACTTCTCGCGTTAGAGCTGCATACTTCCCGGCATTTGTTTGGAAAATGAAATCATCATGATCTCTTCGTAACACAGTCCGGTGTGTTGGAATAGCTGCCACTTCTAGCTTGTATACCGTGTAGAACTCCTCTTCACTTGAAAGTGCGGTACCGGTCATACCAGAGAGGGCTTCATACATGCGGAAGTAGTTCTGGAATGTAACACTTGCATAGGTACGTGACTCCTTTTGAATGGACACCCCTTCCTTAGCCTCTACTGCCTGATGTAGACCTTCGCTCCAACGCTGGCCTGGCTTCAAGCGTCCGGTGAACTCATCAACAATCAATACCTCGTTATCTCGTACCACATACTCCTTATCCTTCTTAAAGAGAGCCTTTGCACGCACGGCAGTTTCAAGATGGTGTGCAAGCTTCACCCCTGCTTCGGTATAGAGGTTTTCAATATTGAGCGCCTTCTCTGCTTTTGCAATACCTTCTTCTGTAAGCTGAATAGCTCGTTGCTTTTCATCAACCGTGTAGTCGGTACCTTCAGAGAGAGTGTTTGCGATACCGGCAAATCGTTCGTACAGCTGCTCTGCGTCAGCTGCGGGTCCGGAAATAATAAGTGGGGTGCGGGCCTCATCGATAAGAATTGAGTCAATCTCGTCAACAATGGCAAAGTGCTGGCCGCGCTGCACCATTTGGTTTGCGTCGTATGCAGTGTTGTCACGAAGATAATCAAACCCAAGTTCGTTATTTGTTGCGTATGTTATATCAGCCGCATATGCTTCCTTCTTTGAAGCGGGTCGTAGGTAATCATAGAAAACACGGAAGGATCCTGTTTCGTCTCGTGACTCATCTTCTGGTGTTGTGGTGTGCGTCCCGTCATATAGATATGCACCACTTGAAGTAACCACACCGAGCGAAAGTCCTAGGTAGTCATACACCTGCCCCATCCATGCAGCATCACGGCGTGCAAGATAGTCATTCACGGTTACAAGGTGCACACCCTTCCCAGAAAGGGCACGAAGGGTTGCTGCAAGTGTCGCCACTAGTGTCTTTCCTTCTCCGGTGCGCATTTCTGCAATCTTTCCTTTCGTAAGAGCAAGTCCTCCAAGAAGCTGCACGTCATAGTGCCGTTCATTTAATACTCGCCGTGAAGCCTCCCTTACAATTGCAAACACTTCTGCAATATCAGCATCCTTTGTTGGTGAGCCGCCAGTACGCTCCTTCACGTCCTGTAAGCGAGTGCGGATCTCTTCCTGGGTAAGGGCCTCAAAAGCCTCAGCATGCTCTCCTGCAATACGCAGCACAGGAGCTGCCTCCTTAAGGAAGAGTGCGGACTGGTTTTGACTAAAGATACGTGTAAGTAAGCCATTCATATACTAGCCACTATACCTTTTTGCTCTGATTTCTTCTACTATCAGAAACCATAGAAAAACCGCTCCCAGAAGGAGCGGTTTTTCTAACAAAATGCTTATTTGCGCTTTGCTGTCTTCTTTGCAGTTTTCTTAGCTGCACGCTTCACTGTCTTCTTGACTGCCTTCTTAACGGTCTTCTTAGCAACCTTCTTCTTAGCTGCCTTCTTTACCGCCTTCTTAGCTGTCTTTTTCTTAGCTGCCATATGATTGTAAATTTAATTACTATGACTAAAGTTCGACCCACATGCGCACAAAATATTTTTCAAAAGTTTTAAAAAATATTTTGTGCGCAAATGTGTTACCTCTCTATTATTGCGCGGTTAAAATATTTTTGTATGAAAAAAAATAATTATGTGGATAACTTTTCAAAAAAATAATTTACAAAATTTATTTTAGAAATTGCACTTCAGGAGAAATTTTAATTTCACTTACTGCAAAAACTTTTTCAGCGATCACTTCTGCAAACTTTTTAACTGCATCTGCCGTTGCGCCATTCTGTGTAACTAGTACCAGTGGCTGGTTTTGAAATAGCAGCACATTCCCTTCTGTGTATCCACGAAGGTGTAGTACGCGATCAAGAATCCACGCTACGGGAATCTTTACTGCGTCTCCTTCAGCGAATCCTGGCAATCCTTCATATCGCTCTACAAGTCTTTCGTACACTTCACGTGAGACAATTGGGTTTTTAAAAAATGAACCTGCAGTACCAAATTGTGTTAGGTCTGGAAACTTCTTAGCACGTATCTCTCGCACAAGGGATGTCACAGCACGTGGTGTTTGTGCGCACGTGTCTTTGAAGGGAGCAAAGTCTGGATAGTGCAGCTCTGGAGTCCCCTGTTTTGATAGGAGAAACGTCACTGCGGTAATGATCAAGTTCTTTTCGTTCTTAAAGCGGCTTTGGCGATACCCAAACCTACACGCATCGTGCGGTATACGAATACTCTCCTTGGTCTGCACATCATACGCTTCTACGCACTCAATACTGTCAGATACCGAGGCACCGTATGCGCCAATATTCTGTACCGGTGCAGCACCAACGGTGCCTGGTATGCCAGCAAGGTTTTCAATACCCCACACACTGCGCTCTGCGCACGCAGATACAAAGGTGTCCCACGAAAGTCCGGCAGACGCACGTACGCGCACATGCGTGCCCATGTCCTCGTATATAGCTCCAGGGAGCTTCATGAGAAGTATGACTGCAGCAAGTCCTTCATCAGGTGCAAGTACGTTACTTCCCTCCCCAAGGGGAATGATGGGAAGTGCATGTGCTTCTGCAAATTCGCACGCGTCCGTAAGATCTTTGAGGGATTCAATATGACACACGTACCGAGCTGCACCACCCACTCGCAGTGTAGTGAGGGTACTCAGTGGGACGTATTCATCTATACGCATTGTTCTAAGGTGCTACTTACCGCCGTGCAGCTGCTTAAGGAGTGCGTTGCCTTGATCTTTAGCATCAGGATGCTCGGCCATTGCCTTGATGATGATCTGTTCAGCGGTACCGTTCATACCTGCCTGTGAGTATGCTGCAGCGAGTTGGAATGCTGACTTTGCGTCCCCATCTTCTCTACTCTTTAGTTCGAGAGCGAGAATGAGATCCTTCCAGTCCTTAATTTCATAGTACGCATATATGAGAATATCTTGGTTAACCGTGGTTGTACCAAAGGCATTCTGCAAGAGCGCCTTGCCCGTTGCAACGTCTCCTTGGAAAAGATACCCCGCAGCACTATAGCTTGCCGCAACAGGGTTACTCGTATCAAGCTCATATGCCTTGGTAAAGAATTCCGTAGCAGCCTTTGCATTACCTGCCTGCAAACGCTCAATACCCTGCTCAAATAATATTGATTGCTTGTTTGGTGATAGTTGTGCTGCCCGTGCACTTTCTACATATGCTCCTGGGTATTGTCCGTAGGTGCGAAGCAGTACGGCATACTGCATACGCAAGCGTGCATCATTTGGCGCTTTGTTGATCTGCTCTGCTATCTTCTCCACGGCGTAGTGTGCAACTTCAGATTTCTGTTCGCCCGTAACCTGATCACTCGCAGCAATGGCTGTTGCAAACTGCAATAGCTGCTCGGTAACCTCTTGTGAGGCAAAGCCTCCATTTGCATAGGCTGCTTTAAAGTACCCAAGTCTAGCCTTGGCATCATTTGTTGGGGTCATTGCATTAATGATGTTGTACCCAGCACGTATTGTAGGGACGTTAACAGACCATATAAGTACCACCGTGAGTGCCACCACTCCTACACTCGTAACAATAGTAAGTGTCTCATCCTTCATCTCAGGTAGTCTTGTAAGGAACCCTACTGGGCGAGCTCTGCCGGCATGTGCCATCGCGAGTATTGCTGCAAGCGGAATATAGGTAAGCAGGTTATCAAACACCACAAGCCCCTGCACACAGTACGCAATGAGCGCGGTGATAAGCACGACACGTTCCGCAAGAGTGTACTCATCATTTCGGTAGAGTGCATAGAACGCCGTAGCGAGTAGTAGAACAAAGAACAGAAGTGCTGGGATTCCACCAGCAATAAGCCAGTCAATGAAGAGATTGTGTGCCCTATCGAACCATGCTTCCTGTGCGTAGAGTGATGGTCGGTAATACTGATTGAATACATAGTTAAAACCTTCCTGTCCCCATCCGGTTACTGGTCGTTCCTGCACACCCTCAAGGGCCATACCCCAAATGGTGAGACGAGTACCCAATTCCTTCTTTAGAGCAAAGGTAGATGCAAGACGATGTAGATTTGGACTTTCTGTAACAACAGCGGTGCCACGAAGTGCATACAGACCTCCCACAAGCACGACAAGAACTGCCATAATACTTAGTGCAATGGTGCGACCCTTCTTCCCTGCCTTAACGAACCACAACAGCGAACCAAGTCCTGCCGCAACTACGAGCGCTATGAGGGTACCGCGTGTACCAGTCTGGAAAAGAATAACCAACTGCAGTAGTGCGAGCGCGTAGAGCGCATTGCGAAGCCATGCGTTATGTACGGTCTTAATGATGAGCCATACATTCATGGCAATGGCAAAGAGAAGGTACCCTGCAAGATACTCTGCATTACCGAGTGTTGCATCAAGACGTACACCGCCCTGGTTTATTTGTAGTCTCCCTATAAGCTGGAAAACTGCATGCATACACACGAGGAATGATGCTCCAACGAATGTAAGCCACCACTTGCGCCACAGCTTCTCCGCAGAAAGTACGGAACCTGCGACAACAAAGAATAGGAAGACATGAATTAGCGTCACCCATCCGTCCATTCGCTCAAAATTACTCCACAGTGCCTTGTGTGCATTTACGGCAAGCATGTCAGCGACAAAGAGCCACGCAACAAAGAACACGTACGGCACGAGTACCCATGAGAATTGCGGGCGGTACTTCCTATCAAAGAACGCAAGGAGAAGCCACGCTGAGAATGCTATCTCAACAAGAATGCGGAATCCGAAGTTCTTACCGGTAATAAAAGGGAAAAACATGCCATCTGGCACGTAGAGCGCGAGGAACGGAATAATAAAAAGCGACGTGAGGGTGGTCCAGAGAGCAATTTTTTTCATAATGCTGCAATTATACTACAGCGTCTAAAAGACTGAGAACGCGTGAGACCGAGTCACTTTTTGGCACGCAAAGTATATTTGTAAAGGCTTCCTTGGTCTCAGGGTACTCAGTAAGTAGCATCTCCATAGAGGTGGCCTTATAGGAATGTGCTCCTTCGTTTATTTCTATAAACGCATATCCGAGTCCTTCCAGAAATTCCAACATCACACGTGCACTTCCCCCTGCACGCAACAGTCCTAGTGGCCAGAACTCACTAATAAGGAGTGGTTGATGTGCGGCAAGTGTCTGCGCCATACCTTGCAGTGCGTTCCACTCTGATCCTTGTATGTCCATCTTGATTAGATCAACCGATACCCCAGGTGGTAGCACATCATCCAGTCGATCTGTGCGTACCGCTATATGATTCATTCCTTCTGACGCATACAGTCTGTTATCTCCCGTGTTGTATCCATTAAGATACAAATCCTTCTCACCCTTCTCACGTGAAAGTGCGATCTGGTGCACAACAACATTTGTGCAGTTGTTTACCGCAAGATTCTTCATGAGTAGTGCAGCAGATTGTGGAAATGGTTCAAAGGCATGCACTCCGCCAGTGTCCCCTGTCTTACGTGAGAGTAAGGTTGTGTAGTATCCAATATTTGCCCCAATATCGAGTATGGTAAATCCAGGCTGTACCAGTTTTGAAATAATATCTGTCTCGAGAGGTTCGTACGCACCATTTGTAAGCTGTCCTGTAATTACAGCATCTGACCTATCAACAAAGAGGGTCAGGCCATTGATAGAGACGGTGCGCGGGCGTGTCAGTGTAAGTGCGAACCGCACTACCTTATATTTGCGTAACCCCTTTCCTTTTAAAGGTGCCACTAGCCATGTGAAGAAGGAGTTACTCATGAGTTTTAGGTACGCTATATATCGTTAGACTCGACATGTTTCGTTTAAAGTCACGCACAGACACGGCATGCACAGGAGTAAGTTCATGTACGAAGTCTGGGGTATCAAGTACGCTCTTGTACCGGTATGTGAGATACAACTCAAAATCAGCAATATATTGAATCTTCTGATCCAGAATATATGACCACAACTTCCGATCCTTCATCGCCTCGTACGCACTGTTATTTACTAGCCCATCAAGATTAATAACTCGTACGTGCGAGAAGTACCCTTCTACGCCAGCATTAAATACGCCCACAGGGGTATTAGCTGGCAGTGTCTCATTCATCCATGTTGCCATAGCAAACATCGCTCGCTCATTACTGAACTGATTACGAAGAGTGCTGTACCAACTAATAAAATACGAACCAAGCAGTAGCAAAACAAAGAGTGTCAACGCTTTCTTCTTTAGAGCGCTCACACCAAACAAGCGGTCGAGCACCCATGCCATTTGCAAAGAGAAGAAGAGATTAAAGGAGACGAAGTACCATGAGCGAACGGTAAAACGAACACCTGCATTTGCACAAAACAAAAGTGCAAAGCCAAGGAGGAATACTGTTCCAAGCACAAGCACATCTCGTACAGATTTTTCAACCGGCTCCCGACGAAGCAACAGTACAAGACCAGCACCCGTACCTACAAACAAAAGCCATGCTGCACCCGTGCGATTAAACAGATCAATGCCGTACACCACCAGCGAATAGAAGACGGCTTTAATAGCCTGCGCAGCACTTGCTCCATTATCCTGCACAATCAAAAGATGGTTTATGTATGCCGAAGCATTTGATGCCGCAGTCATCAGCATGTGGAAGTGTGTGAGATTCCATATAAACCAAGGTGCCACCACTACTGTCGCAGCGAGACCCATTGAAAGAACCGGTCGTACCGAAGCGCGAATGCCGTATACAAAAACACAATACAGAAGTACCGCTACTAGATACATTACAAGATCAAGTCGTGAGAGCATCATGAGTCCTGCAAGTACTCCTGCCCACACAAAGTACTTTGTTTCGTTTCTCTGTAGCGCCGTGAGCGTCATCGTGAAGAATGAAACGAGGAACAGCAAACTGATTGACGTCTCAAGACCATTCAGTGACTCCGTAAATACAAAAGGATTTGCTACCCACACCAACAGTGCCGCAGCCTGAATATATATATCGCTTGTTATACGAGCGATAAGGCGAAACAGTATGACGGCAGTGATGACGTTGAAGACACTAAGGAGTGCGAGAGACACATATATAGGTGCGATATCAAATGTCCCTCCTACAGAGAACAGTGCGTATATTGGAAGCAGGATAACCATCCAGAGCGGGTGGTACCCATTTGTTGGATTCCCACCATCAAACGTAGACCCAT
>CALLKD010000034.1 GCA_938008595.1 uncultured bacterium | reverse complement strand
GGCTCCTCAGAAGGTTGTGCATCAGTGCGTGAGGTTTCAGGAGTTGAAGCTTCAGGCGCATGCGTACTCTCTGCTGAGGCAGGCACTTCTGTCTTAGGTAGTGAAGTTTCAACTTTTACAGAACTAGGTGCGGCGCCAGGCTTCGCTTCC
The DNA here is from genome assembly GCA_938008595.1 of uncultured bacterium. Lineage (GTDB taxonomy): Bacteria > Patescibacteriota > Minisyncoccia > Phycocordibacterales > Phycocordibacteraceae > C7867-001. The sequence goes on along the minus strand of CALLKD010000034.1, from coordinate 16,273 downwards.
GCATCTGGTGTGTGCTTAGGTGCTTCTGTACTTGGCGCGGTGGTTGTCTTCTCCGCTCCCGCACCAACGTCTGTTTTTGCGTGCGCTTCTGGAGTCGCTGGTGCTTCTGGCTTTGCAGCGTCAACATGAGCAGGGCTTGCGTGAGCAGTTTCTGCTGGGTGCCCCACTGTAATTGGATTTCTTGCGTGATGCGCTGCTGCCACAGACTCATGTGCATCTGGAGTACCTACTGTAGAGGCATTTGCATGAGCAATGTGCCCAAGTGCAGCACCACCAAGTAGTGAACCAATTACACGTGCCCAACGGCTCTGTCGCTGTATATGCTCTTCTGCTTCGAGGTCAGTAGTGCGTTGCGCATCCACTTCACTCAGATTTGAAAGATCTCCAAGATCACCGAATTCATTCTTTGCAAGACGCGCATCTGCATTTTCTTTCGTTTTTTTGATCTTGTGAGTGGCTCTAACTAAATCACTCGCAAGCAAACCAGCAGCACCCCCAATTGACGCTATGCTTGAAAGTACGGTTAGCGCCTTTCCAGTAGCCTTGTTTCCCTTAGCCTTTTGCACCTCAGCTCCCCAACGGGCGAGCGTAGTTGCCCCTGCTACAAGTAGTGCAAGTGGGCCAATACCAGCTGCGGAAAGTGCTGCCGTACCACTCATCATGACTGCTGACGTACCAATGATGCGCACTCCAGGAGGAAGCTGCTTATACTTTTCATACAAAGTATCGATGGCGCTCTTTTCTCTTGAGCTCAAGCCTTCCATGCGCGCATCTATTTCTGCCTTCTGGGCATCAAGAATTGCTGTACGCACAGTGAAGCGTCTGTTATAGCGAGCTTCAATCTTTTCCTTACCAACCCTCTTAGCTAGAGCGGAATCTTTCTCATCAAGACGTGTCTTAACTGAATCTCCTTGGGCACGGGCATGCTCAGCTCGAGCGACAAGCCACTGTTCCTTCAGGTCACGAAGCTCTTTAGGAAGAGCGTGCTTCTTAAAATTCTCACCGGCAATACTAAGTGTTGATCTATTCTTATGATGTTCCTTTAGGGCAGTGAGATATTCTGCTTGGATGGTCTCAAGAGACGTCTTCTTTTCTCCCATAAGCTCCATGGCCTTTCGAACCACTTCACTGAGCTTAGCTTTGTTTTCCGCCTTTGTGCTAAAGGCAGGAGCGCCTTCTACTTGTTCATCTGTAGGCTCTGTAACCTTTTCCTTTTCACCCTCCTTTGCTGCTGCAGCACGAGCACGTCTTTCGCGCTTGCGTTGTAGGGGTGTTTTTCCAGACTCCTTTGGACCTTCTTCCTCTGAGTCATCCTCAACCCGCATATCCTCTGTGAGTTCAAGGATGTCAGGGCTATTCAATACAGCCTTATCTTTTGCAAGTTTGCGTTCAAGGTGTAGAACATTACGCTCGATAGTAGCCAACTTTTCAACTGCGCTAAAGTCGTGGGAGGTTGGGACAGCTTGAAGCTCCTCTTTTAAATAAAGTAGGTCATCCTGCATTTGTGCATCATCCTTGCTTTGAGCAAGTAGTCTATCAATCTTCGCTGTCCAGTCATCAGTGTATCTTTCTAGCTCATCCTTTGTCTCAAGGGTCCCATTTCTTGTAGCTTTCATTCGCTCCAAGTATGTTGCTAACTTTGCCTCACGCTCTTCAGCTGGAACATGAAATCTATCAAACTCGCGAACATCCTTTTCTTCATCAGAGAGAGCGGTATATGAAGTGCCTGTTTGCTCTTGTACTGTTCTATCTTGGCTTCTAAGTGTTACGAGCAAGCCATTAAGTGCATTGATACTAGAGCCTTTGCTTTCAGAATCAAAGGCAAAATTCCTTAGTTCCTCTAGACTGGAAGTTACTTCAGTACGTAGTTCTGCAGGTACAGCATGCGTCTGCGCAAACGCAGAAAATCTATGTAGGTGAGCATCTGCAAATGAGTTGATTGCATTTGCTGCAGCATCTAAATCGTCTTGTCCAATGAGGCGCGCCACCTCGGTCTTAAGATTGTCCCATTCATCAGTTGGTGGAAACTCAGACTTAGATGTACTTGGAAATTTATTAATGTTCATAGTTACGAAAGGTATCTATCTCTTATATATGCTTCTACTGTAGCACGGTCACGTCCATACGTGAGGTATGAAAGTTCTCGTAAGTCATCAATTTGTTGTGTGTTACCAGCAGTAGGTGGCAATGACTTAATATTAAATGGCTTTTGCGGAACTCCTTGTGCAAGAATCTTTACGTACGCATTGTAGTTTTCAATATTTGTGAAGTCCTTTGCAGAGAACGTTGGTGCAAATTGCTTTTCAAAGAACTCAGCATCATCTTGCCCAACTCTAAAGACAGCCATGGAGCCAACGTTTCCAAAGACTGCAGAGCGTATCTTCTCATCTATCTGCGCTAGGAATTGGTGTGCAATGGTAAGAGAAAGTTTGTATTTACGGGCCTCAGAAAGGATTCCTGGAATTGAGTCGGTGGTTATGTTTTGGAACTCATCAATATAGAGATAGAACGGTGCAAAGTTTCCGTGTGGGTTGTCAGCTCTTGAAAGAGCAGCCATGAATATTTTACCTACGAGGATAAGACCAAGAAGGTTTGCGTTACGCTCCCCAAGACGTCCTTTTGATAGATTAACGAGAAGTATCTTCTTAGAATCCATTACGTCTCTAAAATTAAATGATGAATGTTGCTGCCCAATGATTGGTCGCATGAAATCATTTGCGGTAAAGTCATCAAACTTATTGGTGATGTACGGCACAATGTTCTGAAGTGAGGCGTCCCCTTCAGCCTTTGTGGCAATCTCCTGCCAGAACTGATTCACAATTGGGTTCATACTCTTAGAGAGCTTAAGATCACGGAAGGCTTTATTTGAAAGCACCCGTCCAATATCCATAAGAGTAGAGCCACTCTCAGGATCTTCCATTACGAGTAGTGTTGCGTTGCGGAAGTACTGTTCAAATGCAGGTCCCATACTTTCAGGTACATCACCATACAGCCTGCGAAATATGGCGAGGAGTTCATTTACGATAAAGGTCTTCTGTTCAGGGAATCGTGGATCGTATTCAAGCAGGTTAAGTGCAAATGGCCTATCAAGATATGCTGGGTCAAAGTAAATAACATCTTCATATCGTTCAGGTGGTACTGAAGCCAGCACATCAAGAATGTCGTTGCCGTGTGGGTCAATGAAGCACACGCCATCACCATTCTTAATGTCTTGCTCAATAAGTGTCTTCATGAACGAAGTCTTTCCAGTTCCTGTTTGTCCAATGGCATACAAATGACGGAGCCTATCAGCATCTGCTATGCGTACGTCGGTGGTCTGCCCTCTAAAGGTATTAGTTCCAAGCATAAGTCCTGCATGTGGAAGGTCAGTAGGCGCTGAGGCACCTGCTGCACGTGATTGCTGCAAGTGAGGCGATGAATCAATACCGTTTGGTGGGAAATGGAAGATGGTAGTTAGCTCACGAAGCGAAAGTGCGAGCTCAGTTCCTGACTCGAACAAACGGAAGGTGAAGTCATGAAAGATATTCTTCATTGAACGTGGGCTCACCTGTGGCCATGCAATACGGTTACCGCCTGAGTTCTCGAACTGATTAAAAGAAGCTTGGAGCTCACTTAATATTTGTTCAGAACGAACTGCATCACGGGTTGAAACCAGCAGGCGGATGTTAACACCAAGTATTGGTGCACTAAGCTTCTTATCTACCTGTTCAAGCACTGGTTTGTTTTCGCCTGACTGGCGCACCTTTTCCTTTTCTTCCTCAATCTTCTGAGCACCTCCGCCAAAGATCATTGAGCCAAGTCCCTTAACTGCCTCACCAAGGTATGACTCTGGCAAGGTCAGTGCATCATGCTTACTCACACCGCTCGAAAGTGCATCCTTAATTCGATGAAAATGTTTTGAGAACCTATCTTGCTGTGGTGCAATTACGAGCTGAATAGCTGCCCCCTCATCTTCAGGAGCAATCTTTGCAAAGGCATTTAAAAGAGAGTTCAAAGGGTCATAGTCAAACTCCGCATAGTCTTTAAGTGGAAGCACCTGCTCGTGTGCAAAGCTAGCCACGCTACCTATATTCTTCCCTTCCTGCGTAAAGATATTGTAGTCATTTGGTTGCGGGGCAATTTGCGCATCAGGGAAAATGGCAAGCAACTGCTTTTCAAAGAGGTCACAGCGTGAGTTTGGTATTGAAGCGTAGAACGTAAGGTGTGGACTGTGTACCGGCACGGCAAGCTCAAGCGTAAAGTGCTTTGGTTCAGTGTCCTTTGCGTCTTCAATAGCAAACATTCCAGAATAGAACTGTTCCATTGAGGAGATAAGCTCCTTAAGCGGCCGTGTCCGTTGTGCATCTTGTCCCATCTCAGGAAGTTTGATCTCATACAAGGTCATGTGTAGTGACCGCCATGTTGGCTGCTTTTCTTGAAGACCGTGTACGGGTATGCCTGAAACAAGGTACTGCACCAAGAAGCGGTGGAAATCATCTTCTATGTGGGGACTGTTAAGCTTTTCGAGCACCAGAAAGGCGTTACTAATTCCCTTTGTTTCCATGATTGACCGCAACTCACTAATTGTTTCGTCATCACTCTCAGGATCAAGGCTAAGTGCAAGGGCATGTGCTCCTTCATGGGAGAGCTTGTACTCTGGCGCAAGCACGGTTGGTGACGTATCACGATGATGGAGTATTCTGTCCCGCGCAATTTCTTCTCGAGAAGTACCACCTGAAAGCTGTTCAAGTTCTTTCTCCTTCAGCGCAATTTGTTCACGCAAGTATGCGAGCTCCTCCTGTGGAGTACTAATAGGTTGTGCGATTCCTTCAAGAGCCATTATCGATAGTATACGGTAGTACTGTAGAAAAATGTGTTCACCACAATGGGATAAATTGCCTGCTATTGACTAATATGCAGATTATAAGTATTATATATTCAGGATCTCAGGAGAAAAGAAATGTTCCCTCAGAAAAGAAACTTGACTGGTCAGCTGTGGAAAGCCCTTTTCGAGGCAGTGCAGCCGGCGTACAACTACGGGTACCGCGTCGAGGAGGGCTTCGCCTACCTCGAAAGCCATTTCGGAAGAGATTCCGACTGGCTTTCGAAGCTCAAGCATGTCGATGTCAACGACATAAGTTTCGGTTCGGAGCATTTGGACAGTCGCCCGTACGTGCTCATCTACAACGCCGTTATGGGCACGACACTCGGGCACGAGGATGTTGCGCAAGCGCTTAAATTCAAGCCATGCGAGCAAGGACTCGCAGAAATGTGCGGGTGCGGATTTGCCGCATACCACGGCAAATCCGGGAACCGCCACCACCTTCATGCAGCATCGCTTGCAGAAGAATGGCGAAACTGGATTCGCCGCTACGCGAGGTAGATACAAAAATGGCCGGGGCACACCACCCCGGCCACCTTTTTATATATACAGCTAAGAGTCTTTTGAAAGCGCACCAAAGACTCCATTTACGAGTGACAGTATCACTGCAAATAGAAGTGCCCACCAGAATCCTAGAACTACAAATCCAGGCACAATCCATGCAGCAAGCATGATGAGGAGTGCGTTTACTACTAGCGAGAAAAGTCCAAGCGTAACTACGGTAATTGGAAACGTAAGTAGCTTAATAACTGGTTTAAAGAATACGTTAATGATACCAAGCACCACCGCAAGTACGAGTGCTCCTACGGGTGTAACTGAAACTCCTGGTAGGAGGTATGCGGTAATACCAATTGCAATAGCTGAAATGATCCAGTGAATAATAGCCATGGTGTAGTGATTATGTATAACAGTGTAAGTATACCAAAGCTATGGGCGAGCAAATGAAAAGCTTTCTATAATCTGGGCAAGATCTTCTCTAACTGCGTGAATCCCTTCACGGTACGGCTGCTGTGCAAAAATAGTTACACACATACCCTCATGTACGGTTCGGTAGCTTGTGTCATGCAGTTCAGTGTCAGTGCCAAGCTCATCCCTAGAAAAAACACGCCACTCAGCGCCGCCAAATGTGGTGGTGCTCACCATTGTTTCAGACGGTCGCGCCTTACTACATGCAGAAACTGCGTTACTCACACGGACAAAAAGTGATGCGTCAGTAAGTGCAATTGAAACAGGAGTCACCTCGCTTGCCTTCTTTGTGCTGGTGCTGACCAAGTTAGTACTCGTGGTTGCTAGTGTTCCCTTTGGATAGGCAAGACTAAAGCCATAGTCCCCATTTGAGTAGAGTTCAAGTGCTGTAGGGTCAGTACTTGTAGCAATAGGTTCAGATACTGTTTGGGGCGTTTCTGTGGGAACGTTCCCACGTATGTAAAAGACAGTGCCTCCCACAAGAGCAAGGAGTGTGAGCACGGAGAGCACCACGGTCCAACCAAATCGCGTCATATTTGTAGTATACGCGGAGATTGTGTGTCTACAAAATTCGTAGTGTTTCTACAAAAAACCTATCATCTACGATAGTGCCGGTGACAATCACATGATCATCGGTGTCTAAGTTTGGATATGCACCGTAGTCCCTTACCCCAGCACAGGGCAGGTCCCCTGCAAGGGTTGAGCAGCCTCGCCCACCGGCAAAGATAAGCTGCTTTGCCATTGTCGTACCCTTCTCAGTTGTAAAGAAGATATAGGGAATACGTGCAGCAGGATCCTGCGTATCAATACGAATAGTGCCCGCAATTTCAAGGGTGGGGTTACGTGCAAGTGTGGGTGACGCCACCAGCACCGAAGGAGCCCGTACGGTTGTGGGAGCTATATATATGTAGGCACGTAAAACCCAGAGCGAGACGCCGACAATAATAACAAACGGAAACAAATATTTATATACTGCACTTCCCATATACCTATTTCTTTGATGTCTCGTACAATAACCGAGCGAGTCGTATTTCGTCAAAGGTATACAAGCCAGCGAGATGTTCATACGCAGATGCTAGTGCTGTTGAGCCAGATGCGGTAAACGCAGCGTGTATCTTTGGTGCTGACTTTTGAATAGTACTTGGAAGAAGTGCTTTGATTTCCTTTGTCGATACGTTCCCTGCCTGTAGCAGCTTCTCTACATGGGAGCAAATGGTACCCAGCGTGAGTCCTCTACTTTTTGCAATCTCAGTAATAGGCATTCCTGCAGTAATAAGCTCCAGTGTTGCGCTATACGTATCGCGCTTACCGGTAGTAGTTTTCTTCTTCAGAGGCACCGTCCCATCCGTAGACACCTCAGGCACCGCACCTCCAGAAGCAGTAATAAAGGCATGCTCCATGGTGGAACGCCCTCCATTTTCTTCAAGGAGTAAGAAGGCAGACTCTGCCTCTAAAGAAAGCGCTCTAAACTGCTCATCGTAACTACGCACCTTCGGGTGCACCATGAGCGCTCCCTCACTCCACCCGACAATATGTAGTCCCTGTAGGCTTTTTACTCGTGAAAGTGCCACATACCCCTGCCCGTATTCAAAGGCACGAGAAAGATCAATTGCTGCAGTTTCCATACTCATACCTTGGCTTTTGTGTACGGTAATAGCCCAGGCAAGTCTAAGAGGGATCTGTGTTACGGTGGCGCGTGCCTTGCCATTCTCCTCAACTGCCCAATCAGCCGGTGCAACCGTAATGGTGCGTCCATCAACCGTTTCTATAAGAGGGAAGTCAGTACCGTGCTCAAACCCAATGACGGTAGCAATCGTACCGTTTGCAATACCAATCATTGGTAAGTTCTTTGTACCCATAACAACCGCCCCTTCTTTCAGAACAAGTAACTCTGGTGAAAGACATCCCCGCTTCAAGCCTTCAATGAGAAGCGGTGCTCCTGCTCCCTTCATGTTGTACTTTTTACTTCCACCTTCAAGCGCTTCAAGTCGTTCGTTATTAATACGATCCACATCAACGTTGTGCGTAAACAGGCGTGGGGTATCTTCATCCAGATCTTCAATATCAACTTCCCTCGCCATTATTGTTGAAACGGTGGTGTGGTCAGCTTCTCCATCACGTATAGCGTCGAGTACAGAAAGAAACTTTTGATCATCCTGACGGTGTTGTTCAGTTAGATAGCAGACAATCAGGTGCAGGTTGTCCCATATGCTTGATTCAAAGGCAAACGGTGCCTCTTCTCGCCCTAGACGAGAAATTGGTGGAAGCTGAAAGAAATCCCCCACCAGTACCACCTGAATACCGCCAAATGGTTGCGCACTTCTGCGTGCGGCACGACACACCTCATCCACCATACTAAGTACCCCCGCAGAAAGCATGGAGACCTCATCAATAATGAGGGTAGTTGCCTTTTGAATTCTTCGTGCCACATGCTCCTTACCGATGATCGTATCTAAATCGTATTCTGAAAGAGAGTCACGTATACCAATGCCACTCCATGAGTGAATGGTCATGCCGTGAATGTGTGTAGCGGCTATACCGGTAGAGGCGGTTATGGCAGGTTCAATGCCGTGCGCACGGAGCCACGCAACATATGCGTTTACCGTGTGCGTCTTCCCGCTTCCTGGCTTTCCTGTGAGAAACACATTTGCTCCTGTTTTAAGTATGGCAAGTGCTTCTGACTGAGTCATGTCGTCCTATTGTACCAGTGGAATGCCGTAACTACTTATCTCCCAAACTCAGTGAGTATATAAGGGAGCTATTTTTCTTAAGGATATTAGCTATTTCAGCAGCACGAGCAGCTTCTCGCTTCTTTCCCTCCTCTCCTACATGAGAAGTTTGCTCCTTAGGACTTACCACTTCTTCCTTCTCCTTCTTGCGCACTGGCATACTGCGCATTTCTGGTGCTTCCATTTCAGTAGTCGTTGCAAGGTCTTCTTCTGTAGAGGTTGCACTAGGAGCTTCTACCGGCGCCATTGCGGTCATAAGTACCGGTACGGCTTCCACTGCCACGTCAGTGTGTGGTACTTCTTCTGGTGTAGATGAAGCCGCTACTGTTACCGTAGTCTCTGTTTCAAGAGCAACCCTATCACGCGTAATCGCTGCCTGTGTGACACTTGCTTCCTCAGCAAGGTCGCGTACTGCTAGAGCAGTGTCAGGAGCACCCGTGTGATTTGCAACAAGGGTGAGGATAGCGGCATGTGCTGTTACACGAGCTTCAAGCTCACTGCGTACATCTGCACTACTTTCGGTGTCTCCTGCCTCTGACAAAGAGTCTGCAGCAGCAAGAGTAGATGCTACGTGCGCATTAAACTGCTCACTAAGGAAGTCTCCTGTTTCTGAATCAAGCTTGTGTACTACGGCAAGCTCGGTAGCTTCCTGGAGTCTACGCGCAGCAAGTTCAGCTTCCCATGACGCCTTAGCCTTAACTGATGGTGCTAGTGCTGTACGCACCGGCTCGGTTACCTTAATTTTAACGTTGTACAAAATATCTCCAGGGAGGGTTTTCTCAGAGGCAAAGGCAGATCCTGCTGATGTGCCAATGAGGAGGAGAAGCATGAAGAAGGCGTAAGCACTACGGCGGCTAACAGAGAACGTACTAAGTACAACACGGTATGGAGATGGTAGTGCAGTAGGTACGCTATGCATGTCTGCATACGCAGAAAGCTCTGCCTGGATGCGCGTACGTGTTTCACTAGACATGCGAACAGTACGACCCTGTTTCAGGCGCTCGTGTATCTCTTGTTCTGTAATAAAAGTGTTTTTCATGTCGTTGTGTTTGCGTGCAGTAGTTCTTTGAGTCTCTTTGTTGCTCTGTTCAGTCGTACTGAAACAGCATTTGCTGACTCCCCCGTTACATCTGCAATTTCTTGTGGGGTGAAACCTTCAATGTGTCGCAGCTGCACCACTTCTCGCGAAGCATCGTCTAGCTGTTCCATTGCGGCAACAACCTGATCAAACTCGGTGCGCATAGTGACACTGGAAGCGTCGTCTCCTTGAAACTCAACTCCAGTACTGGTGATGGTTTCCAGTGATACCGACTTCTTCTTGCGGTACCAATCAATTATTCTGTTTCTAGCAACCGTAAAGAGAAACGCACGGGTGTTCTTAATCTTCGTCTTCTTACGCAGTGCCTGCCATAGTTCAATAAAAACCTCCTGTGTCACATCCTCTGCCTTTTCCTTGTTTGAAATCTTGAAGTAGATAAAGCGGTAGAGTTCGTCAGCATGACGCTCATAGGCTGCGAGAAATTGAGCTTTTAAGGTTTCTTGATCCATAGCAATAGACGTTCTAGTACGCAAATACTTACGCAAATGAGGATACAGAGAGTATAGCAAAAATATGCTGATCTAGGCCCCAATTCACTGCTATACTGCCTGTATGAGAAATTCTCCAAAGAGTAGAGGACCACGCCGTACTCAGACTGCATCCCCTCGTACACGAAAAACCTATGTGGCGCAGGCAAAGACACGATCCCGAGCAACACCACCTCCTCGTACTCGTCCTGCAGCACCTGTGCGTGTGGCTCCAAAACCTGTACCAGACGCCCCACTCTACCCAATGCGTATAAATAAGTACTTAGCACGCAAAGGCCTTGCAACGCGCAAAGCAGCAGATGAGCTTATTACACGAGAACGGGTACTCATTAATGGCGCAATCGCCACCCTTGGAGACAGAGTTCTTGAAACAGATGAAGTAACCGTACGTGCAGGACGTGGTCCTAAACAACAGTATTTCTATTACGCATATAACAAGCCACGAGGAATAATTACACACTCCCCACAGGGTGCTGAGGTTGAAGTCAAAGAAACACTTCCAACAGAAGCCCGTGAGAAAGGACTATTTCCAGTAGGAAGACTTGATAAAGACTCCCACGGCCTTCTTATACTCACTAATGATGGGCGTGTTACTGACAGACTACTAAGTCCTGGCAAGGCACACGAAAAGGAGTACGCAGTCCGTGTTAAGTTCCCTCTTCGTGCAAGCTTTAAGGCAACTATGGAGGCTGGGGTTGATATTGAAGGATACAAAACACTACCCGCAACCATTAAGAACGTTGGTGAAAAAAGCTTCTCAATTGTACTCACAGAAGGTAAGAAACATCAGATACGTCGTATGGTGGTAGCCATGCATAACGAAGTGGATGATTTGAAGCGCGTGCGCATCATGAACATAAAGATTGGCACACTTGGAAAGGGTGCTCTTAGGGAAATTACTGGTGCTGAAAAGCAGGAGTTTCTTTCACTCCTTGGTCTTGTGTCGTAAGAAACCTACGCAGGTTGCAGTGTCTTCTCCTTGCAGCTATCTGAGCAAAATACTCCCTTAGACTCCTGACAGTCATCACAAAGTAGGAAGTGGTCGTGACATAGTAGGTTTGCACAGTTTACATAGCTCTCCGTCTTGGCACTACAGCGCATGCAGGTGCCAATAATTTCCCTGTTCTCTCCACCAAAGTGCATTACCTTTCGCTTATCAAACGTATAGAGCGTTCCAAGGAAGTCTTCGCCTGGGTACTTTTCCATGTAGGCATGAATACCGCTATCAAGCTGCGACACGTCTTCAAAGCCGTTGCTTTGGAGGTATGCAGCCATCTTTTCACATCTGACACCACCCGTGCATACGGTAACAACCTTCTTCTTTTTATACTGCTCAAGTTTAGGTAGTGTAAGCGGCAAGTCACGTGAAGACTTCATGCCAGGATCAATGGAATTCTTAAAGTGTCCTGAAGCAAATTCATAATCATTGCGCATATCGATAACCACAAAGTCTTCTTCCTTCTCATACATCTCCTTAAGCTTCTCAGGTGGTATGTGTGGAGCAGTTGAAACTCTCGGGTCAGCAAGTTCCTGTGGGAACCGTGTGCCAACAATCTCATCACGTACTTTAATGGAAAGGCGTGGGAATGAGTCTCCAGTACCTACACTGCGCTTTGAGATGATGTCACTGAAGCGTGGGTCAGTGAGTAGGTCAGCAAGAAATAGCTCGGTATCAGGGGTTTTTCCTTCAAGCGTAACGTTTATACCCTCGGTAGCGATAATACCCCTACCGGTAAGGTGATACTTTGTAGCAAGGCCACGTACCCTTGCCGCAACCGTTTTAGGGTCTTCTATATCAACATATTTATAGAAAAGTAGTACCTGGAAATCCATATGTGCTGAGTATATGACCCAAGGAGAGTACGAGCAAGCCCCACTTTCGCAGGGCTTGAACTAAGTTATGACACGATGATTGTTACGTTCTGCTTGCCAACACGCGTAACGATGTTGAAGAACGTCTCCGCGTTATCAGGGTGCAGACGCACACACCCGTGCGATGCGGGCGTGCCCAAGCGATTCACATCGGTTGTGCCATGGAGCGCTCGGTCGCCATCATAGAAGACCGCGTACGGCATGGGCGAGCCAATGCCGGTGCGCTTAGACTTGTAGATACTTGAACGGTGATGTTTGTCCATGTAGGTCACCGTAAACGTACCTTTGTGCGTGTCGTGTCCTGGCCTTCCCGTTGATACGGCCCACTGCTGTGTCTGCACATTGTCTTCAAAGACAGTCGCAGTCTGGTTAGCAATACTAACCTCAACCCTCACAATGGTTGCACGTACGGGAACGGCAAGGAAAAGAAGAAGCAACGCAACAAACCGAACGATTTCGCGCATGACACCCTCCATACAGAAGCACTATAGCTTCCATACATAAGAGTAGCAGTGGGTATGCGTGAAGCAAGTGGTGTGGGTGCGGTATCTACTCACCAGTACTTGTGGATGTTACTACAACACTATCAGGAAGCGTTGTTTCAATCACGTCGAACGTAACCGGGAGCGTATATGCTCCGCTATAGGTAAAGGATAGTTGGCCGTACTCGTTTGCCATACACACGCCGCCAACACAACCAGTGATAGGAGCGCCGTTAGCAGTTACCCGGTATGGAGTGCTTGGAAGTAGGTCGCCTACTACGTGCAGGGTGTATAGTGTCGTCTTATTCTTTGTTGCTTCTGTCCATACTTTGTTGCGAGTGCCAGAGTTTAGCCACGTGCTCACAGAGACATCCAACCAGTTATGGGTATCTGATCCTGGTATTTCTATAGAGAGCGCTATCGTACTTGTTGCCGTAGTGCTTTTCTTGTATCTATACTTTTCGTCGCCATAGAGACGAATTGAAGAAGAAGCCGTTAGGAGGTCTGATCCCATGCTAAGCGTTGGAATATATTCGTATGCCCCTGCATCCATACTTCCATATACGGCATTGCCGTTAAAGTCGTACGGTAGTGTTTGAGAAGAGGCATCAGTTGAAGTTGCAAGATCTACTGCGAGTGTGTTTGACACTAGCTGATAGTCACCGTTTCCAGCATCTGTCCCACCTCTTGATCCGTCACGTACCCAGAGCGGTGTGCTGGTGCTGTTACCAATCCCAAACATGGAAGAAAGTCCAAGGAATTCAAATACAAACGTGTTATTTGTTTGCGTAACGTTGTTTGATGACCCCACCATGTTAACAGCAGACCAGTTTGCAATACGTGCAGCATTTGGATCTTTAGCAAAGGTGTCCGTCTTACTGCCTGACAACTGGAATATGTTATTTCGTATTGACCAGTTATACCGGGGTGCTGATGTCGTGGAGTACTCGTTAAAGGCAAAGCTGTTACGCTGCCCTGCTGCACTGTTATTCCACACAATGACGTTATTGAGCGTTCCCTCGCTTCCATCGGCAGCAATTTGCATAAGGGGGGAAACAGCACTTTGACTCTCCAGCACGTTCTGTACTACAGCTATATTCTGCATGTTCTTACCCATTGCATATATGGCAACAGTATTGATGTTATATGCAGAATTAAATGCATAGATGGAGTTATTACTTGGTTGGTTGTTTGAAGTATTGCCAAGTTCTATAAAGCCAGCCTTTGCAGGACCGGTAATAATATTCTTATTACCTACTGTTGCGTACTGATTGGTGTAGATTATTTTGCTTGAGTCATTTCCTCGTACGAGTGCAGCAGGCCCCTTACTAGTGCTGTACGTTCCCCAGAATCCTGCACCGGCAAGAGCCTCTATTTTGTTTTGCGTAGCGTAGAAGACCTTATTTCCAATAAATGGTTGTGATGCTGCAGTACCTGTTGCATTCACATAGCTATTATTGAGCCATACGCCCATTGAACCGGTAATGTCACGCAGTACGGTTGTGGTTGAAACCAAACTTATGCCATCAAGCTTAAGCATTCCGTTGAAGTTCATGTTTGGGTTTGCCGCTCCGTTTAGTACGGCATCTGATTTAGATACTGTAGAGGCTGGCTTAATGGTTAGCCACGTGTCCATTGTGGTTGAAGCAGGCAGGGTTCCGCTTGCGAAATTGTAGGTACCTTTGTTAAGGAGTATGGTGCCCCCTCCTGCATTATTTCTTCCGTAATGAGAATTGTTGTATGCGCGCAGTGCCGTCCACGCATTGCGAATGGTTGTAAAGGCAGTAGCAGTTCCTGCAGCTTCGGCAGCAGCTTGTGAGCTATAGACCACGGCACCAGTAGAGGTGCCAAGTTTTCCAAGCGGATCAATGAGTACGAACGCCTTTCCATATGCCCCCGTCTTATCAAGCACATTGGTAAGAGGTCCGAGACGTTCATTTGGTTGGGCAAATCCATCAGCAGTAATAGCCGTGTTGAGTGTTGAGCTTGCAACGCCAACCCACGGATATGCTTGGAAATTGACTTCAATCTTATCGCCTTGGGTAAGACTTGCTACCGGTATGGTTGCCGCATATACAAGCACTGTGTTTGCATCAGTACCCCGAGTAGACTTTGTCATCGTCGTTGCCACCTGCGAGGTGCTGTTTCCATGCTGATCTGTTGCTGTGAACTTCATTGCAGCAAGTGGCTTTCCGTCCTTTGCATACTTTTGAAAGGCGGTTGCTTCAACAAGGAAGTCATCCGTTACTCGTTCAAACCCAGGCCATACCCACCGTCCAATTACCTTTGGATAGTCCAGCGTGGAGGTGTTAACCACGGCAATTCCTGAGGCAGCAGCATTGCTGGTGTTCTTTGTATAGAAGCCTGCATCAATGTTTGCAGTGATGTTTGTGTCTGCATTGTATATGTAGTCACTCAGCATAACTTTTACGGTGAGCGTGTTTCCGGTTGTTACCGTGTCGGCAAGTGCGTTATTGGGATATGCCTGTCGAAGAAATCGGGTACCGTAAATAGTTCTTGTTACAGTAGTGGCATTTCCCTCAGAATCAAATGCGGGTGAGGTTACAGTGAAGACAATCTTCGCCGTCTCAGGGTTGTTTGCCGTACCAAGCCCCATATTGAATGTTCCTCCAGCGGTTAGTCCTTCAATATCAACTTCTGCTACCCATGAATCCTTATACGGAGACTGGCTTATGCGGACTCCGGTAATGTCTCCGGTTGCAGCCTCTGCGGTGTGAGCACCACCAGTAATACCAAGCACTGACAAGGCGAAAACAGCAATAAGGAAGCGCACGGAAAGGATATTTTTCATATGTGCTCAGATAGTAGCAAACTCGAGCTCTAAACGCATTATTTGGTGCTTTGTGGCCGTTCCCTCATATATGCCTGTATATACTGTATCTATGAACCAGCTATATATGAGAATTGTGGGCGCTTCGCTCTGTGCCTTTTACTTTCTGCAGTGCGCACGTACTCCCACACAGTGGCATTTTATTGATGGAGTGAATCTTATCTTTCACGAAGCAGGGCACACGATATTTATACTCTTTGGACAGTTTATTTCTGTTTGTATGGGCTCTGGTTTGCAAGTACTGCTTCCCTTTTCAGTTGCAATGTATTTCTTTTATACAGCACAGAGCTTTGCGGGAGCTATTACCCTCATGTGGGTAGGACAAAGTCTTATTAACGTATCGGTATATGCAGGTGACGCACGTTCAACGCAATTACCACTCTTGGGTGGTGACTCAGTGATACATGATTGGAACTATATTCTTTCTACGCTAGGCGTGCTCCAGTACACCACACAGATTGCAGACACCCTGTTTACACTCGGCATGCTACTAATCAGTATGGGAATTATTCACGCAAGTCTTCTGATTTATAGAGAAAGCAGAACTTATTAAGGACGAGACTTTCCTATAGCAAGTTGTGCACATGCTTTATTTACTCGAAGAGCCTTCTCATTGGAGTCCTTGGCCTTTTCAACCCAATCACTAATGTCTCTCTTAGAGTCTGCTGAAAGAGTTTTCCATTGTGCTTTTGCCTTTGGGTTTTCACCAAGTGCTTTGTAGAGATTCATGGGAACCACTGCATAGCAGCACGGGCGCCATTGTCCCGAAAGAAGTCTATCAATTGCAACTCCTACTCTGCGCTTTCTGGTCTCCTCTTGTTTCGCAGACTCAATCCAGCTAATAAAGTCTCTACGAGAGATTTGAGTAAGGTCGCTCCACAAGGTTTGTGCTTTTGGATTTGCTTTGAGTGCTTTTTGTAGATCT
>CALLKD010000033.1 GCA_938008595.1 uncultured bacterium | reverse complement strand
AGTAGAGCATTGCAAATAAATAGGGCCTCGTGTAAATTTATGCACATCGAACGCAACTTAACGAGCTTAACTCGAAAGTGAAGATCGAAACGAAGCCCTAGAGCTTCGGTGTTAGTTTTGACAGTGCAAATGAATAGTGTACAAGCAAATAGGTGTTTAGCAGAAATGCTAAACGCTCGAGAGCTTGTGCGCGGAACCAAATTTTTTAGATTTGAGTACCTGCGTTTTTAAATAAATAAGTAATTTCTGACGGAACTCGTAAGAGTTCCAACTAGTTAGCTTTGACTAAGAGGCTAACAGTCAGCTCCGGAAGCCGAGAGGTTTCCGAACAAAAGTTTTTTTTGGCTGAGAATTTGATCTTGGTTCAGATTGAATGCTGACGGCGTGGATGAGGCATGCAAGTCGAACGAAGCAAGTAGCAATACTTGCTTAGTGGCGGAAGGGTTAGTAATACATGGGTAATCTGCCTTTAACCTGGGGATAACAGTTGGAAACGACTGCTAATACCGAATGTGGTGGTAGAAGGGATTCCTTTTATCATTAAAGTGGGGGATCGTAAGACCTTGCGGTTAAAGAGAGGCCCATGGGATATCAGCTAGTTGGTGCGGTAAAGGCGCACCAAGGCTAAGACGTCTAGGCGGATTGAGAGATTGACCGCCAACACTGGGACTGAGAACTGCCCAGACTCCTACGGGAGGCTGCAGTCGAGAATCATTCGCAATGGGCGAAAGCCTGACGATGCGACGCCGTGTGAACGATGAAGGCCTTCGGGTTGTAAAGTTCTGTCGCCTGCGAACAAGGTTACACTCTGAATAATAGTGTAACTTGAGTGTAGTAGGAAAGGAAGCACCGGCTAACTCCGTGCCAGCAGCTGCGGTAATACGGAGGGTGCAAGCGTTAATCGGAATTATTGGGCGTAAAGGGTGCGCAGGCGGAAACACAAGTCGGGTGTGAAATCCCGGGGCTCAACCTCGGAACGGCACTCGAAACTGTGTTTCTAGAGGATAGAAGGAGAAAATGGAATTCCACAAGTAGCGGTGAAATGCGTAGATATGTGGAAGAACACCGGTGGCGAAGGCGGTTTTCTAGCTTATTCCTGACGCTGAGGCGCGAAAGCAAGGGGATCAAACAGGATTAGATACCCTGGTAGTCCTTGCCGTAAACTATGTATACTTGATGTAACCGGAATCAACCCTGGTTGTGTCGTAGCTAACGCGATAAGTATACCGCCTGGGGAGTACGCTCGCAAGGGTGAAACTCAAAAGAATTGACGGGGACCCGCACAAGCAGTGGAGCATGTGGTTTAATTCGATGCAACGCGAAGAACCTTACCTGGACTTGACATGCTTTTGACCGCTGTAGAAATACAGTTTTCTCGCAAGA
>CALLKD010000032.1 GCA_938008595.1 uncultured bacterium | reverse complement strand
TCGAGTACTTCTTTGGTGTGCGTGTCTTCTGACCCTTTCCGGTAGGCTTACCCCACATGCTCTTTGCGCGTCGGAGTCCACGTCCCTGTCGTCCTTCACCTCCTCCGTGAGGGTGGTCAACTGGGTTCATCGCAGTACCACGAACAGTTGGGCGAATACCCTTCCATCGTGAGCGTCCAGCCTTTCCGTACTTAACCAAGCGGCTGTTTTCGTTTCCAACTGCGCCGATTGAAGCAAAACATAGGTCAGAAACCTTGCGGATTTCAGAAGAAGGAAGCTTGAGCTGTGCGTAGCCAGCGTCATGCGCAACCACTTCAGCATAGTTACCAGCTGAGCGTGCAAGACGAGCACCAGCACCGAGCTTAAGCTCTACGTTGTACACAAATGTACCAGATGGAATCTTTCCAAGAGGCATACGGTTTCCAACCTTGATTGGAGCGTCCTTACCTACGATGAACGTATCACCTACCTTTGCATCCTTTGGAGAGATAACATAACGACGCTCACCGTCAGCATAGAGGGCAACAGAGATGAAACTGGTGCGATATGGATCGTACTCAATGGTCTCGATCTTCGCAGGGATGTCCATCTTGTTGTAAGTAAAGTCAATGAGACGTAGGCGGCGCTTGTGTCCTCCTCCCTGATGACGAGTAGTGATGCGTCCTGCATTGTTGCGACCTGCCTGATTCTTCTTGCTTACCAAGAGTGCCTTGTTTGGCTTGTCGCCAGAAAGAAGCTCCCGATATGGAAGTGTCGTCATGTTGCGACGGCTTGGACTGGTTGGCTTGTAGGTTTTCATAATAGTTCGATTACAGGGTGACTATGCGAGATTGATAGTATCACCAGCGTTTAGGTATACGTATGCCTTGTGTCGGCGAGCACGAAGCCCTACTCCACGACGGGTACGAAGTGAAACTTTCTTTGCAGGAAGGTTAACGATGCGTACCTTCTTAGGAGTTACTCCATAGAACTTCTCAATTGCCGCAATGATCTCTGTCTTTGTTGAAGACTCAGGGATTTCAAAAGCGTACACACCGCGCTCAGTACCAATGAGGGCCTTTTCAGAAAACCAAGGAGCAGTGATAACCGCAGAAAGGCGGCCGTCATCAGCATAGACTGTAGTGTCTATTGCCTTCTTGGTTGTCTTCTTCTTTGTTTCGTTTGAGAAAATAGCCATACGTAAATAATTATGCCTTAGTAGCAAGGCGGCTCTTCAAAAGAGTGAATGCTGCCTCAGGGTCACTAATAACCAAGAACTTCTTGTTCATTAGATCTACCGGGTTTAGGTTGCGAACCTCTTCAGAGATAACACTGCCGATGTTGCTGAAAGACTTCTCTGCAGAAGTATCCTTCTTTGCAAAAGCGATAACTGCTGCGTTCTTGCGCTTAGTTGCAAGTGTCTCCTTTCCAGAAGCCTTTGCAATTGATACGAGTGCTGCCTTGGCGTCCTTAGTTTTTGGTGTAGCAAATGAAAGTTGGTTTACGAAGATGATTTCTCCATCCTTCCACTTACGTGAAAGTACGCTCATAAGTGCTGCCGCACGCATCTTGCGATTAATCTTTACCGCATACACCTTCTCTGCACGAGGACCGTGAGTTACACCTCCTCCACGCCATATTGGTGAGCGATTAGATCCATGACGAGCACGTCCTGTTCCCTTTTGCTTCCATGGCTTCTTTCCTCCTCCAGATACTTCGCTGCGGAACTTAGTGTTTGCAACCGTTGGACGAGCGTTTGCCTGCATACCAATAACTACCTGGTGTACAAGGTCAGCATTCCACTTTGCAGCAAAGATTTCCTCAGGAAGTGTTACGGTTCCTGCTGACTTTCCAGCCATGTCATAGATAGTTGCCTCAAGTGAGATAGGTGCCTTAGTAACCTTTTCTTTAGCAGCCTTCTTTACGGGTGCTTCCTTCTTAGGAGCGGCAGCGGCACGTGCCACAGCAGCAACCTTTGCAGCTTTCTTGTACATGAGCTTCTTAGCGAGTTTTTGTGCGGGGGTAATAGCCATAAAAATTTATTTAGCAGTAGACAGTATCTCTACGAGAGATCCTTTCGCTCCAGGAACTGCTCCTGAAATAATGATTTCGTTCTTGTCTGTATCAATATGTAGTACGCGGAGGTTTGGTACGGTAACGCGCTCGTTACCCATACGGCCACCCATGCGAAGACCCTTTGCAACACGACCTCCAGCGCGGCCTCCTCCTCCGATAGAACCAGGCTCACGCTCTGAGTGCTTCTGACCGTGTGAACGGCGTCCTCCATGGAATCCATGGCGCTTTACAACACCAGCAAAGCCGTGACCTTTTGAAGTACCTGCGATAGTGACCGCATCTCCAACAGCAAAGGTGTCGAGGGTTATTTCACCACCTACCGTGTAGTCAGTAGGGTTTTCAACGCGGAATTCCTGAATTACTGAAAATGCTTTCTCGCCTGCAGCCTTAAGGTGTCCTAGAACAGCCTTTGAAAGGCGCTCTGGCTTCTGCTCGGAAAATGCAACCTGTACTGCGTTATATCCATCCTTACCATCAACAGTTTTAACCTGCGTCACGGTTAGTGGCGATGTTTTAAGTACGGTACCAGCCCAAACATTACCCTTCTCATCGAAGATCTGGGTCATACGTTCCTTTTTTGCGAGAATGAATTTCATGTGTAGAAAATGGAAAACGCGCTTATATAGCGCGTAGGACCTGCAAGAGGTCTTCCGTGCCATAGGTCCAGCCAAAGCTGTACGTAGCGTTTCATTGCACTGTACACTAGTCCTTCCCAGGGTGCAAATGTGCCCCGTGTGGTATCGTATGGTGTCGCCACGTGAGGCGGCAGATAGGAGTAGCTATGGGAAGCGATATTGGTGACGGTGGTGGTGGCTGCCTGCAACCCGATGGCGGATTCGTTCGTCGGTGACGGCGGCAGCGCCGGAATTGCATTCGCCTGACATCATCGGCGTTGCTGGGGGGGGGCGGAACGCAAGTTCCGCCCGTTTTTGTATTCCATATAGCTAGGAATGGTGTAGAATTGAGTTTCCCCAAAAAGGAAAAGGAGGAATGTGTGTCCGACAATGTTGTGCCCTTTACACCACCTGACCAGACCAACGAACAGAAGAAGGCACGTGCAGCTCAACTTGCAGACGCTGCATGCGGGGACTTGTGCGACTGCACTCAGTGCCGGCAAGCAGTTGCTGTTCTGAGTACCAACTGAACACCCCACCCCGCGCACCACAAATGCGCGGGGTATTTCATAGCTGGTTTTGCTTGGTACATAGAAAAACCGCTCCCATATGGGAGCGGTTTTTCTATATCTTGTGTGCAGTAGACTAGGTCATCTTCACATCAATCGTCACACCTGAAGGAAGATTTAGGTTCGTAAGAGCCTCAATAACCTTAGGGTTTGGATTCAAGATGTCGATCAAGCGCTTGTGGATGCGCATTTCAAACTGTTCACGTGCATCCTTGTGGACGAATGTTGAACGGTTTACGGTCCAGCGCTTAATCTCTGTTGGAAGCGGCACGGGCCCAACGATTTTCGCGTCGAAGCGATTAGCAGTATCCATGATCTGCTTCACTGAGAGATCAAGGATCTTGTGCTCGTAGGCGCGCACGCGGATACGAAGCTTTGCTTCAGCCGGCACGTCGCTCTTAGGAGCGGCCTTTTTTGCAGGCGCCTTCTTTACCGAAGCTTCTTTAGTGGTAGCCATACGAGTAATAAGTAATTGCTATTACGCAACAATCTTAGTAACAACTCCGGCACCTACTGTCTTTCCACCTTCACGTACTGAGAAACGAGTATTGTCCTCAAGTGCGATTGGAGCAGTAAGCTTTACCTTGAAGGTAACAGTATCTCCAGGCATAACCATTTCCTTTCCATCAGGAAGTGTTACCTCACCAGTTACGTCCGTAGTACGAACGTAGAACTGAGGCTTGTATCCTGAGAAGAATGGTGTGTGGCGTCCTCCCTCGTCCTTAGAAAGGATGTATACCTCTGCTTCGAATTCTGTGTGAGGAGTAACTGAGCCACTCTTCGCAAGAACCTGTCCGCGATGTACATCTTCCTTCTTAGTTCCGCGGAGAAGAATACCGGCGTTGTCTCCAGCCTCTCCACTCTGGAGCTGCTTGTTGAACATTTCGATACCGGTAACGGTAGTCTTTGTTGTTGGCTGTAGACCAACAATTTCAACTTCTTCACCAACCTTGATGATACCGCGCTCAATGCGTCCGGTAATAACAGTTCCGCGTCCTTCGATAGAGAAGATGTCTTCGATAGGCATAAGGAACGGCTTGTCGAGGTCACGCTCAGGCTGTGGGAAGTAGCTGTCCATTGTGTCAACAAGTTCCTTAACCTTAAGCGCCCAAGGATCATTAGCATCAGTTGCGTTTAGCGCCTGAAGACCTGAACCCTTGATAACTGGTGTTGTTGCTCCATCGAAGCCCTGCTTTGTAAGGAGGTCACGGATTTCCTCTTCAACGAGGTCAACCATGTCTGCGTCATCAACCATATCAACCTTGTTGAGGAAGATGATAAGACGGGGCACACCAACCTGCTTTGCAAGAAGGATGTGTTCGCGGGTCTGTGGCATTGCGCCGTCGGTCGCGGCAACTACGAGGACTGCACCATCCATCTGGGCAGCTCCTGTAATCATGTTCTTGATGTAGTCAGCGTGACCTGGAGCATCAATGTGAGCGTAGTGTCTGCTTGGAGACTCGTACTCAGAGTGGTGAAGGGCAATAGTAATACCACGCGCCTTTTCCTCAGGTGCGTTGTCAATGTTATCAATGTTCTCAGCGCGAGCCTTGTAGCCTGCTCCTGAGTTAAGATTGAGAACGTTTAGAATAGCTGCAGTGAGCGTAGTCTTTCCATGGTCAACGTGACCAATAGTTCCTACGTTCATGTGCGGCTTGCTTCGATCGAATGCTTCTGCTGCCATACGTTTGTAAGTTACTGGTAGATAAAGAATAACGGTGCCACCCGCCTGTCCTCAGATTTCTCTTTGGACGACCAAGGCGTAGGCTGGATAACCCGCGCAACGCCTAATACCTGTTTCTTTTGCCCGCAATTGGGAAGCAAAAACATGTAAAAGAGCGCCGTACTCGCGTTAGTACTAATGTACGGGTTCATACGGAAATCGTCAATATACGCAAAGGCCGGTCCTCTTAGACCGGCCTCATTCATCACCTCACTCGCTGTTGAAGAACTTCATAACCCGCCACTATATTCCCATACCCGAGGGAGTCAATATATGGCAAAGCAAAAAGCGCACGATATCGTGCGCTTTTGCCTACTCACAAAACCTCCTATTTCCTGCTTGCAATGATGTCCTGTGCAACGTTTGAAGGCACCACTTCGTAGTGATCGAACTCCATAGTCATAGAGCCACGCCCTTCTGTCATTGAGCGAAGGGTGGTGGTGTACCCAAACATTTCAGAAAGTGGAACCTTTGCGTTTACAACCTTATTCATTCCACGATCCTCCATTCCTTCAATAGCAGCACGCTTTCCTGAAAGGTTTCCAGTGACATCTCCCATGAACTGCTCAGGGATAACCACCTCCACCTTCATAACCGGCTCAAGAATAACTGGCCTTGCCTTAAGTGCAGCTTCCTGGAAGGCCTGTGACGCAGCAACCTTGAAGGCGATTTCTGAAGAGTCCACATCGTGGTATGACCCATCAAATAGCTCAACTGAAACGTCTACGATTGGGTAGCCAGCGAGAATACCACGTGCGAGTGACTCACGAATTCCCTTCTCAACAGCAGGGATGTACTCCTGTGGAATAACACCTCCCTTAATGTTGTTGATGAACTCGAAGTGATCTTCGCGAGTAACGTTCTTCAAGAGCTTTGCTTCAGGATCAACAGGTTCAAGGTGCTTGATACGAATCTTTACGTGACCGTATTGTCCCTTACCTCCTGTCTGCTTGATGTACTTGTTGTCCACCTCAGCATTTCCCATGATGGTCTCACGGTACGCAACCTGTGGCTTTCCTACGTCAGCACTTACGTTAAACTCACGCTTCATACGGTCAACGAGAATTTCAAGGTGAAGCTCTCCCATACCAGCGATGATTGTTTCTGCTGTTTCTTCGTCAGAAGAGATCTTGAATGTAGGGTCCTCATCAGAAAGCTTACGTAGGGCGATGCCCATCTTTTCCTGATCAGCCTTTGTCTTTGGTTCAATACGAAGTGACACCACTGGCTCTGGGAAGACAATCTGTTCAAGAATGATTGGATTTGCCTCATCACATAGTGTGTGTGACGTCTTTGTATCCTTAAGTCCCACAAAGGCAGCAATTTCACCCGTGAACACCTTCTCTACTTCTTCACGCTTATCAGCCTGAAGTCGTACGATACGGCCAATACGCTCCTTGGTACCCGTGTTTGAGTTGTAAATATATGATCCCGCTGAAACAGTTCCTGAATATACACGGAAGAATGTAAGCGCTCCCACAAATGGGTCTGTCTGCAACTTGAATGCGAGCGAAGTAAATGGCTCATCATCTGATGCAACACGTACGATTTCTTCATCCGTCTTTGGATTTATTCCATGCACTGGAGGAAGATCGAGCGGTGAAGGAAGGAAGTCGACGACAGCATCGAGTACGAGCTGTACTCCCTTGTTCTTAAGTGCAGATCCTGCATATACCGGGAAGATCTCGTTTGCGATTACTGCCTTACGAAGGGTCTTCTTAAGCTCCTCTACCGTTGGTTCGTTACCCTCAAAGAATGCAGCGAGCTGTGCCTCATCGTGCTCTACGATACGCTCAACCAATTCACCATGGAACTTAGTTGCTTCCTCAAGGTACTGTGCAGGAATCTCTCCTTCAACAACATCCTCTCCCATGTTTCCAGTGAAGGTGAATGCCTTCATGGTGAGTAGGTCAATTACTCCCTCAAAGTCTGCTTCAGAACCCATTGGGATCTGCATACGAACGGCCTTCTTTGAAAGACGGTCGAGAATTGTTGCGTATGACCGTTCAAATGAAGCTCCTGTTCGGTCGAGCTTGTTAATGAAACACACGCGAGGCACCTCAGCTTCGTCAGCATAGCGCCAGTTAGTTTCTGACTGAGGCTCTACTCCAGCCACACCATCAAATACAACGATGGCACCATCGAGTACACGCATTGAACGCTTTACCTCAGCAGTAAAGTCGATGTGTCCTGGTGTGTCGATAACATTGAAACGATACTTCTTTGCAAGATCCTTCTTGTCCTTCTCGTTGCTGCGTGTCCAGAAACAAGTAATAGCAGCAGCAGTAATAGTAATACCGCGCTCGCGCTCCTGCTCCATCCAGTCGGTAGTGGTACCGCCGTCGTGCACTTCACCAATCTTGTGTTGAGAACCAGTATAGAAGAGCACACGTTCAGAGGTGGTTGTTTTACCAGCGTCAACGTGGGCGATAATACCGAAGTTGCGGAGTTTTTCTAGTGGGTAATCGCGATTCATAAGGTAATAATAAAAATAAAAGCCGCGTGGGCGTTAGCTATACAATACGTTTTCAGAGGGGAAAACACAAGAGTCTCTACGGAAGTGAAAGAAAAAGCCCCGCATTGTGCGGGGCTCTTTCTTTCACTTGTATAAAATTACCAAGCAAAGTGAGCAAATGCCTTGTTGCTCTCGGCCATACGGTGCATATCATCCTTCTTCTTGATAGCAGACCCTTCGTTGTTTACGGCAAGGAGAATCTCATCAGCAAGCTTCTGTGCCATTGGCTTTCCCTTGCGAGCGCGAGCGGCATTAATAAGCCATCGGTATGCAAGTGATACGCGGCGCTGCTGAGGAACCTCACGAGGAACCTGGTAGTTAGCACCTCCCACACGGCGAGAGCGTACTTCCATAAGAGGAGAAACGTTGCGAATAGCAGTCTCAAACGTCTCAAGAGGATCAACGTCACCCTTTCTGATGATTTCAAGTGCGTCGTATACAACCTTGCGAGCAGTATCCTTCTTACCGTCGAGCATAACGGTATTAATAAATCGTGAAATAGCTTCTGAATTGTATTCAGAGTCTGGACGACGAGGGTGCTTATTTTTTAGGGGCGTACGCATGGTAATTAAAATTATGCCTTAGGCTTCTTAGCTCCATACTTAGATCGTCCACGTCGGCGCTTATCAAGACCGGCAGTATCAAGGCGTCCACGAACAATTGTGTACTGCACACCGATGTCCTTAACGCGACCACCACGGAGCGTAACTACTGAGTGTTCCTGGAGGTTGTGACCCTCTCCTGGAATGTATGCAGTAACTTCCATACCGTTAGTGAGACGAACACGAGCAATCTTACGAATAGCTGAGTTAGGCTTGCGGGGAGTCTTTGTGGTTACTTTAGTACAAACACCACGCTTAAAAGGAGCCGGGTAGAAGGTTGGGCGGTTTTTAAGCGCGTTAAAACCACGACCCAAGGCAAGTACCTTTGATTTACGTGATTTGTCCTTACGAGACTTCTTTGCGAGCTGATTTATTGTAGCCATTAGAAATGAAAACTCCCCCGAGGGAGCTAGGAAGACTATATAAGAACTCGGGTTTTTTTGCAACAGGGATGAAGACCTGCCGATACAGAGCCCAAAAGTCTCGGCATAGTTCCTGAGCTATTTTAATAGCTTCTCCTTATATAGATTGAAGAAGTTGGGGAATTGTGAGTGCAGCGGGCTTGGCAGATTGTCTAATCTAAACCAGCCAAGCTCCTCAAACTTATGAGGTTCGCCGTTTTTAACCTTAGACCTGTCAATTAGGACTTTGTAGTCAAAGGCAATCCAGTGTGTCTTTATGCCACCTTGTTCGCGGTGAACATCCCGGAATCCCATGAATTCAAAATTGATCACGTCGGTACAATATTCTTCCTGTATTTCCTTACGCAAAGTCTCTTCCAAGGTGTCGCCAAACTCTACACCCCACCCCCTTGCCCCCATGTTCCGTGTTCATCCCGACACTCCGGACTTCGTTTACACATGAGGAAATTCCCCTCCCCGTCATGACAGGCAAACACCACGGTTACGCCGGTATAGTCGACTCCTTTTTTCATTTGCTTAGTATATATGAAAGGTGCTTTCTCCCGAATGTGGTGGGAATTCTCTTATTGTCTGACTTTGCTATAGTGAGCGCAGATTTAGTTCCACACATCTGAATGTGAAAGGATCGTTCCATGAAATTAAGCTTTCTTGTGGCCGACATACGCGACCTGCGCTCACATGTGGTAAGCGTATGGCTTCCACCCGAATCACTTTCCGTGCTTACGCAAGTGCGTAAGACCCTCAATATCGAGGACCTCATGCCGAGCATTCTCGCTTCCGGACAGGAAACTGCTGGACGCGCTGCAGCGCTCGAGCCTAATGAGACCTTGATCTATCTGGAAGGAATTAATCGCATATGGAAGACCGAGCACACCCTCAATGACCTCACTCCCGTTTGGCTCGACGGGGAGGCCTACTACCTGCCACTCATTGCAGGTCATCGTCGGCACCAAACGTGCATGGCCATCAATCATGAGGTGGGGCGGGGTGCAGAAACCTTCACCGAAAACTACAAGGGTCTGTATCGCGTTGATTTGTATTTTGGCATCAGTGCTGCTGCTGCCATCAAGATGCAGTTCAATGAGAACCGGCACGTCTCGGTTCCGCCGCACGAAGAAGCTGAAGCGGCCTGGCTGTTTTGGCGTCATGAGAAGGCGGAAGATCCCGAGCTTACCACCACACAGTTTGCGCGCTCCATCGGACGCACGAACGAGTGGGTTAAGAACGCCCTTCGTTTCTGTGATCTTCCTGATGAAATTCAGGGATACGTGAAGGGAGACAACCCTGCGAAACTTACACTTTCGTATGGGGTCCTTGTTTCGCTTGCACGACTCGCTGAAGAATATAAGAAAATAACGGAGGAAGACTTTCCAGAGCAAGCGTATCTTCTGTGGATTCAGCAGGCCATCGCCGGCCGACTGAACACCACCTCCTTTGGCAAGGCGGTGAGTGCCTATCTCGAGAACAAGAAACTCGAGCAGGCAGGTCAATTTTCGTTGTTCGGTGGGAATGATGACACCACAGGCTCCACGCGGCGCACGAGACGAGTCGTGGCAGAAAA
>CALLKD010000031.1 GCA_938008595.1 uncultured bacterium | reverse complement strand
CCACCATTATGGGCCTATAGCTCAGCTGGTTAGAGCGCACGCCTGATAAGCGTGAGGTCAGTAGTTCAAGTCCACTTAGGCCCACCATTAAAAAACAAAATGGTATTTGCACACTGAAAACTACACAGAAGAAATGAAATGTATCGAAATCATCGAGTCGCACGACAGTGTGAACAGAATGGTTAGAACGAACATTTTAGGATTCAAGCATAGACATCATATTGACATATGAAACCTATGGCATAACAAATAGTTAAGCTACAAAGGGCATATGGTGGATGCCTAGGCGTTTCGAGTCGATGAAGGACGCGATAAGCTGCGATAAGCTTCGGGTAGGCGCACATAGCCAGAGATCCGAAGATTTCCGAATGAGGAAACTCACATGGGAAACCCCATGTATCATAAAGTGAATACATAGCTTTATGAAGGTAAACCCAGGGAACTGAAACATCTAAGTACCTGGAGGAAGAGAAAGAAAAATCGATTTTCTTAGTAGCGGCGAGCGAAAAGGAAAGAGCCCAAACCAGAGATTTATCTCTGGGGTTGCGGACAGAACATAACGAGAAATCATGGTTAATTGAACACAACTGGAAAGTTGGACCGTAGGAGGTAATAGTCCTGTAGGTGAAAGTCAAGATAATCAAGTTCTGATCCAGAGTACCACGAGACACGTGAAACCTTGTGGGAAGCAGGGAGGACCACCTCCCAAGGCTAAATACTACCTGATGACCGATAGTGAAGCAGTACCGTGAGGGAAAGGTGAAAAGAACCCCGGGAGGGGAGTGAAATAGAACCTGAAACCGTGTGCCTACAACCGGTCGAAGCCCCATATGAGGGTGATGACGTGCTTTTTGTAGAACGAGCCAACGAGTTACGGTATGTAGCAAGGTTAAGTACTTAAGGTACGGAGCCGAAGGGAAACCGAGTCTTAATAGGGCGACTAGTTGCATGCCGTAGACCCGAAACCGGGTGACCTATCCATGGCCAGGTTGAAGCGAGAGTAAAATCTCGTGGAGGTCCGAACCACGTTGGTGTTGAAAAACCATGGGATGAGCTGTGGATAGCGGAGAAATTCCAATCGAACTCGGAGATAGCTGGTTCTCCCCGAAATAGCTTTAGGGCTAGCGTCGGATATGTGTAGTGGAGGTAGAGCACTGAATGGGCTAGGGGGCATATCGCTTACCGAACCTTATCAAACTCCGAATGCCATATACATTAAGTCCGGCAGTCAGACTACGAATGATAAGATCCGTGGTCAAAAGGGAAACAGCCCAGACCGTCAGCTAAGGTCCCAAAGTGTAAGTTAAGTGGAAAAGGATGTGGGATTTCTAAGACAACTAGGATGTTGGCTTAGAAGCAGCCACTCATTCAAAGAGTGCGTAATAGCTCACTAGTCGAGAGATCCCGCGCCGAAGATGTCCGGGGCTAAAACTTACCACCGAAGCTATGGATTAACGTATTTATACGTTAGTGGTAGAGGAGCG
>CALLKD010000030.1 GCA_938008595.1 uncultured bacterium | reverse complement strand
CCGCAGCAGGGGCTTAGTAGATGACCCAATTCGAAGAACTAATTAAACGTGTCGATAAGGCTGCCTCGAGAATGGGCGGCCTTATTGCTATCCTTCTAGCTGTCAAAGAACGTCGCTCAAAGGACGTGACCTACGACGGAGCTGACTTCTATGTCAAAGGGGTTAAAGTCAAGGCTGAACTCATTAACCGCGAGATGGCTCGTGTGGAGTTAAAGGTAGGGCTGACGATCATCTCTTACAATAAGAAGCTGTGGGATCGCACCTGGACACTATCGCAGTGGCAGAAAGCCATGGAGAGGCTCACTGAAGAGAACCACCTACTGTTTGCAGCCCTCGCTTGGGGTGGTGTTGAGTTCGTGCTATCCAAGACTGAAAAGGATCGGGCCGCGGCAGAGATCTTAAAGCGGCGTACTGAACGGGATCTTAAGGCTGTGGGTAAGTTCGCTCAGGCGATCAAGGATAAGCAAGTCCCGAATGAACAAGCGACCAATAATCGCGGTCGATCCTACATCAGAGCTTGGTTCGTAACATATCACATACTTTCGCATAGAGCGCATATAATCGCAGGATATCGCGAAGCTAAGAGTATGCTAACGATCGCAGAACATTGTCAAGACAAGAAAACGGCGTCGGGGTTTAGGCCAGGCTGCCTCGAGCTTAACAGGAAAGGATGGCTACCAATACGCGAAATGACGCCGATCGGACTGAGAACTTGTAAACAATGGTGCAAATGCTACATTATTTACAGATAACGGGTTGCCATTGGTATCAAGGTACCCTATAATGATCTTACGTCGAAAGGCGAATACAAAAAACGGGAGATCTTTTATCATGTCAGAAGTAAACGAAACGAACACCACCGCAGCTGAAGCTCCGGCTCCAGCACCGGCACTTACGCCGGACCTCCAGGCTCTTGTTGATTTCATCGATGGTGAAGTCAAGACTATCAACGGCCTGCCGAAGAAAAGCAACTATCACAATGCGCGTCGGTCGGCGTACATTACGATCCGCAACCTGATCATTCCACCTCCGCCGAAACCTGAGAAGGTGAAACCAGCGAAGGCAGACAAGCCGGCCAAGAAGACGAA
>CALLKD010000029.1 GCA_938008595.1 uncultured bacterium | reverse complement strand
TTAACGATGCCCAAAGACAGGCTACCAAAGAAGACTTGATC
This sequence comes from uncultured bacterium, assembly GCA_938008595.1. Taxonomy (GTDB): domain Bacteria; phylum Patescibacteriota; class Minisyncoccia; order Phycocordibacterales; family Phycocordibacteraceae; genus C7867-001. The sequence goes on along the minus strand of CALLKD010000029.1, from coordinate 1,393 downwards.
AATACTCTTTGCGAGGTGCTCTCAACTAATGAGGTCGAAATGCGCATGGAGGCAGAGTGGATCTCTTTCGAGACAGAACTAGGCCCGGACTTCGATGGTCAGATTGAAGTGAAGGATAGCCACGGCCGCGTCTCGATAACAGACTACACGCGCCACGATCCCATTCCGGTTAAACATTACCTTGGTTGGTTAAGCACACCAGTTGCATGGAGGCGGGTGAGAAAATGACACCAGAAGAGTATAATCAATTGAGGCCTGGCGAACGCGTTCGCTTAGCTCATCTTAACATTCGAGGTACGGTAACTCGTCGACAATCAGATCGACTGGAGGTAAGCTTCGATAACCAAATGCGCTCGTGGGTGCGTCCGGATCAACATGATCAACTCATAATGCTAGTACCTAAGGAGAACCGAAATGGCACCGTTGAACCTAGTCCCGAATCATCCGGAGGAACTGGTGGATGTACGTCGACACAAAGAGACAGGGGAACCCCATATCCTGACTTACCTTGGTAAGGACTTCCATAGCAAGGAGCATACAGAAGTTGTCGTCAAAGCAATAGTCCGACCCCTCCATGAGCAGATAGTCAGACGCAACTGGGCAATCACGATCCTTGCAGCCCAGATCGTTATTCTGGTCGCAGTTCTGATCTACAGATGAGCGATATCAAAGAGCAACACGACAAGTGGGCTAAAGAGCTTCTTACTTACTTCAACCAGATAGGTGTCGACGAACACTGTGAGTGGCGTACGTGTACGTCTCATTTTGGATTAGCTCCGGCACACAGTAAGAAGAGACGTTTCATAGGGCTAGACCGGGGTTTATATTTCGAGGCAGCAAACCTTTGCGTAAAGCACCACTCTTTCGTCGAATACGGTGATCGCAAGCATAAGGGTACACATCGTCGAATGGAGCGCCTGATCAAGATGGTGATCCTAGGACGCACACGACGCGGCGAAGGTAGTAGCTTGACGTTCATCATGGCCTTGATCAAGAAGGCACACGAAGTCCCTTCGCGATATGAAGCACTGGTCGACATCAAGCCATATAAGCCCAAGAAGAAAGGTAAAGGTTGGGGTAAAGCCACGAAGAAGGTTAAGGAGGAAAGCGCGATGATGCCAGAAGAGATTGACGGATTCAGACGTAGCGCCGTCAAGACTAAGGACGCCACCAAACTCAAACAGAAGATAGAAGAGTTCGAAGCGCGGGGCGAAGAAGTGATGGTCAAGGAAGAGGCTGGGATCTCTTACATCTATTTAAGGAAGGAAAAACCACTATGAACAATATCATGCAAACAAGGTACAAGGTAGTCGTATTTGAAGGCGGACAGGAAACCGAGAGACTCCTGTATGAGATCGGAAGAGCGTCGTGTAGGGAAAGAGTGTCTTCGCCT
>CALLKD010000028.1 GCA_938008595.1 uncultured bacterium | reverse complement strand
CTGAGTGTGGTTTTCACACGTTTTCGGACCTTCCGAAAGATTTAGACTTTCGGGTGTACCGAACATGCTTATCTTAATACCCTTGATCGCGTTATCACGGGTGCTTTTGCCCCCTTCTCAGGAATTGGGAGTGGCAGACACCAATTCAACCGACGATGACCAGTCGACCAGTCTTCGACAAATTGATCTGAATTTTCTTAAGTTGGGTCCCAACGATGCGTGTGATAATACGTTAACTTACAATACTTCAAATATGGACTGTGGTTTTGACAACACAAATTCTTCGAATCCAATTCGGGGCGCGACGAAACGCGCGGCAGATTTCATAGGGAGCCACTTCGCAGATCTCCTGCAGAGAGCATCCGCTCTCATTGCTTTCCCTCGTGCACCACTGCCATCTCCCTCGTCCAACCATGATGATGTGCAAGCATCAAGCTGGAACGTGACGAGCATTGATCTGCCATCAGGGGTCCTCCTAGTCGGTGTGCTTGTAACCGCCGCCTACTCTCTCAAGAACTCGGCCCATTCCCTCTCCACTCTCTCCGTGGTCATCTTCCTCGTCCTACCGTGTGAGGTGCGACAAGCGCTGATAATCCAACATTGGTCTCGGCTACTAGCGGCCCTCATGCTCCTCCTCCCACACACCTACACCCTCCCAGTCAACCTTCTTCTGTCGTCAATGGCGCTTTTCGGGATGAGAGAGATCACACTCCTTGTGGCGCGAGGCCACGAGGAGGCGCAACGACCATTACTTGACGTCATCATCCTCCGGCCTTTGCTAAGCCGCCTGGGGCTCTCCTCCCCCACTGCCACTCCACCCGCTGCGCTCTCTCTGCTTACCCAGGGAATCCTCGCGACGGTAGCCGACCTCCTCTCATTCGTCTGCTTGCCTTCGCTAGTCGCAATCATCCTGGTTGTACTGCTGTCCCTCCTCCCGCTCCCTCTTTGTGCCGTCCTTCGCCGCATCATACCCGCCCTCCTCGGTCGGCACGAGGCACCGCCGGGCCCATCAGCCACGTTGCACCCTATGCCCCGGCCATCTTCGTTGCCAATGTCCCTACCCCTCACAGCTTGCTACGCAGCCCGTTGGAACGGGATCGATGTCCGTGGTCGCTATGACCAGGTCAATGGCGATGGTGGGGCGGCGGTAGATACGGATGATGCTGGGTCTGGAGGTACTGTCGCAGGTGATGCTGATACTGATGCTGTTGGTGATGATCATGATGGTGCTGATCCTGCTGGTGCTGGTGCTGATGATGTTGATCCTGCTGTTGCTGGTGCTGATGATGCTGTTGCTGATGCTAGTGCTCAGACTGGTGGGGCTGATGCTGGTGTTGGTGTCAGTGTGATGACCACTGGTGCCTGTGCTCGTACAGTGGATGCTGCTAGCAATGCTGGTTGTGCTGGTGCGGCTGGCGCTGCAAGGGCGGCTGGCGCTGCAGGCGCTGCTGGCGCGGCTGTTGGCGTGGTGGCT
>CALLKD010000027.1 GCA_938008595.1 uncultured bacterium | reverse complement strand
TGAAGTCGTAACAAGGTAGCCGTATCGGAAGGTGCGGCTGGATCACCTCCTTTCTAAGGAGAATTACCTACTGTTTAATTTTGAGGGTTCTTAATGAAAATTAAAAAATCCTATTGACATTCTTCGACATATATTATAAAATATATATCGTTGTAAAAATAAATATGGGGGTGTAGCTCAGCTGGGAGAGCACTTGCCTTGCACGCAAGGGGTCAGGAGTTCGATCCTCCTCATCTCCACCATGTTTGTACTTTGAAAACTGCATAACATTTAGTGATATGACATCATTTTAAACATATATAGACAAGAAAAGTCTTTAAAATAACAACTCTAATAACTGGTCAAGTTATTAAGGGTGCAGGGCGGATGCCTTGGCACTAGGAGCCGATGAAGGACGTGATAAGCTGCGATAAGCTTCGGGGAGTTGCACGTAAACTTTGATCCGAAGATTTCCGAATGAGGAAACTCACTTAGAGTAATGTCTAAGTATCGTTAAGTGAATACATAGCTTAGCGAGGGGAACCCGGGGAACTGAAACATCTAAGTACCCGGAGGAAGAGAAAGAAATTCGATTCCGTAAGTAGCGGCGAGCGAACGCGGAACAGGCCAAACCAATGAAGTTTACTTCGTTGGGGTTGCGGACATACAACATGGATGCAATATCGTAAATGAAGAGAGTTGGAAAGCTCCGCCATAGAAGGTAATAGCCCTGTAGTTGAAACGAGAAAGCTACTAGTATGATCCAGAGTACCACGGGACACGTGAAACCCTGTGGGAAGCAGGAGGGACCATCCTCCAAGCCTAAATACTACCTAGTGACCGATAGCGCATAGTACCGTGAGGGAAAGGTGAAAAGAACCCCGGGAGGGGAGTGAAATAGAACCTGAAACCCTGCACTTACAAGCTGTGGGAGCACATTACTTGTGTGACCGCGTACTTTTTGTAGAACGGGCCAACGAGTTACGTTAAGTAGCAAGGTTAAGCACTTAAGGTGTGGAGCCGTAGCGAAAGCGAGTCTTAAATGGGCGATTAAGTTACTTGGCGTAGACCCGAAACCGGGCGACCTATCCATGAGCAGGTTGAAGCGAAAGTAAAATTTCGTGGAGGACCGAACCCACGAGCGTTGAAAAGCTCGGGGATGACTTGTGGATAGCGGTGAAATTCCAATCGAGCCCGGAGATAGCTGGTTCTCCCCGAAATAGCTTTAGGGCTAGCCTCAAGCGTAGAGAAACGGAGGTAGAGCACTGAATGTCCTAGGGGGTATTGCACTTACCGAAGACTATCAAACTCCGAATGCCGTTTTCTTTTACTTGGGAGTCAGACTGTGGGTGATAAGATTCATAGTCAAAAGGGCAACAGCCCAGATCGTCAGCTAAGGTCCCTAAATGTACGTTAAGTGGTAAAGGATGTGGGATTGCACAGACAACCAGGATGTTGGCTTAGAAGCAGCCACTCATTTAAAGAGTGCGTAATAGCTCACTGGTCGAGTGATCCTGCGCCGAAAATTTCCGGGGCTAAAACGTACTACCGAAGCTACGGCATCATTTATGATGGGTAGGGGAGCTTCGTATGCAGGCTGAAGCATGACCGTAAGGACATGTGGACAGTATACGAGTGAGAATGTTGGCATGAGTAGCGAGACGTGGGTGAGAATCCCACGGGCCGTAAACCCAAGGTTTCCAGGGGAAGGTTCGTCCGCCCTGGGTTAGTCGGGACCTAAGCCGAGGCCGAAAGGCGTAGGTGATGGACAACAGGTTGATATTCCTGTACCGCCAATAAGCGTTTGAGAGATGGAGTGACACAGTAGGATAAGCTAACCGTACTGTTGGTTATGTACGGCTAAGCATTGAGGCAGTCTAAATAGGCAAATCCGTTTAGACAATGCTAGGATGTGATGGGGAAGCCCTTCGGGGCGAAGTAGCTGATTTCACACTGTCAAGAAAAGCTTCTATCGAGTTTAAAGGCGCCCGTACCGTAAACCGACACAGGTGGGTGAGGAGAGTATCCTAAGGCCAGCGAGAGAACTATTGTTAAGGAACTCGGCAAAATGACCCCGTAACTTAGGGAGAAGGGGTGCCTGTCTATGACAGGCCGCAGAGAATAGGCCCAAGCGACTGTTTACCAAAAACACAGGTTTCTGCTAAGTCGCAAGACGATGTATAGGAGCTGACGCCTGCCCGGTGCTGGAAGGTTAAGGGGATCTGTTAGAGCAATCGAAGCAGTGAACTTAAGCCCCAGTAAACGGCGGCCGTAACTATAACGGTCCTAAGGTAGCGAAATTCCTTGTCGGGTAAGTTCCGACCCGCACGAAAGGCGTAACGATTTGGGCACTGTCTCAACAATAGACTCGGTGAAATTGTAATCCCGGTGAAGATGCCGGGTACCTGCGACAGGACGGAAAGACCCCATGGAGCTTTACTGTAGCTTGACGTTGGGTCTTGGTACTACATGTACAGGATAGGTGGGAGACTATGAAGCATGGACGCCAGTCTGTGTGGAGTCATCCTTGGGATACCACCCTTGTAGTACTGGGATCCTAACCATAGGCCTTGAATCAGGTCTTGGAACACCGTCAGGTGGGCAGTTTGACTGGGGCGGTCGCCTCCTAAAAAGTAACGGAGGCGCTCAAAGGTTTCCTCAGCACGGTCGGAAATCGTGCGAAGAGTGTAAAGGCAAAAGGAAGCTTGATTGCAAGACATACAGGTCGAGCAAGGACGAAAGTCGGACTTAGTGATCCGGTGGTACCGCATGGAAGGGCCATCGCTCAACGGATAAAAGCTACCCTGGGGATAACAGGCTTATCTCCCCCAAGAGTCCACATCGACGGGGAGGTTTGGCACCTCGATGTCGGCTCATCGCATCCTGGGGCTGGAGCAGGTCCCAAGGGTTTGGCTGTTCGCCAATTAAAGCGGTACGCGAGCTGGGTTCAGAACGTCGTGAGACAGTTCGGTCCCTATCTTCCGTGGGCGTAGGAAAGTTGAAGAGATTTGTCCCTAGTACGAGAGGACCGGGATGAACGTACCACTGGTGTACCAATTGTTCTGCCAAGAGCATCGTTGGGTAGCTACGTACGGATGTGATAAGAGCTGAAAGCATCTAAGCTCGAAGCCAACTCTAAGATTAACTTTCCCTGAAGTTCCCAGCAAGACTAGCTGGTTGATAGGCTGGATGTGTAATGGGTGTAAGCCCTTTAGCTGACCAGTACTAATAGAACGTTTGGCTTATTTTTAACAATTTTCTTTGGTTTACTATCTTATTAAGCATATTTCTTATGTTTAATTTGTGTTGATTATGTATAGATATACAAATATGAAATTAGCTTTTTAAAGCTACAAAGACTTTAGCATTAAATTTCTCAATCTCGCAATTTGAGTATTAAGAGTTTACAAAAGCTTTTAGTACTCAAATTTGCTGGTGGTTAAAGAGAAGTGGAAATACCCAGCCCCATTCCGAACCTGGTAGTCAAGCACTTCATCGCCGATAATACTGCTGGGTCCCCCGGTGGAAACGTAGGTCGCTGCCAGCTCATTGAGTTTTTATTATATCCAAAGAGCTTATCTTGTCTTACTATAGTTTTAGTAGGTCAAGGTAAGCTTTTTTATTTTACTTCTTGTTTATACAAGCTTTTTTATCTTTACATTTTATACTTAATATTCAGGTTTTATATTTATTTTCTAGTAAAAGTTATTTTTTATATTAAGTTAATTGAAAATAATCATATTATCTCTTTTTTCATTTTTAATAAACTATATTATAATAAAAGCTAAAGCCAAATTTTTTTTAGATATAATCTTGCTAAAATATTCAAAACTAGGAGACCCAAGTGGTATTTATTGATAATGTTTATGCTGATGAAGTGATGGATTCAAGAGGAAATCCAACTGTTAGAGCAACTGTAATTTTAAGTGATGGTACGAAAGCGAGTGCTATAGTTCCAAGTGGTGCAAGCACAGGAAAAAGAGAAGCTTTGGAATTAAGAGATGCAGATAGCAGATTTTTAGGTAAAGGTGTTTTAAAAGCTGTTGAAAATGTAAATACAAGAATTGCTGATGAGTTAATTGGACAAAGTCCATTTAATCAAGCAGAAGTTGATGCAATTATGAAAGAACTAGA
>CALLKD010000026.1 GCA_938008595.1 uncultured bacterium | reverse complement strand
GGATGTATTCCCATGCGGCATGTGTATATATAGCAAGAAGTGTCCTTGTCGGACAATTCTTGCTTTTCTCGCTTTGCTCAAAAAGATTTTAAGATTACCTTTGTGGCATGGAACTAAGACGGAACGAAAAGATTACATTCCGGTGTACCGAACTTGAAAAGGACGCACTTGCGGAGCAGGCAGCCCGGTGCAGTCTAAGCGTATCGGAATACTGCCGGAGTTTGTCCCTTGGGGGGCGCCCAAGGGAGAGGTACACCGAGGAGGAACGGCAGCTTCTCCGGGACATAGCCCAGTTGAAAGGAACGCTCCAACGGCTGAACAACTACTTCGGTGGTCGCCAGTACCGGGAAGTGTTCGAGGAGAACCGGGCACTAATTACAGAGCTCAAAAAAATACTCTCACGATGATAGGGAAAGGGAAAAGCATATCACATGGTGTGGCGGCATTGGAGTACGACCTCGCCAAAGAGATAAACGGGCAGGCAGTAGCCACCGAGATAGCCCGGCATGAACTTTATGGGTGTACTGGTGCGGAAATGGTGCAGGAAATGAAACCGTATCACATTGATTTTCCGAACGTAAAAAACAACTGCCTACGTTTCGAGGTCAGCCCCTCGATAGAGGAAAGCGCCACCTTTACGGATGCGGACTGGGCGGAACTTGGTAACGACTTCATGCAGCGCATGGGGTTGGCGAACCACCAGTACATCATCATCCGGCACAGCGGTACGGAGAGCAAGAAAGAGCAAGCCCACCTGCACATACTGGCAAACCGGGTTTCCCTTTCCGGGGAACTGTACCGGGACAACTGGATAGGGAAAAAGGCAACGGAAGCCGCCAATGCCATAGCCAAGGAACGGAACTTTGTACAGTCGCAGGACATTGGCAAAGTCAACAAAGCGGAAATCAAGGAAGCCATGGACGGCGTATTGAAGAAGATGCAGGGCTTTGACTTTACCAAATTCAAGGAAGAACTTGGTAAGAGAGGTTTTAAAGTCCGGGAAGCCAGGGCAAGCACCGGGAAACTTAACGGCTACTATGTCACAGCCCGAAGCGGTACGGAGTATAAGGCAAGCGAGATAGGGAAAGGCTACACTCTCGCCCATATCGAGCGGACACAAAGCAAACTGAAGTGCAACTCAATGAACATATCTCATGGAAACAAACTCACACCCGGAAGCGGCAGCTTCCAACGTTAAGCAGGGACAGTACAGCCCCCGGAAAAGAAAAGATACAACGCCAAGGGTAAACCCGCAGCTTGCGGTAGAACTGGTGTATCAAGAACTAAAGCGTGTTGAAGTCTATACGAAGCGCATAGAGGACGCAACAGCCCGAAAGGTACAAATAGACGGGAAAAGCCTTGAAAGTGCCGAAAATCGCCTAAAAAACGTGTTGGCGGACTTTGAACGGCAGGGGTACAGAATGAAAAACGGCGGTTATGTGGACAAACGAATTTCGTTCTACTCAATCCTTTGTGCTGTTATCTCCCTATTGTTCGCTTGTTTCATGTGCTATCTTTGGACGGATGCAGCCAAAGACCGGGACAACTACAAGCAGTATTATGAATACTTCCAAGAGCAGGCAAGGGAACAAAAGGGAAACAAATAAACTCTAACTTTACGAATTATGGGAACAACGGAACACGAAGAACCCCGGTTCTTCTTCATACTGAACAAGGGTGCGAAGTCCGGCGGCGAAATCACCCATGCCGTCCTAAACGGTAGTATCGTTTCGAAGCCGGCAGGCTGGGACGCCTTTCATGGGCTTGCACTGGCGAGAGAGAAACTAAGCAGCGAGGAAATACAACAGCAGATGAAAGAACTTGGTGTAGAAATGGAAATCGTTCCTCTGATTTGACAAGATTACCCGGAGTGTTTCAGCCGGGTAATCTTGTTACTTATCCTTGATTTTCCCTTTAAGGGCGTTTATAATCCACCCTTTCGGATTGTTCTTTTCTCGTGATTTTCCGTTTAGGAGAGCCAGTTCTCCGATAAGGTCGGTTATCTTTTCTTGTGCCGTTATGAATGTCTCTTTGTTCCGGTTTATCTCTTCCGATGTGAAGCCGCAGGAATAACGGAGGTACTCGTACACATGGCTGTCTATCTGATATCGTGCTGTAACCTTTGCTTGCAATTCTTTCCCTTCCAGTTCTTCATCTCTGAACTGTGGTTGATAGACCGGGTAGAACCTAAACCCGGTCACCTTGCTACGTTTGTTGTTTGGGTTTTCACGCACTTTCACGTAGTTGAAAGTGTATGGGCAGCTCTCATCAAGCGCAGCCTTTGCTGGTTTCAAAACTCTTTCCTCAAAATGATCTATTCTGTCTTTTCCGTTCTTGTCCTTGTATTTGTCCGCAGGTATGCCAAGACGGTCTTTCAAGTTTTCAAGGGATATATCCAAAGGGTACACCTGCCCACTCATTAACATGTAAAACCTAAGGGAATACCCAGTAGGTAGCGCAAGAGCCTTGTTTAACTCAAATTCTCTGTACCCCTTGGCGAACTTGGTAAACACATCCCAAAGGTCGTTAGACACACGAAAGGTTATAATGCCAGTGCGTTTTTTATATTTTGGGTTAGATATAAATCCGCACTTCCACCATTCCTCGTCATCTTCGTAAGTAAAAAAACGTCCTGCCAAAGAATCGAGTGCGGCTATGATTTCATTGTAATCACGTCCGGAAAAAATAACGTCAGATACATGCATTTGTGCATCAACATCCCAAAGTCCATGCTCAAACTTGCGTTTCGTGCCTGCATAATCTTTCAGTTTTACTCCCTTTAGTTCAGCTTGGCACGCTTCCAGTATGCGAAGAACTATTCTTTGTTCGTGTATGGACATGTCTTGCTGTTTTGACCATGTATATACCCATGAAACAACAACATCTTTATTCTTGGTAATAGGTAGTTTCTTTTTCATAAACGATTGATTTGCTGCAAATATACACAATCCCCACATTAAAACAAAAAAAGAGGGGTAAAACTCCCAAAGTGTGGGGACTAATTTACTTTTAAACTCCCAAAGTGTGGGGACTAAACTCCCAAAGTGTGGGGAAACACATGTTCTAATCCCTTTATTTATGGGCGTTTGCGAAGAAGTGATAGAGCATATTACAGACGATGCTTATAACAGACAAGGGGAATTTATAGAGCTAAGTGGTTGATTTACTGTCGGAAAAAGAAAAACGATAGGGAAAAAGAGCAAAGCAAAACCAACCAACGGGCGGTAGGATTGGAAACGGGTTTTTATGGCGTGTACACGTTTGTGTACAAAATGTTTGTATTTTATTGAAATATAGCTATCTTTGTGCTGAATTTAAAAGCAAACAGATATGGAAGCATTATCAGTAAGAGAATACCGTAACAACCTCGCAGCGTCTTTCACCAAAGCTGACAATGGCGAGCAGGTACTAATTCGCAGGAAAAACGAGATTTACGCTTTGGTAAAAGTTGGTCGTGAAGATTTGATGATAACCCCGGAGCTGCAAGCAAGGATTGACAAGGCAAGGGAAGAAATCAAATCCGGAAAGTGTGTTACCCTCAAAAGCAGTGAGGATATTGACGCTTATTTCGATAGTCTATGATGTACACAATTAGGGTTTCCGACGGGGTGGATAAGGTGATTGCCAAATGGAAGAAATCAAACCCCAATTTGTTCAAGAAGTATAAGAAAATCTACAAAGAATTGTTAGAGCACCCTAAGACTGGGCTTGGGCATCCCGAAGCGTTAAGGGGCGGTGGGGATATTACATGGTCTCGACACATTACCGCCCATGACCGGATAATCTATGACATTTACGAGGAAGTGGTAGAGGTCTACATCTTGGAGGTAGAGGGGCATTACAACGATAAATGATAAAACTGTTATGGTCGAATATTGTGTTTACTGGTTAGAGAACGGCGAGCCTATGCACGAGGTGTTCTCTTCTCTTGCCGCCGCCGAGATGTACTCATGTGCGATAAGAGGGAAAGAAAACATTGAATGGGTGGAGGTGTCCGAAGAAGAAACCATTGATTTGGACGAACTGGAAGACATGTTCCCGGATGACTTCTGCGGCGTGTAATCCCCTTGGGTAGAAATGGGGTAGAATTTGTTAGGCTGTGGGGGATTTTCTAACACGCCGGGGCTTTTTGCTGGGCGGTTGGCGTGGATGTATTCCCATGCGGCATGTGTATATATAGCAAGAAGTGTCCTTGTCGGACA
>CALLKD010000025.1 GCA_938008595.1 uncultured bacterium | reverse complement strand
TTTCCCTACACGACGCTCTTCCGATCTAAAGGCTTGTAGTTCAAGTGCAGAAAATTTGGTGAAAAATTTGAACAAAACAAAGCCCCGCAGGTAGCTAACCATACGGGGCTTTGAAACTTTGGCTGTTGCAACAGCACTGTGTTTTTTGCGGGTGCTCTGCTCGACGACTTACTGGGGGAACCACCCCAACTGACTGCATCGACCCTAAACCGCGGCACTTAGACTCCTGTTAGGTTATGGGAGTTGTAGCCTGTGGTAGGTGAGACTTAGTATTGGCTTAGCACTTCTGCCTTGGTATCATTAACGTTAACCTCAACGGCTTTCACAGGTTTTTCCTCCCGTGGCACTGATCGAAGCAGCGCCGCTTTTAACGACTTAGGGTCGGAGCCGGTGTAGGAGGCTCAAGTCCGCTACGGTTTAGGGTCTGTGCGGGACCAAGTGTGCCCTTATAGGTAGGGTATCCGGCCACAGTAACGAGGGCCAAGCTCGGGCACTATAAAGTCCGCCACACTAGAGTCCAAGACCATTTTACGTCGGTACCAGATAAGACGGCAGTTTATATAGTAACTGCTCACTAGGCTTACTCATTACCACAGCACTACTAGGCTTCGGGAGGTCACTCTGCAAGTCGGAACTTTTGAGCTAACTACTTCCAGTTTTCGTTATCGTGGGGTTTCGTCCTGACCCTAAGTTGCGGCAATCGGAACCGTGGGAGTGGTTCGCACAATTGCCCCGACACTTAGAGTTTCGCTGAACTTGCATCAGCTCATCAGAGGGTTAGGTTGGGCGGTAACTAGAGCTTTCGGTCACCATCAAGTTGTTATCCTACATGCAATTCGGACTCATAACACCCATAATAGAAAGCTATCAGAGACTTACTCGCAGGTTAAAGTATCGGGCCACCCGTGTTCAGGTCTTGATTCAACATTCTCGCTTAGTTTCCTAATTGCTGTCGGAAACACTTTCGGCTTATTGTCTATACTCAAGCATCGTAGATCAATGACTATTTTGTGTGCCCACTCATAGTCTCGGCGTG
>CALLKD010000024.1 GCA_938008595.1 uncultured bacterium | reverse complement strand
GAAGTCGTAACAAGGTAGCCGTATCGGAAGGTGCGGCTGGATCACCTCCTTTCTAGAGTGCGCTTGAATGTTGAGTGTCCACACTTATTGACTGTTAATGTAAAAGAACGCAGAAGAAGCGGCCGAGAAGTAAGTAGGTAGCTTGTTCGAGATTTGCCCGGTTAAGTAGTAATACAAATGGGGGTTTAGCTCATCTGGTAGAGCACCTGCTTTGCAAGCAGGGGGTGATCGGTTCGAGCCCGGTAACCTCCACCAATTGACTGGGGCTGTAGCTCAGCTGGTTAGAGCACCGTGTTGATAACGCGGGGGTCGTTGGTTCGAGCCCAACCAGCCCTACCAAATCGAAATAATAAATGTGAGTAGCGCGTGCGCTGTTGAGATTTGTTCTTTCGAAACGAAAGCAAAGTAATTAAGTAGTATCGTTCTTTAACAATTGAGAAGAAGTAAAGTAGAAATAATCAAAATTATTTCGTAGAGGAGTTGATGATGGAAATTGTTGACGAATTTATGGAAGGGTTGTGATTGTATCGAACAAACAAAGTATTAAAAAGAGTTTGAAAAGCGCTGTTGAAAGACAGCAATTTAGAAAATCAAATTCCTTGAGATACGGCAACGCTAAAGTAATACTCATATAGTAGTAAAGAACTATAACTAGTTTTTAGTGATGAACCTAGATTCAGTAATGAAGCTAGACACTAGAAATCAAAGTTATAGGGACAAGTGACTAAGTGCACATGGTGGATGCCTTGGCGATATCAGGCGATGAAGGACGTAGTAGCTTGCGATAAGCTGCGGGGAGTGAGCAAACACACCGTGATCCGCAGATTTCCGAATGGGGAAACCCGGCCGTAAGGTCATTGCATGCTGAATACATAGGCATGCAAAGCGAACGTGGCGAACTGAAACATCTAAGTAGCTACAGGAAAAGAAATCAACCGAGATTCCCAAAGTAGTGGCGAGCGAAATGGGAAGAGCCTGCATGATTTAGCAGATTTCATAGTGGAACGGATTGGAAACTCCGGCCATAGAGGGTGATAGCCCCTTACACGAAATGATCTTTGTGGAACTAAGTATGCGACAAGTAGGGCGGGACACGTGAAATCCTGTCTGAACATGGGGGGACCATCCTCCAAGGCTAAATACTCGATATCGACCGATAGTGAACCAGTACCGTGAGGGAAAGGCGAAAAGAACCCCGGGAGGGGAGTGAAATAGAACCTGAAACCGTGTGCATACAAACAGTCGGAGCGGACTTGTTCCGTGACGGCGTACCTTTTGTATAATGGGTCAGCGACTTACATTCAGTGGCGAGCTTAACCGCATAGGGAAGGCGCAGAGAAATCGAGTCCGAATAGGGCGACAGTCGCTGGGTGTAGACCCGAAACCAGATGATCTACTCATGGCCAGGATGAAGGTGCCGTAACAGGTACTGGAGGTCCGAACCCACTAACGTTGAAAAGTTAGGGGATGAGCTGTGGGTAGGGGTGAAAGGCTAAACAAATCTGGAAATAGCTGGTTCTCTCCGAAAACTATTTAGGTAGTGCCTCAAGTATCACCAACGGGGGTAGAGCACTGTTATGGCTAGGGGGTCATCGCGACTTACCAAACCATTGCAAACTCCGAATACCGTTGAGTGCGAGCTTGGGAGACAGACATCGGGTGCTAACGTCCGGTGTCAAGAGGGAAACAACCCAGACCGCCAGCTAAGGTCCCAAAGTATAGCTAAGTGGAAAACGAAGTGGGAAGGCTAAAACAGTCAGGAGGTTGGCTTAGAAGCAGCCACCCTTTAAAGAAAGCGTAATAGCTCACTGATCGAGTCGTCCTGCGCGGAAGATGTAAC
>CALLKD010000023.1 GCA_938008595.1 uncultured bacterium | reverse complement strand
TGCAATGTTCTGCACGCCCCCGGAGGGTTATATTCCCTCGTATACAAGTGGGAACTAGATAACGTAGTCGAGTTCCTTGACGATGAAACTGGCCATACTTAAACGAGATGTCACCCTATGGAACCGAGCGGGCGAAGAGGTCGTAGTAAATAAGGGGGCTACTGTGCAGGTGGAACAGTTCTTCCTCGGGTCATATATGGGGTATACGATTCACGCGCCAGGCGGTATGATAGAGTCAATATCCGGGGGATTCGTTAATGAGTGCTTGGAGTTCTTAGCTGATGAGACTAGCAAGGCTTAGACGAGACCTATCTATGATAACTCCGGGGCTAACGATCACGCAGGTAAAAGCTGGTACGGTCGTGCAAGTGGCGGAGCCTAGACGGGGGTCGGTGCTTATTTACGCACCGGGTCGGCTAATAGAGTCCGTGTTCGAGGAACAGGTTAACGAGTATTTGGAATTCCTAGGCGATGAAACTAGCAACGCTTAGGAAGGACACGCACTTCGTAGACCGCTACGGCGAATGGGTTGCCGTACGTGCGGGGGCAGTAATTCAGGTGGAGGAGCAGCGGAACGGGGAGTATATGTTGCACGCTCCCGGCGGGTTGATTATGCTGTTAGGCGATTATGGAATGCGCACTGTAGTTGAGGTGGTAGAATGACTGAGAACATCATAGACGGTCAGGCAGCTAATGAGCTACAATACCTCATTACCGAGTGGATGCGTACTCATGTTCCGAAAACCGCGCCGTTGTTTGACAGACATCGCGGCGGACCTGGAGTTAGCGTCGATAGGGGCTACTGCGTAACAGGCGATCACGTCGCATATATCGCCATGCAGGCGGTGTGTAGAGTTATAGAGGACTCGGATTTTTTAATACACTTCACCGAGAACTAAGCATACGTGAGTCGGCCATGTGCATTGCCGCGATCCGGGCAGCGGTGCCGACAAGCCCATCCGAAAGGAGCGTCCCGCGGGATTAGAGCGCAGGCATCCCCCGCAGTCAGAGCTGTTAGGCCATTCTTCCCGATGGTGATCTGACACTGCGAACTGAGGTACAAGTGCGCGGACTGTGTGCGCCTCGTCCTCAGCAAGCCTAAGTACCGTATACACAGAAACGACGGCCCTTAGACGTTACCGGGCGGAGGGAACCGCCCGAATCTTTCGAGGTGAGGCATGAGATTGGCGAGACTTAGGGCTCCGTTGACTATGTGGAACCCGAACATCATTCAGGGCGTCTTAGTACAGGCCGGTACGATGGTACAGGTAGAGAGCGCGAGCGAGCGGTGGGTAACGATACACGCCCCCGGTGGGTTACTACTCTGTACGAAGACCAATGGCGTATACGTTACGGACCTGGACTACTTAGACGGGGGTTCACCCGATGCGACTAGCGACGCTTAGCACTGAGTTAGAAATGTGGGACTGCGATCTACGTCACTACGTTACTGTACCGGTCGGAACTACTGTGCAGATAACAGAACGTAGTATCAAGAGGTGGGTACGACTCGATGCCCCAGGTGGACTGGTGCTAACCCTCCCTACGATTCACTCTGTACGCGGCAGCTCGGACTACTTAGATGAGAACTAAATACGTCGCCGATGACGGCACTGAATTCACCGACCAGGACGCATGCGAACGGTATGAAGACCAAGTGGATTTTATTCGTATAATGGTCGATACTATTAAACCGAAGGTGGCGGAATATGTCGGAGGGGGGGAGGTAGACTGGACAAGATTCATAATCATCGAAACGTTTAACTACATAATGGACAACAAAGAAGCCATCCGTGGGTTCCTTAATGACTGATCGAGAGGTAATCATGCAAGACGTAGTGATGGTTGACACCGAAACGCTTGGCACCGGGCCAACTTCCGTAGTACTCAGTATCGGAGTGTTTAGCCCGCAGTTTACTTTCCACGAGTACGTCGATATCGACAGCCAGTTGACGTACGGCGCACAAGTTAACGCCGATACGATCCTCTGGTGGATGAAGCAGCGAGAGGAAGCACGACTCAAGCAGACCGCTGCCGTCCGATTGCGCATGCACGTAGTTCTGTGCAATATGTACGAAGCGTTCCAGCAGGCGTCGCTCCCTGACGGGTACACGGTGTGGAGCAACGGAGCATCCTTCGATCTCCCCATCCTTCGCTGGCATGCCGATCGGGTCGGACACAAACTCCCGTGGGAATACTGGCAGGAACGGTGCTATCGCACGGAGCGAGCCAGGGTTCCGCGGGATCGACGAGACGAGATCGACGCCGAAGTGACCCGGATTCTCGGTAAGACAGTGGCGCATGACGCGCTTGAAGACGCCCGCCGGCAGCATCTGTGGCTACAGCTAGCCGGGGTAGCGCGATAGTGCGCTCCGAAGCGGATGTCAAGGAGCGAGTCAAGATCGGAAGAGCGTCGTGTAGGGAAAGAGTGT
>CALLKD010000022.1 GCA_938008595.1 uncultured bacterium | reverse complement strand
CCTCCCGGGGTTCTTTTCGCCTTTCCCTCACGGTACTGGTTCACTATCGGTCGATCACGAGTATTTAGCCTTGGAGGATGGTCCCCCCATCTTCAGACAGGATTTCTCGTGTCCCGCCCTACTTGTCGCACGCTCAGACCCGCCCACTACTTTTCGCATACGGGGCTATCACCCTCTGTCGCCAGCCTTTCCAGACTGTTCTGCTAAGTAATCGGTTTAGTCGTGCAGGCTCATCCCCGTTCGCTCGCCACTACTTGGGGAATCTCGGTTGATTTCTTTTCCTCGGGGTACTTAGATGTTTCAGTTCTCCCGGTTCGCCTCGCTACGCTATGTATTCACGTAGCGATACCTAGCTTATGCTAAGTGGGTTTCCCCATTCGGAAATCCGTGAGTCGTAATGTCTCTTACCGACTGCTCACGGCTTATCGCAGGTTAGTACGTCCTTCATCGCCTCTGACTGCCAAGGCATCCACCATGTACGCTTAGTCACTTAACCATACAACCCCAAGAAGTGTCGGTGAAACCGGCACAGCTTGTTGTCGTACAACAAGGACCAAATAAAATTTGGTTTTCGCCAAGAAGTTTCCAAAGCACTTGTAACAAATGTTTGAGAACTACTTTTTAAATCAGCTTTCCAGATTGTTAAAGAGCATGTTTGCAACGGCGCAAGGCCGAAGAAAACAGAGTTAAGAATCAGTTCTTAACTCTGCATTCTTGTTAGCAAGAAGAGAAGTGGCGTCCCCTAGGGGATTCGAACCCCTGTTACCGCCGTGAAAGGGCGGTGTCCTAGGCCTCTAGACGAAGGGGACGAAAATCATGCTTTGCGAAGGTCACTTCGCAATGATTTTCGTAAAGGCGACGCCGAGCCTGCGAGGCTAGCGGCCTTTAGCGCTGTTCGTTGTTATCGCTAACTTTGAATTGGGTAGCAACTTGCGCCGCTATTCACACCCCAACCCAACGAACGGGCTTCTCTCGTTTGGCGTTAGCCAAACAAGCACTGACACGCCAAGGCGCATCAGGTCTTTGCTCTAACTACTTTGAATCAAGGCAATCTGTGTGAACACTCAACAACTTCGTCATCATTAAGGTAAGGAGGTGATCCAACCCCAGGTTCCCCTAGGGTTACCTTGTTACGACTTCACCCCAGTCATGAATCACACCGTGGTAAACGCCCTCCCGAAGGTTAAGCTATCTACTTCTGGTGCAACCCACTCCCATGGTGTGACGGGCGGTGTGTACAAGGCCCGGGAACGTATTCACCGCAACATTCTGATTTGCGATTACTAGCGATTCCGACTTCACGGAGTCGAGTTGCAGACTCCGATCCGGACTACGACGCGCTTTTTGGGATTCGCTCACTATCGCTAGCTTGCAGCCCTCTGTACGCGCCATTGTAGCACGTGTGTAGCCCTGGCCGTAAGGGCCATGATGACTTGACGTCATCCCCACCTTCCTCCGGTTTGTCACCGGCAGTCTCCTTAGAGTTCCCACCATTACGTGCTGGCAACTAAGGACAAGGGTTGCGCTCGTTGCGGGACTTAACCCAACATCTCACGACACGAGCT
>CALLKD010000021.1 GCA_938008595.1 uncultured bacterium | reverse complement strand
ACGAGATAGTACAAGGTGACTGGAGTTCAGACGTGTGCTCTTCCGATCTCCGTGGTGGTAGTTATGGCGGTGGCAACAGCTACTAAGAATAACGCTAAAGAAAACAGCCCTGATTTCTCAGGGCTGTTTTCTTTTACTCGCACTATCCCTCTAACCGTTGTGCCTCAAGCTTCCGGACCTGTGCATTCCATCCGATAAGGTTTGCGAGAATCTGGAAGAGTGACGCCATAGCTGCAATAGCAAAGATAAGAATCACCGGCCATGCATACGGAGTTGCAAAGTAGAAGAACAATACAATGTAGCTAAACCAGAGCCCCACACACCAAGGACAATTGAGTAGTGCCCCTGCCGTATGTGCAAACGTATCTGGTGTAGCATGCGCAAATGAGTCGCGTATGAATTTCGTAATAACATCATACGTAAAGAGACGAATGAGTCTAAAGGTGGCTAGTGACAAGAGCGCAAGGTCTCGTATCGAAACGTCATAGAAAACTCTATGTGTCGCAAAGAGCCAAGAGACTCCCGTAACGAGTAACAAAGCAAAGAATAATGAGAACAGCACATTCCAAAGGTGTATACGCATAAAGTTATTTACTTACTATGTTCTCCTAGTATATACCGAACGAAACGGTACAATGCAGTGGATGCCACACGAAGTCACTCCGTTAGATATCCGCTCCCTAATCGCCGATAAGTATGCTGGGGATGTGCATGCTGATATAGCTGAAGACCGTGTGCGGCTTGCTGCGGGTGAGCCGCTCGCCTATGTGATTGGATGGGTTCCCTTCCTCTCTCTCCATATACACCTAGATTCACGCCCGCTCATCCCTCGTCCTGAAACTGAATGGTGGACAGAAATGCTTATTGCACATCTTGAGGAAAGGTTCGGTGATGGTCACTTCACCTTTCTTGATCTGTGTGCTGGGTCAGGGGCAATTGGCCTTTCTATTCTCGATCACTTCCCTCGCGCAAAAGTGTATTTTAGTGAACTTGAGAAACAGCACCTATCCCTCATTGAAAAGAATATTGCGCAAAACGATCTGGACGCATCACGGGCAGTACTTTTGTGCGGCAATGTATTTGAACCCCTTAAAGACGAGTCGGTATTTTTTGACGTGATCGCAAGTAACCCTCCATACATTCCAAGTGGCAGAACACTTGATGCGTCAGTAGCAGCGTTTGAACCCGCAGTTGCACTATTTGGGGGTGAGGACGGGCTTTCGGTGATCCGAACAATTGCAGATGAGGCCTCTTACTTCATTAAGCCAGGGGGTGAATTGTGGCTTGAGTGTGACACAACACACGCACGTGAAGTTGCCGAGCTACTTACCCGTGGTGATGCAAAGGAGGTAGAGATACGCACCGATCAGTATGGGCGAGAACGCATTGGTATAGGGTATTATTAACGTACGAACCACCATGCGTCCTGACCTCTATCAAACCCCGGACATAAGCGTTCCACTAGATCCCTTTCCTAACACGTGGATCGGTACGGTTCCAAGTGGCGTTTCAGTGAGTACCGTAGTTACGGTGTTGTTTTTTATTGTGTTTACACTATGGGCGTTATATACGGCCATTGTCTCTTTCCACTGGTTTCGCTACGCGCATCAGTCGTGGCTTACCGTACCTATACTCGCACTGTATTTCTTTGTGTCAGGGTTCCTCTTACTCTTTATGGTAAGTGGCTTACGATAATATGGAAGAATTTGAACTTGAGCCAAACGAAACGGTACTCCTAACGGTTAGACAACATCCGTTTGTAATTGTGGGACACCTTATCCCATTTCCTATTCTTGCACTCGTTCCCTTTTTGCTTTTAATGGTGGTGAACTACGGACTTATGAATGGCCTTATGGGAGCACAGAGTGCTCTCTCTCCAATAACCTTCACGACACCTGGTATGCGCTTTGCACTTGGCGCATGGTGGCTATTTGTATGGATGGCGTTCTACGCAACACTAACCAGAAATAGACTTACGCTTTGGGTAATTACCTCAACACGTATCGTAGACATACATCAGTATGGGTTCTTTAATCGTGTTGTTTCGAGTTTCCTTTTAATTCGCGTGCAAGACGTTACTACTGGCGTGCGTGGAGTGTTTGGTACCCTGCTTGGTTTTGGGTCTATTAACGTAGAGACCGCAGGAAGTGACGAGAAGTTTATTATGGACGGACTTACCAGTCCTGATAAGATTAGGGACCTCATTATGCGTGAAGTATCCCTACTCCACGCTGACGCAGGACTGTAGCGTTAGCGCTATTTTAAATAGCAGCTTGGCTCTGGTACCATGTAGAGCATGAGCCAAAAAGAACCCCTATCAACCGAACCCTATAAGGGCGTCCGTGACTTCTACCCTACCGAGTGGGCAGTGCTCCAGGAGGTATTTAGCACCGTTCGCACCCTTCTTGTGCGTAATGGATTTGAGGAATATAACGCATCCCCACTTGAGCGCTCTGAGCTCTATGAATCAAAGACTAGTGAAGAGATTGTTTCTGAACAGACCTACACCTTTACAGACAGGGGTGATCGCTCGGTAACACTCCGTCCTGAAATGACACCAACACTTGCTCGTATGGTGGCGGGTAAACGACGGGAGCTCGTATACCCACTACGCTGGTTCTCCATTGGTAACCGCTTCCGTTATGAGCGTCCACAGAAAGGACGACTTCGTGAGTTCTACCAAATTGACGTTGATATTGTAGGTCTATCCTCAGGAGCTGCAGAGGAAGAAGTGCTTGTAACGGCAGATAAGATACTACGTTCGTTTGGTGCACAGTCTTCTGACTACACTATTCGAGTAAACTCTCGAGTACTTTTGAATGTTGCCTGTGAGGCGCTTGGACTCGCGAGCGATGAGGTGCGTGACTATCTTTCTCTTCTTGATAGGAAGAACAAGATATCTGCCGAAGAGTTTGAAACGGCACGTGCACCATTTCGCAGAGACGGTACTGATGCACTTGAACTTATAGAGGCAGGTACTAACGAAGCGGTTGCTAGTGAGTTTAGAAAGCTAACAACTCTTATCGACTCCCTACAAGGTCGTACGGTAGGTACGGTTGTATTTGATCCTACCGTGGTGCGCGGCTTTATGTATTACACCGGTGTCATATTTGAGATATTTGATACTGATCCAGATAATGCACGCTCACTAATGGGTGGCGGTAGGTACGACGGACTTGTATCTTTGTTTGGCGGTGAGCCACTTGCCGCTATGGGCTTTGCTATTGGGGATGTTACCTTGCTTGATTTCCTACGTGCACACAACCTACTTCCAGCCGTTTCCTCTGCCCCACGTCTATTCATTGGTACCCCAAGCGAAACTGATATTGCTACAGCACACGCATTTGCTGACACGCTTCGTGAGTCAGGACTTTCAGTGCTAGTGAATGTCACCGATAAAGGACTTGGTGATCAGATTAAAGAAGCCGTGCGACGTGGCATTCCCTACTTCATTGCCTTTGGTGAAGAGGAACGTCTTACAAGCTCCGTTACCATTAAAAACTTGAACGAAAGTTCTGAAACTGTTTCTGTACCACTTAGTGGTGTCGCTTTAGAGCTACTGCAATCTACCCTATGAGAGTAGTGACGTTCGACATTGAAACTGCGAATGCCTTCCCTGGCCTCGCTCGCACTGAGCTGTATAGACTCGAGCTCTCCATTGTTGGTATTCATGATTCAGAGACAGATGAGTACACCTCGTATTCAAAGGAAGAGCTCCCGAAGCTCTGGCCGATTATGGAGCGTGCTGACATGCTCATTGGCTTTAACTCTGACCAGTTTGATATTCCTATTTTAAATAGATACTACCCTGGTGACCTAACAAAGATCCGTTCTCTTGATCTGTTGGTTGAAGTGCAGAAAGCACTTGGTCGTCGTATTCGTTTGCAGTCTCTTGCAGAAGCTACACTCGGCAAAGGGAAAGGAGGAGATGGTCTAAAGGCCGTAGAGTGGTGGCAAAAGGGTGAATATGAAAAGGTACGCAAGTATTGTCTGGAGGACGTTCGCATTACCCGAGAACTCTATGACTATGCACTCAAGCACAAGATGCTGAAGTATAAGGATCTTGGTGGTTCAAGAGAACTTAAGATTGATACTGCCGGCTGGGACACTGTTCAGGAGGCACCTGGAATGACCTACACCCTTCCCCTCTAGCGTCTTGCAAAGGGTAGCGGGAGGCGTAGAATCCATACAGATGTAGGTGCGCAATGGTGCACACCCGTACATTGGGGAGGTCTTATGATTCACGTTCTTGCCTCAATCCCAGCAGGTATGCTGGCCCAGTTCAAGGCTGACCGAGTAGCGCTCCAAACCACGATCTCGAACCTTATGAGAAAGCCAGGGGTCTACCCGGGGCCAAGCGTCGAGCTAAGTGGCGTCGAGCGCCCTGTCGCCAACCCTGACATGGCTATCCATGTCGTCCTTACAAACGTGCCTTCTGACGGTTTCGAGAAGGGGTTCCTGATGGGCGGCATCACTGGCGCCTTCAACCAGGCCTTCCCCAGCTTCGAGGTTTCGGTCGCGGACAAAGGGGCTGACCCTGCGGATCCGGTGGAGCATGACCCGGGTGTCCACCACGGACACCAGCACCCGCCAGGAATGCTTCCGAGGGGCTGATCTAATTGGGCGCCGCACAATGCGGCGCCCAAATTTTATATATTCCAGCATGATATTCTAAGTACATGGAACTCGACCCACTTGCGCAAGTTGAAAAACAAAAATATGAAAACTCATGGCTAATACCAGGAGCAATAGTATTTGCTGGTTTGATTCTTGCAATAACCGTATACGAATATCGTTTGCATAAAAATCCCGCCCCTATTAAGGGTGATGTGTCACTTATGCGTGCCGTTGATAGCACCGATCACATTCTTGGAAGTCCTAGTGCGCCTATTAAGATTATCGAGTATTCAGACATTGACTCCTCATACTCAAAAACATTTCAGGCAACACTCGAGCAGATAATGACTGAGTATGCTGCTGGTGGAAAGGTTGCGTGGGTATATCGTCACCTTCCACTCGTTGACCAACACCCGTATAGCGCACAGCACGCTGAAGCAGCTGAGTGTGCAGCAAGTATTGGCGGACCTACTATGTTCTGGCGCTTCATTAACGCTCTTAATATACAGGCACCAAATAGCATGCAGTTTAATCCAAAAGACTATGGCGCAGTTGTTTCTGAACTCGGTATTGTGCACCAAAGCTTTACCGAATGTATGAATACACACAAGTTCCAGAAAGCAGTTGCAAGCGACTTCCAGAATGGGCTTGCGACAGGAGCAGGAGGAAGTCCGTTTACAATACTTGTTGTAGAAGGTCAAAAACCTATCTCTATTAACGGAGCGGTACCGTATGCGAGTATGAAGAAGATACTAGATGACGCTGTGCGTAAGTTGCCACAATAGAGGTATGAATGAAGCATTCCCTTCACGTAGTCCAAATAGTTCAACTAGTACCACTCCTGAATCTCGGATTGAACTGAGTCGTGTCGCAGCGTTGCAAGTACTTTCTGACTTGGAATCTATTACCGGATTTGAAGAAATCAAAAATATTAATAGCCTGTACTCAAACCTTCCTAAAGAGGAATATATTGTGCGCCGGGAAAACCCTGAGTCACTTATCAAAAGTCTTGAAACTGACTCACCAATTGGTATTGAGTTCTCTGGTAATACTCCCTATGCAAATTGCGTAGTATGGAATCCCGAACTGGATCGTGAGCACGGTCTAAATACCGCCTTTCTTGAGGGGCAAGGGCACCTGCATAACATAGTGGTTGTCTATGGGTTTAAAAAGCCTAGTGATCTTTATTTGGAAAAGATTGCAGCAAATCCAAGCGAAAGCTATGGCACCATAGACCGCTCCCATGTTCGTGCTGCTGCAGGATTTGTTCCTGTAGAAAATATTAAATTTGTTGTGATGCGCACCCCAATAAGTGCCTTCCCGAAGGAAAGGATGACAGATGACGAACTAGACAAACTGTGGGAGTACGAAGAAAGGAAAAGCGGTAAACCAGGTGCGGAATTTATATACAGAGGATTTATGACAAAAGAATAGAACCGCCATCGGGTGGATGGCGGTTCAGGAGACGGCTCTACTTTTTTCGAATTTGGTTTGGCACGAGAGGCAACGAATTGCCCCAGGCGAGGCCTTGAGTCTGCGCTCAGGAATAGCCTCGGGGCAGTCGTCGCACTCTCCATGACTGCCCTCACGCACCTTTTCAAGTGCCCGCTCGAGCTGAGGAATGATCACATCCTTTTTCAGGAGTATGTACCCCTCAGGGCGAGCTTTATGACGTAGTACGTGTTGTATTTTTTCGATGCGGGCCAGAAGGTCCGCTTCGCGGTGCTTCTGATCGTCCACAATCACCTCCAAAGAACTATATTGCGTATATGAAAATATATAACAATATACTATATATGTCAATACCTACGAAAACCTCAATTTACACCACGCACACTCCTCATCTTCGCAACGTGTATTCCAAAATGAGAGTGTTGCAATTTCGTCAGCCGACTTCGTAATAAGCTCCTCCAGTGAAAGCATCTCATCTTCAGATATGGCAAAGGTCTCTGCACGAAGTGTTCCTGCATCATCTGGTTCAACAAATTCAATTACCCCCTCCACCATGGTTTCTGGACTTTCACTACGGGCAAGCATCAGTTTGTAAAGGGTTAGTTGGCGGTAGTAATTACCATCTGCATCCTTAGTCTCTCCCATAAGGGTGTTGCGACTCTTTGGCTTCCCTGTCTTGTAGTCAATTACACGTACTCCACCTCCCACTTCGTCCACCCTATCTAACTTTCCACGTAGTAACAGGTGTCCCTCTGGAGCCTTCTCGTATGGAATGTTTCCAAACGCTGGTAGCTCAGCACGGCTGTGCTCTGGCCAAGTCTTATGGTTAGCCTCCCACCATAGCGGAAGTGCGTGGGTGCCCTTTTCAATTAGTTCTTGTATGTCTCGCTCATGTAAGGGAGAGCGCTCAAGGGTTTTCGCAAACGTCTCCATAAGCCCCGTAGCTCCAATGTCCTTCCCCTTCTTACGTGCCTCAGCGTACACATGTAGAGCTTCGTGTATGGCAGTACCATACAGCATGTGCTTATTCTCTATGTCAGGCAGGCGCAGTAGGTTCACATAGAAATACTTCCAATGACAGTCAATATAGTTGTTAAATGCCGTAGGTGAAATTCCTTGTGCAAAGAATGCTGCACGGAGTGTTTGTATGTCGTCCTCAGATGGTCTGTCGCTACTGGTATCAGTTGAAACTGAGTCGAGTGGGTCAATGGGCGCACAGGTAGACTCTGTAACCTCAAGAAGGGTTGGATCAATATCATCTACCAGAACCTGTAGCGCATCTGCACGACCATCAGAACGAGCAGTGGCATATGAGAGTGTTGCATGCTCCTTTGCACGGGTAATAGCTACATAGAGTAGTCTGCGCTCGTCCTCAAGCTCAGCACTGCCCGAAAGGATATCAGGGAGATAGAAATGCTCTGGCTTACTGCGCGTTGACCATGCACTTTCCGTTAGGAGTGGTATGAAGACCCGTGCAAATTCCCTACCTTTTGAACGGTGCACGGTCATCACCTTTACTCGTGTTGAGTCGCTCTCTGTACGAGGTGCAAGTGGAATACCCCGTGCTTCATAGAGCTGCATAAGCTCGAGCGCTCTTGGAAGAAGCGCTCCATGCTCACGTCGTGCAAGCTCTTCAAATGAAGTAAGGAGTGCACGCACCGCAGCAAGTGACTCCAGCGTGTCAGAGACAGAAAGTATTTTAGGAAGTATGCCTGAAGCCTGAAGCGCCTTACTCGCCACTTCTGCAGGACGCTCATATGCAGCAAGTTCCATAAGCGTAGTAAGTGTATGTGCGAGCTCCCCCGCCTGCGCTACATCTGAAACCTGTGCACGCTCAAGTGCCTCGGGAGACGTAAGTACTGAAAGAATGGAATGCTTTGATTTGCGAGCTTCTTGCGTTACACGCCAGACATCTGCCGCAGGCAGGGTAAAGGCAGGGAGTGTAAGCACCCCAACCGCATGTTCGTCTCTAGGATATGCAATGAAGCTAAGGAGGCGCAGCAAACTCTCTACAAAGCGGTTATGGAGTGCATTCCCCTCCTCTCCTCCAGACACTAGAATGCCCTGGCTCATAAGTGCACGACTGATGTATGCAACATCCCTATTGCGCCGCGCCAGTACGGCAATCTCTCCGGGGAGTACGCCCTCGTCCAAACATGCCTGTATGTTTTGTGCGAGCTCCTTCATCTCCACCTCTGGTGAAGCTGCCTGTATTAGGCTAATTGGTTTTTCTGTACGGGTAGTGCTCTTAACAAGCGATACACGGGAGAGCCGTTCATCAGGTGAGTTACTGATGAGGGAGAGTGCAGAGTCGAGAATTGTTTGAGAGGAGCGGTAGTTTTGTACAAGAGCAATTACCCTTGTGTTTGGGAAGCGTGTCTTAAAGTAATGCACGTTATCAAGATCAGCTCCTTGGAAGCGATAGATAGCCTGCTTTTCATCTCCTACGATAAACAGGTTTGGGTCTTCAAAGAATCCGGAGATGAGTTCGAGAAGTGCGTTCTGTGCACGGTTAGCGTCTTGGTGTTCGTCCGCAAGAATATAGTGCAGAGACTCCTGTACCTGGAGACGAAGCTCAGCATCTTCAGAAAGTGCCTTTTCAACTTCAAGGATAATATCTTCGAAGTCATATCTACGAAGCTCGGTAAGCTTTGCCTCATACCCTTCATATATGGCAAGCAGGTCACGAGTCTTTTCAATCTTCTTTAGAAGACTTACGTAATCCCCCTTCATCTGGCCTGCGTACTTCCCCTTCTCATGCACCTTACCTTCCATTGCTTCAAAGGCAGCTTCGGCTTCTATGATCCGCTCACGTAGATTCTCTGGCGTTACATTCTCACGCTTCATTGTTTGGATCGCATTTGAAACTGCATAGTGGTAGTACAGAGGGTCACCAAAAGGACGCAGGTGCATGACCTTGGTCTCAAGTAGGAGTGCATCAAAGATCTCAGCCCGCTCTATGTCTGTTGCTACGTGTGCACCAATGATTCTTGGGAAGCTATCTGGATACTGTGCAATGACAGACTCAGCAAAACCATGGAAGGTATGTATACGTACCTTGCGAGCAGTAGCGCCAATTACGCGCGTAAGGCGTGCCCGCATTTCACTGGCAGCACTTTCCGTATAGGTAAGAGCCAAAATAGATTCTGGTGGTGTGTCAGTGCTCCGCAATATGTTTGCAATACGAAGGGTTAGCACCTGTGTCTTGCCCGTACCTGGGCCTGCAATTACAAAGACAGGACCATCAATACTATCAACAGCTAGTCGCTGTTCAGCGTTTAGTTTTTCATACCCTTCTCGGTATTCCTTTTCACCAGTCATTTTCATATTCTAGCGTGCTTTCACGATACTTGACAAAGAGTGTAAATATTTAATAACCAGCAGACCTTTGCTAAAGAGAGATTGCCTAGAACGTATACCGTGTAAGTTGTGCTCTGCGCGCTGTATAGTCTGGAATAGTTCTTTCTACC
This sequence comes from uncultured bacterium, assembly GCA_938008595.1. Taxonomy (GTDB): domain Bacteria; phylum Patescibacteriota; class Minisyncoccia; order Phycocordibacterales; family Phycocordibacteraceae; genus C7867-001. Next base: position 8,019 of record CALLKD010000021.1, on the reverse strand, counting down.
TGTTTCCAGAAACGCGCTGAGTGATTGTGCTCTTTTGTGTGACACAGCTCGTGTACGACTAAATAGTCGACAAGCGCTTCTGGAAGAAGTGCAATGCGGTAGTTAAACGAGAGGTTATTTTTATTTGAACAACTTCCCCATCGAGTACGTTGATTTCGTATTGCAATGGTGCCATACGAGAATTGATATTGTGCATTAAAGTATCCCAGCTTATGTGTCACCAGTGCACGCGCCTGCTCCACAAGAGCTTTGTATTCGGCGCTTCCTCGACGTGGTCGAGGAAGCTGAATGTCAGTCCTTCCCATCTTTTCTTTCCGCAGTTTAGCCTTCTTAAAACGTTCCTGTGCACTCTGTATCCATGCCCTACGAGCCTCTATGAAGGGCGCTACGCGGCCCATACTCACTCGGTGAGGCTTTGTAACAAGTACACGCCCATCAGGGTATACCGTCACCCGCAGGTTCCTTGCGCGAGTTGATTCCACAACTTCATACTGAACATTGACTACCATTAGTGCTTTCACTACATGAACGTAGCACGTCCTACTGCCTGCTCAGGATCCATTCCGTCTTCAATGAGCTTCTGGGCTGTCTTTGCGGTGTGTTCGTCAATGTCGAACTCCTTCATTAGTTTTTCAATTTTTGAACTCATGTGACAAAAATAAATTGTACTTAATTTTCCAGAAGCGAATCCAGAGCTCCGTCCTCAATCATAGATAGATTAAAGACGTAATCATTGTGCAGGTGCGTTTCTTGCAGAGGACGTAAACTCTTGCTCCAACCTGCGCCATCGTCTATGGTCGAAAGAACTTTTTTAGTTGTGGTTGGCATTTCAAGCATAGTAACATTTTACCCACAATGCCCCAAAGTCCCTCGCTGTCGTGCCTACATGTGCAGAAAGTAGCCTATTTTTACAATATGTTTTATTTATAGTCCTCATATCTATCTCTTACACAACAAGCTAATTCGGGTATTTGCCGGGCAAGAAAAAACACTGGATTTCCAGTGTTTTTCTTTCATTCTGTATAAAGAATTTAGTAACTCTTCAACCTCCGCGCCTTATCATGTGTTCTAATCTTCTCAAGTGCCTTTGCTTCAATCTGGCGGATACGTTCACGAGTAACGCCGAACTCCTTCCCTACTTCTTCAAGGGTGTGGTACACCCCATCAAGGAGTCCGTGGCGCATCTCAAGAATCTTGCGTTCCTTTGGTGAGAGATCGTCGAGAATATCACGCACCTGTTCGGTGAGGATACGCTCTGAAGATTCCTGCACGGGAGATGGGATCTTATCATCTGCGATAAAGTCACCGAGGGTTGAACGTTCATCGTCATCTGAACCAATTGGGTTCTCTAGTGAGAGGGTGTCCTGATTAATCTTTTCAATCTGATAGATCTTATCAACTTCAACTCCCATCTCAACAGCAACTTCCTCTGGTTGTGGATCACGACCAAGTGTTTGTGCAAGACGGCGTGATACCTGTTTGTACTTAGCAATTGTTTCCACCATGTGTACTGGAATACGGATGGTGCGAGACTGGTCTGCCAGTGCGCGCGTTATTGCCTGGCGAATCCACCATGTAGCATACGTAGAAAACTTAAAGCCCTTTGTCCAGTCAAATTTATCAACTGCCTTAAAGAGACCAATGTTACCTTCTTGGATGAGGTCAAGGAGGGTGAGGTCTGGTGAGCGACCTACGTACTTCTTAGCGATAGACACCACCAAGCGGAGGTTGCTACGAGCTAGAATGTTACGCGCTTCGTCTTCACCCTTTTCAATACGCTTAGCAAGCTCCTTCTCCTCATGTCCTGTTAGCAGTGGGTACTGTCCAATTTCACGAAGATATATTTGGATTGAATCATAGTTTGCTGAGTCACGTCCCTTAATGTTGCGTGTTGCAAGATATTCATCTGCCTGATCCTCAAGCATTCCCCCTTCAAGAATATCAATGCCGCTTGTGCTAAAGCGCTCATAGAGAGAGTCGAGGAAGTGAATGTCCTCTTCAATGTTTGGAAACTCCTTTAGGATTTCGTTGTATGTAATGTATCCACGATCCTTTCCTCGTTGCAGCAGGGTCTCTGCCTTACCAGCACGCTCAAGAAGCGCCTTGGTCTTAGGCGTCATTGGTCCCTTAACGGCCAACTTCTTTACAGGAGCTTTCTTAGCTACCTTTGCGGGTGCTTTCTTAACAGCCTTCTTAGGTGCTGCTTTTTTTGCAGGTGCCTTTTTAACAACCTTCTTAGGTGCTGCTTTCTTGACTGCCTTTGCAGGCGTCTTCTTTGCTATTTTTTTTGTAGGCATATGAAATAGAGAGTTGTAATGAATTAGTGGAGCTTTGCTAACTTTGCTGAAATTCTTGCGCACGCCTCGGTGGCGTTTTGAATTTCCTCTGTATGTGCGCTGGCTTCTGCACGCCGTAGTGCGGTTGTCGCTATGTGGAGCTCATCCACAAGCACTGACTTCTCGAACATGTGTATTAGATCGTCCCCTGCAGTTTCAGAAGGCGTCTCGCCGAAAGCGAGTCCCGCCTCAAAAAGGGCGCGCTCATCCAGGCCGTCAAGGATCGCTGGTGCGCCAATGATACGATTATACTCACTTTTAAGCTTTTGGGCAAGAGGTGTGCCGTCATACACAGCGATAGCGGCGAGTATGCGCTGGTGCCGCTGCTCCTTCACACTACCTACTGCGTGAGCGACAGATGTAGTCTGTGGCGTGTTCTTTTCTTCCTCCACGTGTTCAGCCGGTAGCACTTCAGGCTTGGGCAGTGACGTGCGTACTGACTCTTGTGTTGATGAGGTTGCGCGGGCAACAATTTCAATGAATCGATTACGTTCAAGAGGGCTTCGCACCGCAACCACCAGTGGTAGCACCACCCCTTCCACAGCACTAAGGAATCGTGCCTGTCCCTTTTCACTTTGTGAAAGAACGGCAAGGAAGAATTCAATGACCGACTGCGCACCCTGCACAAGGGCGGTAAACGCCTTAGGGTCCTCACACACCATATCTGCAGGATCCTTTCCTTCGGGAAGTCGTACCGCCTTAACACGCATGCCTGAGAGAATTGCACTGCGTGCATTCTTTGCAGACGCTGCAAGTCCTGCCCTGTCTGCATCCAAACACAGCATTAGATTATCCGAGTACCGCTTAATGTACGAAAGGTGGTGGTTTGATAGGGCGGTACCAGAAAGTGCAACTGTATTAGTAAATCCTGACTGGTGAAGTAACAGCACATCAAACTGCCCTTCAACCAATATGGCAAAAGACCGAGTGCGAATTGCATCCTTTGCAAGATCCATACCAAACAGTACTTCTGACTTCTTGAATAGGTCGGTCTCAGGAGAGTTTAGATACTTTGCCAGGTCAGACGAATCAAGTGCACGCCCTGTGAAGGCCACCGTACGACCGCTCGCATCCCGTATTGGGAACATGAGTCGGTTACGGAATCGGTCATACCATGTACCAGGTTTTCCGTCTGCTTCTTTAATAAGACCTGCGGCTACCAGCTCCTTAGTGGTATACCCCTTAGCCTCTAGTGCCTCAAGTAGTGCTCTCCACCCTGCCGGTGCAAATCCTAGATTGAATCTAGCAATGGTGTCGGGAGTAAGTCCCCTACTAATCGCATACGTGTATGCGTCAGACTCTGGCGTAAGGTGCTCTCTAAAAAATACCTCAGCAGCACGCATGATTTCACGGAGACGCTCCTTACGATCTGACTCTCCTGTGTTTCCTCCACTTCTAGAAACTATTTCTACCCCTGCCTTTGCAGCGAGCATAGTAAGTGCTCCTTTAAAGTCCACGCCTTCCATTGCCTCAATGAAGGTAAAGTGATCTCCTCCCTGACTTGTTGAGAAGCAGTAGTAGCTACCACGCTCTGGGTTTACATAGAAAGAAGGAGTTTTCTCTTTTCCAAAGGGCGAAAGTCCTCTCCAGTACTTCCCTGCCTTGGTGAGCTTTACATACGGAGACACCACATCAACAATGGACAGTTTTGCCTTCACTTGTTCGACGGTGTCGTTCATTTCTCTATTCTACTAGAACTCAAGGATTATGCCTCTCACACGACCATGTGGTGGTATATAGACTCAGAGCAGATACAGAAAACCCGCAGAAGTTCTGCGGGTTTTCTGTATCTCTATACGAGAAGTATCTTAGAGCACGATATCTGCTGGCTCAGGCTTTGCCTGTGCGAGGAGCTCTTCAGCCTTAGCTGCAGCATCCATCTCACGACGGTTGCGTGCACTCTGAAGCTTTTCGATCTCAACACCCTTCTTGCTTCCTGCAAATCCTGTTCCTGCAGGGATGAGGCGTCCGAGGATAACGTTTTCCTTAAGACCACGGAGCGTGTCCATAGATCCCTTGAGTGACGCATCGATAAGAATCTTTGTCGTCTGCTCAAATGATGCTGCTGAAAGGAATGATCGGCGTGAAAGCGCTGACGCCTTAATACCGAGTACCATTTCGCGCACCTTAGGTACCACCTTATTCTCTGCCTCCATCTGCTTCACTTCTTCTGCAAATTCCCACTGCTCTACAATGTCTCCAATTGAGTATTCGGTGTCTCCTGATTCAACAATCTTTGAGAATGAGAACATCTGCTTTACTACCACCTCAAGGTGCTTACGAGATACGCTTGCTCCTTGTAGTTCATAGATCTTGCTTGTTTCAGCAATAATGTACTCCTGTACCGCTGCACGGCCGGCATACTCAAACAACTCATCAAGATCAACAGATCCGTCGGTAAGGAGTTGCCCCTTAACAACAGCGTCTCCTGCCTTAACAAGTGCCTGACGAGGATAGTTTGCAACATATTCAATTGCAGAGCCGTCCTTCTTACCCTGACCGAGTATTGGTGCTACGACGATTATCTTCTCACGAGCCTGCTCCTTAATCTCAACTACCATACCGTCTGTCTTAGAAACTACGGCTGGGTTCTTTGGTGAGCGCTTTTCAAACAACTCTTCAACACGTGGAAGACCCTGGGTGATGTCTCCACCAACTGATGCTGTTCCTCCCGCGTGGAACGTACGCATAGTTAGCTGTGTTCCTGGTTCTCCGATAGCTTGTGCAGCAATAGTACCTACCGCCTCTCCGAGATCTACCATCTCCTGCGTGGTAAGGTCCATTCCGTAACATGCAGCACAGATACCATAGCGGATCTCACAAGACATAGGTGAACGTACGGTGATGCTCTGTAGATCAGCAGCCTTCGTATCAATGGTCCTTGCATCATCTGCAGTGATGTAGTGGTTCTTCTTGAACGTAACGTCTCCAGCTACAACCGCTTCAGAAAGCGTGCGTCCACGAATAGCGTCAGCAAAGTTAATCTTGATTCCTGAGGCGCTAATGCGGTTAATAGAAACACCTCGCTTAGTACCACAATCCTTTTCAGTGATGATTGAGTCCTGTGCTACGTCAAACAAACGACGAGTGAGGTATCCAGCACGTGCAGTACCAAGTGCGGTGTCAGTAAGACCCTTACGTGCTCCGTGTGTACTCATGAAGTACTCAACCGGGTTAAGTCCTTCGGTCATTGAAGACACGATAGGCACCTCAATAGTTTCACCGGCAGTGTTCTGGATGAGTCCCTTCATACCAGCCATCTGAGTAAGGTTACCCAAAGATCCACGAGCGCCTGATGTCACCATGTCGTACACTGATCCGTTCACATTAAGTGCTTCTTCAACGAGCTTTTCAACATCGTTCTTTGTACCGTGCCAGACTTCAATAACCATGCGGCGTTTTTCTTCTGCCGTAAGGAGTCCATCACGGAAATTGCTTTCAATGTGCGCAACCTTTGCACGAGCAGTATCAATGACCGCTTGCTTACCTTCAGGCACAGATACGTCATCAATGCTCCATGATGAGCCTGACTTCGTAGCGTACTCAAAACCAAACTTCTTGATCTTGTTTACGATTGCTGGAATAGCGTCTAGGCCATAGCGCACAATACAGTCTTCCATGATTCCGCTCAGTACCTTCTTGGTAATGGCAGTGTTCATGTACGGATAGTCCGAAGGAAGAACGGTGTTGAAGAGAAGACGTCCTACGGTAGTCTCAAAGATCTTTCCGTCAAAGGTGTCGTACTTACTCTTTTCTGTTGTCGGAAGGATGTGCACCATAGCGCGAAGATCAATCGCGTCATACTCGTATGCCAAGATTGCAGCGTTCGGGCTTGCGAAGTACTGTCCTTCTCCCTTTGCTCCCTTTACTTCCTTAGTAAGCCAGTAGGTTCCAAGCACAATATCAAGCGGCTTCTGGTTAAGAACGATCATGTCACCAGATCCTGGCTTCAAGATGTTCTTGTTTGCACTCATGATGTTCTTTGCCTCCCACTGTGCTTCTTCTGAAAGCGGCACGTGAATTGCCATCTGGTCTCCGTCGAAGTCTGCATTAAAGGCAGCACACACGAGCGGGTGAAGCTGAATAGCATCACCTTCGATAAGACGAGGGCGGAAGGCCTGAATACCCTGACGGTGCAGTGTAGGAGCACGGTTTAGGAGTACGTACTTTCCAGCAATAGATTCTTCAAGAATCTCCCATACTTCCGGTACGCCGTCTTCGATCAAACGTCCTGCTCCACGAATGTTGAAAGCTAGTTCGCGTGAAAGAAGTCCTGCGATTACGAATGGACGGAAGAGCTCAAGTGCCATGTGCTTTGGAAGACCACATTCATCAAGTTCAAGATCTGGACCAACCACAATTACTGAACGTCCTGAGTAGTCCACACGCTTACCAAGAAGGTTCTGGCGGAAGTATCCCTGCTTTCCCTTAAGGTAGTCTGCAAGACTCTTTAGTGGACGACGCTGTGCTGGTGTTAGTGCACCTCCTGAAGCTCCTGACTTACGAATTGAGTTATCAAGCATTGCGTCTACCGCTTCCTGCAAGATACGCTTTTCGTTTCGAAGGATAACCTCCGGTGCCTTGATGTCGATGAGCTTACGAAGACGGTTGTTACGGTTGATCACGCGACGGTATAGATCGTTAAGATCACTTGTTGCGTGTCGTCCTCCCTCAAGCGCAACCATTGGGCGTAGTGCTGGTGGGATAACAGGAATCTTTGTAAGGAACATCCATTCAGGACGAGACTTAGCTGCCTGCATGTTTGCTATGAGTGAAATACGCTTTGCAAGCTTCTCACGCTCAGCAGCTCCTGCCTTTGTGTATCGTTCTTCAAGACGTGTCTTCAGCTTCTCAAGATCGAGTCCCTTGAATATGTCGTAGATAGCTTCTGCACCAATCTTTGCTTCAAAGAGTGTGCTGTACTTTACGGTGTAGCGGTGGTATGAGACTTCGTCGAATACCTTACCCATAACAACGCTGTCGATTTCAGTCTTCGCAGTCGTCATACGCTCCTTAAGCGCTTCACGCTGCTTATCATCCTGTAGTTCCTTGAACTTAGCCTTGTACTCGTTCTCAAGTTCAGCGATAAGACGCTTCTTAGTATCCTCGTTTACCTTTGTAACGATGTATCCCGCAAAGTAGATAACCTTTTCAAGATCACCTGACGCAATACCGAGCAACAGTGCCATACGAGACGGCATTGAGCGTAGGAACCAGATGTGTGCAACGGGTGTTACGAGCTCGATGTGTCCCATGCGTTCACGACGAACGATTGAGCGTGTGATTTCAACACCACACTTATCACAGACGATACCCTTGTATCGAATACCCTTGTACTTTCCGCAGTAACACTCGTAGTCTCGCTCTGGACCAAAGATTTTTTCATCAAAAAGTCCGTGCTTCTCTGAGCGCTGTGTACGGTAGTTAATTGTCTCAGGCTTTGTAACTTCGCCACGAGACCATTCCATAATGCGCTCTGGTGACGCAACAGAAAGACGGAGTGCGTTCCACTCATTACCGCGATTAAAGCGCGGACGTGATGGTCCTCCTGACGGTTTTCGCCCCGCAAAACCCTGTGTTGATTGTGATGGTGTAGCCATATAGAGGAAGATTAAATGTCCGCGTCGCGTTCATGCTCCATCGGTTCGATGTCGAGCGCGAGTCCACGAATTTGGTTAGTAAG
>CALLKD010000020.1 GCA_938008595.1 uncultured bacterium | reverse complement strand
TCAGACGTGTGCTCTTCCGATCTCCAGGCTCACTAAGTGTGAGCTACCCTGCTAGCGAATGGGAGAAGGTGGAGGGGCAAAATGGGCAACAATAACGGTACAATCTACACATGCCGGTTTATGCAGGCAGTCTCAGATAGATACGATGCTTGCGAGAATAAACCACCTAAAAGCCCTAGCCTAAGCCCCATTGTGTACGCCCACCGCCTCACCCAGGGCATGAAGGCCAAGAAGTATAAGGGTGGCAAGGCTGCTGCTATCAAGGCCAGTACCCGCCGTGTATTTGACCAGTACTTCAAGCCCCTCCCTACCCCTTAATCTCCCCCACCTGCAGGGTCAGACATCGATTCAGGTGTCTGGCCCTCGTCTCCTTCTCCTGAATCAACTCAGCTCGGTTCACACACTCTACCCGCCCAATCATCAGCAAGTCACTATGCTCCCTGACCATCTGGGCCTGCAGCTCCCCCATCGAGTCTAGTTTCTGGCTGATAGCCAGGGGATTCAGCAGCAAGAGGTACACCAGGATGGCCCCGCACACCCACAGGATAAACTCCCTGTCTGTCATATTCTTGACATCTGGTAGGCCTAGGCTCATTTCTCACCCACCTTCTTGTCTATCGGTTGACTGCTGGCCCCAAAATAGTACCCATAGGCACTGCCCACAAAGCCTGTAATCCATCCCAGAATGGCGAACACAATATCCCGACTCTCCGTAGGCACCCCTACCCCAATCACCCACCCCGCCATGCCAATGAACGCACCAATGGCAATGTAGGCCAGGTTGGCAGGCACCTTATCCTTTACCGCCTTCTCACGGTCCCTCGCACTGGCCCGGTCAGCATAGGCCATCTCCGCTTCCTTAAAGGCCATCTGCGCCAGTTCAATGCTGATCTTCTCACGCTCCACCGCATCCGGGATGACCTTATCCAGGGCCTTCCCAAAGAACCCCGCCACCTTCTCTACAGCCCCTGGAATGTCAAACATACTCCCTCCCAACCTTGGCACGTTTGTTGCCTACAGCCCCTACCCCCCTCCACAAACTCCCTGTATATTGCCACCTTACAAGCCCATTGCTTTCTTCTGAAAAAGAGCCTATAGTATGCTCTTATGTTTCTTCAGCGCATTTACATCGGTTGTGTAACCGGGCATTACAGCACGAGCACCAAGCATCGTGTGCAACCTTCTGAGGTTGTGCACATGCGGTTATGACACGGTTCAAGGCGGTCCCCGCTTCTCTGGCTTGCCAGGGGTCTAAGGGGTCGTACCCTTCTTCGGGATGCGAATAATTTGTTGCGCTGGGGGGACATCATATTGGCTTGATGGGAGTGCCATTCCACGCATTTCCTCACTATAATTTGCTCGCTTTTGTACCAGGCGAGCCTCTACCTCCCCGGCCAATGCCCGATACTGCTCCCCCGCCTCCTTCTCCAAATTATCTAACTGCATCTTCTTGTTAAGCAGCTCATAAAATTCAGCTGATTTTGGGTGGTTATTCACTAGGTCAAGCGCGTGCTTCTCATATTCGTAGAGGTCTTTGCCTCTCTTTGTAATTTGACCGAGAACCAGCGCGCTGGGTGGCTTAATTGTTCCAGCGGGTACAGGCAGCTCTGGCTGACCTTGAGCACTGACCGGAGGCGTGAAAGATAAAGTTAGGGCTTGTCCAAAAGCTGCGCACAAGAGCGATGCCAGCAAC
>CALLKD010000019.1 GCA_938008595.1 uncultured bacterium | reverse complement strand
TATCGGTCAGTCAGGAGTATTTAGCCTTGGAGGATGGTCCCCCCATATTCAGACAAGGTTTCACGTGCCTCGCCCTACTCGTCATCATTGTGTGTGCCCTTTCGTGTACGGGAATATCACCCTCTACGTTCGCACTTCCCAGAGCGTTCCACTAGAACACACACAACTTAATGGGCTGCTCCCCGTTCGCTCGCCGCTACTAAGGGAATCTCAATTGATTTCTTTTCCTAAGGGTACTGAGATGTTTCACTTCCCCTCGTTCGCTTCATAAACCTATGTATTCAGTTTATGATACCCGCCTTATAGCGGGTGGGTTCCCCCATTCAGAAATCTCCGGATCATAGGATATTTGCCGCCTCCCCGGAGCTTTTCGCAGGCTATTACGTCTTTCATCGCCTCTGACTGCCAAGGCATCCACCACATGCACTTAATTACTTGACTATACAACCCCAAACAGTCGTTAACACATACAAGTGAGTGTTATCGTTGCAAACTTAATTGCTACCATCTGTTGTCTGTGAATTTAATCACTATACAGCTTCAATCTAATTCATATACCAAAACGCTTGATTCAGTTAATTTGCTAGTTCTCAATTACATTCTTTCGAATGTATCAAGTTTGAACAATTTATTTCAGACTCAATTTTCTAATCTGTTAATGATTAACTACCACCTCGTCGGTGAGTAGTAAACTGTGATAAATCACAGAGATTAATAAACCAGTCAACTTGGACTGTATTCACTAAACTCTATAATCTTCTTAGCTTTGAATTAATTTCATTTTTACAAACTCTTTTAATTCATGGTGGAGACTAGGAGAGTCGAACTCCTGACCTCCTGCGTGCAAAGCAGGCGCTCTACCAACTAAGCTAAGTCCCCAGCTTATCACTTAATGAACGACATATCTTTCAATCTAAGCTACTGCAATCAGATTTGGTGGGTCTGACAAGACTTGAACTTGTGACCCCACGCTTATCAAGCGTGTGCTCTAACCAACTGAGCTACAGACCCTCAGATACATCTTCGAAGAACAACTTGTTGTGGATTCTTACCGATCGCCAATCTTTCGTTAAGGAGGTGATCCAGCCGCAGGTTCCCCTACGGCTACCTTGTTACGACTTCACCC
>CALLKD010000018.1 GCA_938008595.1 uncultured bacterium | reverse complement strand
CGATTCCAACTTCCATGGCCACATTCCTGCTGTCCAGATGAACTAACGCTCTTCACCTAACTACCAGAGAGGTACCGCGTGCACGGCACTGCTAGAAAGCATTTCCTCTTCCTAACATGGGGGCTCTCCTGCGTCCTTTGACATGATGAGACGTTCGTTGTGCAGAAGAGCTGCATCGAACGTATTCATGTAAAGTATACGCACACCGTTGGCCGGTGGGAGTAGACTGTACCTTAGGCAAAGACAGAGATCTCTCTTCTTCACCCACACCTTTGCAGTCGTTGAGACGCTAAAGCAGACACCACACACTCGCTCTAGTCGCCTGCGGATCACCTCCCTTGTTGAGTTGATTACCTTTGGAGCCGGCCGTTAACCGGGTTCTCCACGCACGTTCTTGTATGTTTTGTTTACTTGTGGGGTCATTTCAAATGCGTGGATGGTATCAACAAGGTTCTTACAGCTAAGTAAGCAGGCTTCCCGCAACCAGGTGTGTCGCCATCAAAACAAAACAATCATTTTGATTGATGACTAGGGCATTGTAAAGGGTTTCCCCCGCCCTCTTGATCCCTCCTCGGGGGAGGCCAGGTAGATCACAGGAGCAATCCACCGTTGACCTTTTTACCCCGATGTCGATTTGTTTTGGATGTGACGTATTCTGCTTTTCCACGACATTGTCGGATATAAGATATAGTGAAGGATCAAAAAGCAGCGTCGATCAGGACTCTTGGCGGCCACAAGCCAGTTCCCTTCTACCACGCTTAGCATCCCCTTGGCATTTCCTCCAAGGGTCATCGCGCACATAACAGCTCGCCGCAACTCGGGGGAATCGCGGCTACCTGATGTCACCCTCTCGGGTGGGGGTAGCATGTACCTTAAGCAGACAATCAATTCATCATTTGAATGATTTGAATTGTCCACCCACGCCTTAGCATGCGTTGAACCGGCCAGTGCTTTTGATGAAAAAAAAGCTTTACCCAGCTCGGCTGCTGATCACCCAATCCAAAATGTCGCGTTATCACCCGACGGTGTCACACACACCGCTCCACAAAGAAGGCGTTACCTTCATTGCTTGGTAGCGACAGGCTCTAAGGGCTTCCCAGCATCCAGGACGTGTTGCCTCCAAAGAATATGTTTCTTTTTTACTTTAGAAAAAAAGAAGTGACTTCACCACACGCAAAAGTCACCCACATTCAACCGTGATCATCCCCCCAAACCAAATGATACATTTGATCACGTGAGACTAAGGCCTCTGTGACAGGCCTTGGGACTTCTGAAAGATCATTAAGAGTTTCTGTTGTAGTTAATCCCTGTGGTAATTTTTCTGGCACCTCTGACTTCGAACTTGGAACATAGAAGTTTCCCTCTATAATGAGTACAAAGGATCGTTAGGCCTCGCTTTCACGGTCTGGATCAGTACTGAAGATCAAGAAATCAAGCACGCTTTTACCCTTATGCGCTACGTGAGATTTCTGTTCTCACGGAGCGTGCCTTAGGACACCTGCGTTAAAGTTTAACAGATATGCCGCCCCAGCCAAACTCCCCATCTGGCAAATGTCTCGCAACCATGAGTCACACGATGAACGTGTTTACCTCACAAATCGGAAAAGCCCAGAAGCCCTACAACCCCCGATGAAAAGGGAAGCAGGTACTCCCATTGCCGGCATACACCGGTGGCCGCCGTTCTCATACAATGCGATGAGCAAAGCAACGATCCGAGCAGTGGTATTTCACTGTTGGTTTCCCTCCCACCTATGCTACATCTCGGATGTCACTGCACGATACCAGATTAGAGTCAAGCTCACCTTGATACCCACGGTTGGCCCGTAGGAGTAGACTGTACCTTAAGCAGAGCGGTTTGTACGATCGCCCTACCCACGCCTTTCCAGTCGTTGAGACGGAGGATTTTCACACGTACATGACAGTACTCCTCTCGCCTGCGGATCACCTCCAATACTGGGTTATGACCATTGTGTTCGGCAATTAACCGAGTTCTCCATCAGGGACCGACTTATGCATCGTAGCTAGATGCGCGTGTGAAAAGTCCCTGAGGATGGTACCAGTATTGTTCCCCATCAGCGTCGAAAAAACGCTTCTGAGGCAGGATTCCCGCAACCAGGTCGTGTTGCACAATGTTTCGTATCTGTTTCATGAGGTGTGCCATTCATCAATCGAAGGGATTGAAGTAGGCGGAATTGAAGAGCTACTTGGATATCAATTCGTCACCGATTACCGTCCAATCACACTGTTGTGTTCATGAAACAAGAAACCATTGTACTAGGTGGCATAGGCTTTTCACCCCACCTATCTCCTGCTGTTGATTGACTCATGTGAATTCAAATCGGTCAACAGGGTCTTCTTTCCCCGCTGAAGACTTCAAGCCCGTTCCCTTGACTGTGGGTTCGCTGGATAGTAACCAGGGACAGTGGGAATCTCATTAATCCATTCATGCGCGTCTTTAATTAGAAGACGAGGCATTTGGCTACCTTAAGCAAATATCCACCAGCCACGGTCTCTCTTAGCATTTCCTCCAAGAGAGCAACTTTGGCCCGCATGTTAGGTCCCACACGCTGTGGTGTGAGCTTACGCATGCGCTCTATTACTAGAGGGTTTAGACTGTACCTTAAGCAGAATCCTTGTTCGGACTCCACCCACGCCTTACCAGTCGTTGAGACGGCCAAGAGATGTCGGTTGTTCTCGGCTCGCCTGCGGATTGTCCTCTCCAATTCACGTTGTTCCTTTACCCTTGGCCATTAACCCGGGTGCGCTGTCTGAGTCTTAGGATTGCAGCAAATCCTAAACAACCGTTTTCTCAAACGCGTAGGAGTGAATTGTAATATCGAGGAGGTCCCCGCAACCAGGTCGTGTCGCAATGCCAATACCATACACATTGTATGGTATGGACATCACTAGCTGGAAACACGCTTTTCACGCCAGCTGTTGACTCCCTAAAGGTTTTATTTAGTTAAGAGTCATGGTTCCTTTCTACCAACTGCTCGCTAAACTCGGCATTTCCTCCGAGGCTACAAACGCAGCACCACCGACTAAGGTGATGACCTGGTTTCCCAGGGGAGTAGACTGTACCTTAAGCCTTGACTTACAGATCAAGACCCACACCCGTTCAGTCGTTGAGAGCCCACCATATC
>CALLKD010000017.1 GCA_938008595.1 uncultured bacterium | reverse complement strand
TTCGGCCTTCAAAGTTCTCATTTGAATAATTGCTACTACCACCAAGATCTGCACTGAGAGCAGTTCCACCTCGACTCACGTCACAGCTTCTACACTACTCCCACGCCCTCTTACACATCAAAGCTTCATATTTACTCTGATGGTGATGTATCGGCATCATAATATAGCGCCATCCATTTTCAGGGCTGATTCATTCGGCAGGTGAGTTGTAAGACACTCCTTAGCGGATTCCTACTTTCAGGGACACCGTCCTGCTGTCTTAATGAATCAACTCCTTTTTTGGTGTCCAATTATTATGAGTTTAGGCGCCTTAACATCACGTTAGGTGCATCCCTCATCGCCAGTTCTGCTTACCAAAAATGGCCCACTAAACACACGCATTCTTCCCTTCGGTTCAATTAAGAAAACCGTTAGTTCTTACCAATTTAAAGTTTGAGAATAGGACTAGGAGATTAACTCCCAGTTACCTCTAATCATTCGCTTTACCTAGTAAAACTGCTAAAATGTGCTTGCTATCCTGAGAGAAACTTCAGAGGGAACCAGCTACTAGATGGTTCGATTAGTCTTTCGCCCCTATACTCAAATTTCGCGAACGATTTGCACGTCAGTACCGCTATGAGCTTCCATCAGAGTTTCCCCTGACTTCACTCTATTCAAGCATAGTTCACCATCTTTCGGGTCCTATCAAGTATCATCTTTCTCATACCTTTCACAGAAGATCATGGATGGATGCAGCTGCCCCTTGCGGTTGACTGCTTATACTTACTTTCGTTACGCCTATGAGTTTTCCACTCGCAGACTCTGATACGTGATAGACTCCTTGGTCCGTGTTTCAAGACGGGCCTGTAGAGGTCGTTTCGACAGGATCGCATAAGCCCCTCGCGCGCATCCAAGCCCCACTAGCAGGCTAAAATCCTACTAGCTTTTCGCCCAGACAGCACACCATCCTATCTTTTGTCGGTAGAGGACCTTCCTTCGCTTCTGAGTCCGGCCTTGCGAATCCATTCTCTTCTGCTCTCGTCAATCATATCCGACATTAGCCAACCCCCACAGCTTCCTTCTCAACGGTTTCAAATCTTTTAACCCTCATTTCTAAGTTCTTTTCATCTTTCCTTCACAGTACTTGTTCGCTATCGGTTTCCCATCAATATTTAGCCTTGGGGGAAGTTTATCCCCCGATTTAGGCAGCAATCCCAAGCTACCTGACTCTGCGAGCCCTTCTTCCGACTTTTCCAGCACCAAATACGGGGGTTTCACCCTCTTTGCCGGCCTGTTCCAAAAAGCCTTATGTGCCAGATCCATCTGCAGAATAAACTCCCCAGCTTACAACTCGCTGCGCGAAGCGCAGAGATTTACAGCTTGAGCTCTTCCCTGTTCGTTCGCCACTACTGGGGGAATCTCTGTTGATTTCTTTTCCTGCGCTTACTGATATGCTTAAGTTCAGCGCGTAATCCAGCTTGACTTCAGGCGATTATTATCATTAAAGACTGTTTTCTCTGTGCTGCAGCACTTTGAGAGCTTGCGAAATCACCAGCCGTGAGGCAGTGACCACTTCACAAGGTCAAGGTACCTGACACTCAAGTTTAACGAGAGAACCGGAGTTCAATCGCATTTAGTTTTAGGATAATCAAAAGCACTGAAGCAAACTCGCCCCAAGGAGTTTCCCCAAGGCGCATGCTGCGTTCGAAAATCTGATGACTCACGGATTCTGCAATTCGCATTGCTTATCGCAGTTCGCTGCGTTCTTCCTCGATATGGGAACCAAGATATCCACCGTTGAAAATTTTCATTTTCATAGTTTTTGTCGACTGGCGAGCCAGCGACAGAGGTATAAGTTTGGCGTTAATGATCCTACCGCAGATTCATCTACGGTAACCTTGTTACGACTTCTCCTTCCTCTAAGTAATAAAATTTACTTAACTTCCAATAAAGCGCGAGCCAATTGTCCAGAAAGTTCATTACACTACTCAATCGGTAGGAGCGACGGGCGGTGTGTACAAAGGGCAGGGACGTAATCAGCACAAGATGATGACTTGTACTTACTAGGAATTCCTCGTTCATGATCCAAAATTGCAAAGATCAATCCCTAGCACGATTCGTATTGCAAAGATTTCCCAATCCTCTTTCGAGTTAGGTATACTTGTTGCGCGAATCAGTGTAGCACGCGTGCGGCCCAGGACTTCTAAGGGCATCACGGACCTGTTATTGCCTCAAACTTCCATGCATTTAGATCACATAGTCCCTCTAAGAAGGATATTTCCAGGGGTGGAAACTCCTATTTAGCAGGCTGAGGTCTCGTTTGTTAAGGGAATTAACCGGACAAATCACTCCACCAACTAAGAACGGCCATGCACCACCATCCCCGCTATCAAGAAAAAGCTATCAATCTGTCAATCATACTCAAGGTCTTGCCCTGGTAAGTTTCCCCGTGTTGAGTCAAATTAAGCCGCAGGCTCCACTCCTGGTGGTGCCCTTCCGTCAATTCCTTTAAGTTTCAGCCTTGCGACCATACTCCCCCCAGAACCCAAAGACTTTGATTTCTCATTAGGTGCTGACAGGACTCGAAGCCCTGCCAATCCCTAGACGGTATAGTTTATGGTTAGGACTACGACGGTATCTAATCGTCTTTGATCCCCTAACTTTCGTTCTTGATTAATGAAAACATCCTTGGCGAATGCTTTCGCATTAGTTTGTCTTCAACAAATCCAAGAATTTCACCTCTGACTATTGAATACAAACGCCCCCAACTGTCCCTGTTAATCATTACAAGTCAAATAACCAATAAAATTGACCTGTCCTATTCCATTATTCCATGCTGATGTATTCAAGCAAAGCCTGCCTGGAACACTCTGATTTTTTCAAAGTAAAACACGCATTCGACCCAAAGTAGAACTGTTGAGCCGTCCGGCGCGGATGTCATGCAGTCCGAACCCTGAGGAACTGACCGCTGACAGAAATTCAACTACGAGCTTTTTAACTGCAGCAACGTTAATATACACTATTGGAGCTGGAATTACCGCGGCTGCTGGCACCAAGACTTGCCCTCCAATTGATTTCAAAAAATGGTCTATATTTAATCCATCTCTGATTTAGCCAAAAGACTAATAAAAGATTTCTCGTGACTACCTCCCTGAATCAGGATTGGGTAATTTACGCGCCTGCTGCCTACCGTGGATGTGGTAGCCGTTTCTCAGGCTCCCTCTCCGGAATCGAACCCTAATTCTCCGTTACCCGTGATAGCCAAGGTAGTCCAATACACTACCTTCGAAAGCTGATAGGGCAGAAACTAGAAAGATTTAGCACAGACCACTGCGCTTCGATCAGTTATTATGATTCATCACAAATGCCGGAGCAATTGGTTTATAACTAATAAATACAGCCTTCCGGCCTTTAGTGCACGTATTAGCTCTGGTTTCCCACGGTTATCCGTATAAAAACATTATCAAATATATTATAACTGATTTAATGAGCCATTCGCAGTTTCGCCATATATAACTTATACTTAGACATGCATGGCTTAATCTCCGAGATAAGCATATGTTACTAGCAGGATCAACTAGTTTACTACTTTCCTTCCGAGCCCGAGGGCTCTTCCAGAGCATAATAGGTTAATCCGAGACTTTTCAGTCTAGCTCGGCGACTCTTGTCCAAGGACTCGAGGCACTTTGCTTGCGCTAGAGTTACTTACAACTTGCGGGGAACCGGACGATCAATCAAACTCGAGAAAACTCGGAATCGGATTCTCACGCTCGGACCCTTAGTGCAGGACAGAACGGTAAGGCGTTTTACAACCAAATCGAACTGCTGTCTGCGCTTTAGCTATTGGCATCCAATATCACTCGGATATAGATACAACAACTCGTTTTTGTCAGAGGTTTTTAGGCCTTCAACTATCACCATAACATTATGACAGTACTTTGTCGTAATAGATACGGTTCGTCATAGGAATCAAAAGCCCTTCGTCGCACGTGTTTCGATATAGTGCGATTGGGTTTGCGGACTGATTTTGCCTAGTAGTCTAATCGCTGAAAGCTTTCGATTTTCGGTTTGTCAATTTTGCAAATTTTTTCTTTTTACCCTATATATATACATCAAAAACGCGTCTATGGTTACGCGGATTTTAGGGTAAAAATAGGGTCTTTTATTTCTAAGTCTTGCCCAAAAAAATGGTTTAATTCGTGGAGTCAATTTTTGTTGGAGGTGTGGCTGCTGGGGTGGGTGCCAAGCGTTTCTCATGTGTACTCCTCGGCTTCCAGTGTTGGTTTTTCTTGCTAAGATCCTTTAGGTGCTGAGATCCAGAGAAACGGGTTTTCGGAGGCTAGCTGACTGACACCTTGTAGGAAAGTGAAACTAGGATCAGAGAAGGTAGAGGGAAGGGAGACTCATCTACTGATGCTAAATGTGCTTAAAGAGTCCAAGGTAGTACAGAGAAATTCTTGCTGGAACTTTCCTGAATTAAATTCGAGTTAAATGGAGCATAATTTTTGGACAATTTTCTCGGACGATTTTCTTTTTTTCATTTTTTTTCACTTTTTTTCCTCAAAATTTCTCACATTGAAAATTTCATACTTTTTTTCCACTTTTTAGTCTTTTTTTCATCAAAAAATCTTTTTTTTTGTCCGATTTGCCACATGATTTTGAACAACAAAACACGATTTTTGAACATCAAAACAAAAATTTGGATTGAATTAAATTTCCTCTGAATTAACCCCGAGTTAAATTTTTGGGAAATCGACTTTTGATTTATTTTTCGGAAAAATTGTAGGGGTTTTCCCACAGATTTTCGATCTGATTTTCAGAATTTTTCGAAATTTTTCAACCTCAAAACCACCGAAAAAAGTGGAATTTTTTCATCCAAAATGGGTTTTGGAAAATTATTCGGAGACGATTCTAAATTAACCTCGTGTTAATTTTTGATCCGATTTTGATGAAAAATGTGAAAATGCGATGGTACTTTCTAAGGACCGAATTCGTCCGAAGATGAACATGCTTAGAAGGTTTTTTTCATCTTGAAATTTTAGGTGGTCCTCTCTTGAGTTAATGCCGAGTTAATTTTTTTGATTGTCTGAAATTTTTCGATTTTTTGGCTATGCAGACTAGTACACCGAGCAGAAACAGGAAAAAAATATAGTTTTTTGAAGAAAAAATATGAGAAAAAGTAATTTTTTCCTAAAATCTGATGAAAACCAGATGAAAACTAACTTTTTTCAATGAAAAAATTGGGTCTTGAATTCTATCAAAAAATTCTATGATTTTTGGGAAAAATGAAGAAAAATGAGAAATGAGAAAAATAGAGTTTTGAGGTGAAAAAGTGAAGAAAATTTTCTCAACATAAGTTGTGGGAAAATCAGATCAATCGAAAATTTAGACGATTTTGCAGGGGGTCTTCCGAAACGTGAATTTTGACCCTGGAAATCGGGTTTTTCCCCTTACCTTTTGGTCTTCAGCATGAACATGTGGGCATTTCAACTTGATATATCTTCGTCCCATCTTGAGCTCGACCCTGCACATACACATCATTCGATAGGGATTTGGGAACACTACAATAGTCTCTGAAGAGGTTTTTTGAGAGCTGGATACCCTAGAAAAATTTTTGGCTTTTTCTCTAAAATTTCTAGCCCGTTTTCAAAATCCTAGAAGAGATGTCTAGAAGAGGTTCTGCTGGAAATTTAATTTTCAGCTAAAATTGTACCTAAAAATGAATCAAAATTTGTTTTAAATTCACACTTTGATTGATTATTACGGGGTTAATTGACTGGAGAAAAAAAAAATTAAAAATTTTCCTGCGACTCGGGAAAAACGCAAAGTTTGCGCAATTATATCTCAGCACCTTTAGCTCAAAATTCGATCATCCCAGCTCACGAATGCCTAGCCTAGGTCCGCGCTACGCAACCATGGTGGAGTCGGGTCGTGATTCACTAGTTGCACTTTAGCTGAAAATGGGTTTGCCAAAAAGCTGAAATTTTTAAAATTTTAAAATTTTCTGCTGAAAAAAATGCGAAAAGCAGTTTTGCCGTTTAAGTTGTGCTGAAGCAGCTATGTCCCATGCTGCAAGTTTTGAAGTCGATCCTGAGACCTAGTGAATGCACTAAGAAATCGGGGAAAATATGCAAGTCCAGGTTCACAAACTGAATTAAACTGGTTTCTGAAGGGCCTTTTTGGACGATCGTATCTCACTAATATCAACTCAGATCAGGGTCGTTCCTGCCCACAGAAGTTTAGTCTAACCTTGGGCTAGGCAGCTGTGGTCGAATTCTGTCACGATTCGCAAGTCTCAACTTAGCTGAAAATCGGTTTCCCAAATAGCTGTAAATTTAACAATTAAAAAATTCTCTGCTGAAAAAAAAGCCAAAATACATTTCCTCGCTTAACTTGTTCTTAAACACCCCTATCCCATGCAGTAGGTTTTGAAGTCGAGCTTGAGACCTAGAGAATGGGCGAAGAAATCAGGCCAGAGGTGCAGACCCAAGTTCACAACCTGAATTTCAAATTGCAAGGTCATTTTAAGGCGCTTTTCCAAATGGGAAATGTCTACACTGACTAGCGCTATTTGCAATAAGTGATCCCCATCCCAAATCCGATTACCCCCACACAGGCCTATGCCTCTGCTACATATCATAGCGGCATCGAAGCCGCCATAACCAAACCCAACTTCGCAGGCCGAATTAAACCATCAAATTTAGGACCAAAACTGCATTTTTTTTTTACTAAAATGCACCCAAAATCGCATTGAAAAATCAGTAATTTTAGAAAATCAGGGAAAACTCAATTTTTCTCCACGAGCGCAAAAAAGTTCGAACGTCATTTTGTAGACCATCTAATGCTCTGCAAAACCACGCTCAAAATTTTTTGCGCTCATGGAGGAGAACTAGAGATGTTTGGGTTTGAAATTTCCGAATTTTTTGATTAATTTCCAAGTTTTTTTTGATTAATTAAAAATGTTGATTTCTCTAATCATATGCTAGTATGTTTAAGCAATCTACTTAGCTATCTAGGAAAATTAAAAAAAATAACAAGGTTCAAAACCTAAAAAAAGAAGACTGGTATCAATAAACTTACCCTGAGGGTCTAAGGGGATTACCAAAGAACCAGATCCTGGCTCCTTGATGCTTCTCGCAAATGTATGCGACAATTTGAGGTATTTCGATCGATTAGGTTATTTTTCTGGTCAAAATGTGGGAAAAACTAGGGGTTAAAGTTTAAAATTTAATAAAAAAATGCACCCAAATTCGAAGTTTGTTGGACACTAATTTATGTTGTCATTTTTTCTGAGTTCTTCTCCGCTAGCGCAAAAAGTCGATTAGCTAACTTTTTAGAAGGCAACTCAGGCTACTCTAAACCGTTCGAATTTTCTTGCGCTGGTGAAGCCGTGCTCAGTTTTTAATCGCTGAATGT
>CALLKD010000016.1 GCA_938008595.1 uncultured bacterium | reverse complement strand
ACATGTATATTAACGACGACGCACAGCAGGCAAACTGTATTTACGATAACTCAGTGACGACGTAAGAAGCGGGTGCACTCCATATATAGTCACAGCCCGACTAGCGGGCTGTGTTGGCGATATGTACCAAGTTTTCACGAATGAACTGGAGCACCGTGTACGAACTCTCCATAAGGTTCGCCAGGTGATCACGATATTGTGTTTCGTTTGGTGCGGCGCGTTGTGCGTAAAACTCCGCAGTGTACGCTTCGTCCAAGCGGACAAGGAAATCAAGCTGACCTGCAAGATTGGCAGGCATAACTTGCCGATACCGCTCCTTCACATACTGCTTTGAATCTTCTTCAAGTGGTGCACTGTGCGCAAGCACTTTTCGTGCAATGTGCATAGGCGCCTCAAGAAGTTTCTTGAGGTACGAAGCAGTTCGCTCCTCGGAAAAGGTAGGTGACTGAGCGAAGGCTTCTTGCAGGTTGTACATCTTCACCCGCATGTATGCCTCAAGCTCATCACGTGTGTATATACTTGGCCCTACTAGCGCAAGTGGGTTCCCTTTTAGAATCCCTCCTGCCTTAACTGACTTCTGCAGGTGCTCGAGAAACGACGGTCCGACATGATGCATGGGTGTCCGTGCAAGCTGCATATCAAGCGGAATGAAGGCAAGCGGCACATGTACCCCTGCTGCCATAACCGTCATTCTCTGCATGAACTTGAACGCCCCGCGCGTCTTGGTGTGGTCGTAGAGGACGAAGCAGTCGATGTCACTGCGAACGTTGTGGTCCTTACGGATCACCGAGCCACACGCAATTGCTCCGAGAATTGCCGGTACGCTGGCGAGGTCGTCTCGCACCATAGCCAGAACTTCAGTAAAGCTTTCAGGATTTGGAAAGTGTCCATGCTGTACTGCGTCCCACGTAAATACCTGTCCCATTTCTGTTCTCCAAGATCTAAAACCTTGGACAGCATGCAGTATTTATATATAAATGTCGAGTTTCGACTTATTAGGTATATGAGCGAAAATAGCTACCCTACACAAAAAGACTCGTAACAACAGCAATGATGAGCATGGTCACTAGTGGATACAAGGCATCAGAAAAGAACTTCTGCCATGCAATTGCTCGGTCACAGTTACCCCACAGAATGTGTCCCCCTACGGTTGGTACAACAAAGCAGAGCCAGTTGAACACAACAAAACCAAGGGCCATAGGAAATGGTACACCGTTTTGCATACTCATAGATACAATAAGCACTACCGCTACAGA
>CALLKD010000015.1 GCA_938008595.1 uncultured bacterium | reverse complement strand
AAAGCCGATCGTAGTCCGGATTGGAGTCTGCAACTCGACTCCATGAAGTCGGAATCGCTAGTAATCGCGGATCAGAATGCCGCGGTGAATACGTTCCCGGGCCTTGTACACACCGCCCGTCACACCATGGGAGTTTGTTGCACCAGAAGTAGGTAGTCTAACCGCAAGGAGGACGCTTACCACGGTGTGGCCGATGACTGGGGTGAAGTCGTAACAAGGTAGCCGTAGGGGAACCTGCGGCTGGATCACCTCCTTTCTAAGGATTTGGCCGAAAGCGCCGATGCTAGCCATCGGAAGTGCTTCGTCCGTTCCAAAGAACATTGCCGTCGTCCTCATGTCCCTTCATCCTGGAGATCAACACAGCCTGGCTGTGTTGCGCTTGAGCTGGCTCACGCCGCCCGCGGCCCTAACAGGCCAGCGATGGCTTGGTGGGGGCCGGTAGCTCAGGTGGTTAGAGCGCACGCCTGATAAGCGTGAGGTCGTAGGTTCAACTCCTACTCGGCCCACCATTGTTTGAAATTGGTTGGGGGCCTTAGCTCAGCTGGGAGAGCACCTGCTTTGCAAGCAGGGGGTCATCGGTTCGATCCCGATAGGCTCCACCAGTTTTTCAATTACTCCAGAGATGAAGACACGAACTTACGGCTTCGGCCGTAACTTGCGGGATCTGCCCGCTTCTTTGACATTGTGAATGGGTTTTTTAATCGATGCCGCGACGCGTGGCTTCCGATTCTCTCAAGGGATCGGGAAAGTGCGTGTTGCAAAATCTGGCTGAGATTATCGTCCGCACCTGTAGACAACGCAGCATTTATGCAAGGCTGTCGTTGATGGTGTGGATTCTCAAGCGTGAGGTAAGAGCATTTGGTGGATGCCTTGGCACATACAGGCGATGAAGGACGTGGCACGCTGCGATAAGCGTCGGGGAGTTGTGAGCAAACTTTGATCCGGCGATTTCCGAATGGGGAAACCCACCTTCACCATTTCATTCTGGCTCCGGTTTACCGGTTCCTGAGTGAGGTGGATAAGGTATCCCAGGTTGAATAAAATAGACCTGGTGAAGCGAACCCGGGGAACTGAAACATCTCAGTACCTGGAGGAAAAGACATCAACCGAGATTCCGTTAGTAGTGGCGAGCGAACGCGGACCAGGCCAGTGCCTGATATTCAACTAGCAGAACACTTTGGAAAGAGTGGCCATAGCGGGTGACAGCCCCGTATGCGAAAGTGATGTATCAGGACTCGAGTAGGGCGGGACACGTGTAATCCTGTCTGAACATGGGGGGACCACCCTCCAAGCCTAAATACTCGTATGTGACCGATAGCGAACAAGTACCGTGAGGGAAAGGTGAAAAGCACCCCGATGAGGGGAGTGAAACAGTACCTGAAACCGAATGCTTACAAGCAGTTGGAGCTCCATAGGGAGTGACAGCGTACCTCTTGCATAATGGGTCAGTGACTTAATGTATCAAGCAAGCTTAAGCCGTTAGGTGTAGGCGCAGCGAAAGCGAGTCTGAATAGGGCGACTGAGTTTGATGTATTAGACCCGAAACCCGGCGATCTAGGCATGACCAGGCTGAAGGTGCGGTAACACGCACTGGAGGGCCGAACCGTTTAATGTTGAAAAATTCTCGGATGAGTTGTGTTTAGGGGTGAAAGGCCAATCAAGCCGGGAAATAGCTGGTTCTCCGCGAAATCTATTGAGGTAGAGCGTCGAATGATTGCCGTTGGGGGTAGAGCACTGGATGGATGCGGGGGTCGCGAGATCTACCAATTCTAACCAAACTCCGAATACCAACGAGTCTAGTTCGGCAGACAGACGGCGGGTGCTAAGGTCCGTCGTCAAAAGGGAAACAGCCCTAACCTACAGCTAAGGTCCCCAAGTCACGTCTAAGTGGGAAAGCATGTGGGAATCCCAAAACAACCAGGAGGTTGGCTTAGAAGCAGCCATCCTTTAAAGAAAGCGTAACAGCTC
>CALLKD010000014.1 GCA_938008595.1 uncultured bacterium | reverse complement strand
CCCAAACCCCAAACCCCAAACCCCAAACCCCAAACCCCGAAGGGCAAAAAAGAGGTTTAGTAATTAGTGAAGTTTAGTGACACCAAGAATATCAGAATTACTTAAATGCACACAATCCTCTCACTGCAAGGCCAACTCTCGAAGAAAACTTCTTTCAAGTGAGTCCTTTCAGGATAGGCATTCCGTTCTGTGAGCCGTCGTGCTGCCTAGTAACTCTTTTCTGTCTGATTATTTATGCGATCTTCGTGTCATCGTCTCTGCAACTAAAGTGAGACTTATATCCAAGGGTTTTAATGTTTGTAGATCTCCCATCCGTGGTCTTCGGAGAATTTGAAATTTTGGCCAGCCCTCACCATGATGGTTCTAGTCTGAAGATCACCTCCAAGTTTACCTCCGAAGATCATCACACGCCAGCAAGGACCATGTCCCTTGTAGTCATCGTAGTGTCCTACGTATATCACCTCAATGTATCCGAGAATCTGGCCTTTAGGAGTCCAAGGGACATCAATGTTCTTGTGGAAGAAGATGTTCTCAGTGTACTGAAGATAGCCAGTAACTGGGGAGTTAATCAAGGCACTCATCATGTTCTGGTGGCCTTGCTTCTCAATAAAGCTTGAGAACAAATCTCTTGATCTTGAGCTCTTAACATCTCCACCTCCATTGTTGCATTGAGTTGGGCACATCTGAGGGTCGAGGATGGACTTGAATTGTTTTATTCCGTCTTTGCACTTATTGAGCCCGAAGATGGAGGTTGGGTAGCAATCCTCCTAGATCCAATCAAGGCAGTACTTGTAATTCTGAGGCTGTGGCCATTTAGTGAAACCAGAGGTATTTTTGTTGACTCCTACTCCACCTCCAACGAGACCGTTGTCCTTTACGAAGAAGGAAGCTGATTTGAGGTTACCACCCTTGTCAGGTCTGCCAACATTAGTAGCGCAGGTTGGGCAGTTACACATGATGTCTAGGTAAGAGAACTAGGCATTTGAGGCTCCTTTAATACACCACATGAGCTCGAGTTGCTTAGCCATGGCCATAGCATAACCAGCTCCT
>CALLKD010000013.1 GCA_938008595.1 uncultured bacterium | reverse complement strand
CTTCTCTGGCAGCTCGTTAATACCCTCCTTGGGGGCCTCCTCAGCAAAGTAACTATCGAAGCTTTGCCCACCACGCCGTGTGGGAGTATTACCGGGGGCCACCTTCTCATCCTTGAAATAGCTGTCAAAGTCAGCCATTATTGCTGTCCTCGTCGCTTCAAAATCTCAGCTTGAATAGACCGCTTATCCTTACCTTCAGCTTGCATGCTCTTAATCAGCTGCTCCTCATCAGGGCTAACATTACCCACCTTGGGGAGTGGGGCCACATCGTCAAGCTTCGCCAGGGTTTCACGTAACTTGTTCTGCACTCGGCTTTGTGCATCTGGCCCTTGTGGTCCTTCCAGTCCAGCCTGCAGAAATTCCCCTAACAACTGCAACTTCTTCTCAGCCACCTGCTTACTATCCGGCACGCCATAGAGAGAGCCATACAGGTCAGGCACAAGCTGCTTGGCACGATCCTGTTCAGTTGCCGCCAAGTTGCCCACTTCCATAGCCATACGTGCCAGAGTGGCTCGCATGCCATCTTCCATCTGAGACCACTTGCGCATGTTCTCATCACCCGCAAAGAAGGCAGCCCGTGTAGTTGCCATCTTCCCAATGCGAGCCATCGTGCCAGACCCTTCATCCAAGAACAGATCCTTTACCCCCTTCACCATGTCGGTCATGGTCTTGTGAATCATCACCCCAGGAGCCAGGCTGCTCTCGGTCTTCACTTGCTCACGAGCACGCGCCCCCGCTTCCTGCTTCTCAATCTCGCGGGACTGCTCAAAGGCCAACACCTGCTTGCGCTCATCTTGCGTCAGGTCCTTCCATGGCTTGTCGATCAACCCTCCCGCCAACTTATTCATGGTGGACTTGTCCTTACCAGCCTCGTCAATGTGGGCCTGTGTCAACGCTGGCTTCAAGTTAGCATTGGCAATCTCAGCCTGCTGGGTCTGGTTCTTAACATTCGCCTCAGCCTGCTCCTTCATGCGCTTGGCCTGCCGTTCCTCCAACCATGCCTTGGCACCTGGGGGAGCATTGGGATTGTTCTTAATCTCGGTCTCCAACTCCATCTCACCCGTGATCTTGGCGTTGTGCTTCTCGATCTCGTCTATCAACCCCAGGCGAGCGTCAATATCGTCACTGCTTACGTTACCCTTCATCATCCCTTCAGCCAGCTTCTGCATCTGCCCAGGGTAGCGGTCCATATACAAGCCAATGCGGCTCAGGCGCTTCTTGCCAATGCCATCCATGGCGGTACGGGCAAACTGGGCAATCTGGGCATTGTTACCCTTCGCCAACTCCTCCAACAATGTGGCCTTCTGGCTCTCACTCATATCCTTGTTAGCTAGGACGGTGGACACCTGTTGAAAGGCGTGCTGCTTCTGTTCCTCAGCCAGCTTCTGTTGCTGCAAGGCAAAGGTGGCTTTACGTTCCTCAGCCTGGGCGGCTATTTGGTCCCGTTGTTGCTTCAACTGAAAGTATTGCTGTGGCACACTATAATTCCCAAAATGAGCTGCCCCCGCACTCTGCAACCCAGCCCCCAACGCCATCAACCAATCAAAGTTTCCACCCCCACTTGACATCTGCCGTGGCTGCGTGCTAGTAGGTAATCCTAACCCTTCATTGGAGGTCTCAGATGGTAAACGCATGGGCCCCAACCGCGCTTCCTGGTCCGCATACGCTCGCTGCATCACACGAACTGGGTCTTCCGTGGATTCAGTCATCTGCTGTGGTGCACCCATCCCTGCAGCCGCCGCTGGGTCAAGGGCAGTGTATGGGTAAGCAACTCCACCAGGACCACGAAAGAAGGCTTGGTCGCCCTGCGTGTACGCGTTTGGGTATTGGGTCAGTTCTAATCCTGCCATTGCTTCTCCTTAGTGGGTGCGGCCCACATGACTGCTGGCAACTCAATCCCTATAATTGCAACTACAGTTCGTCGTATTCGCCTGCCTACCCTGTGCCAGCCCCATCCTACCTGCCTGGTAGCGCGTACAGCCCTGATATGTACAGTATCCCGATGGAGAGTGGCACCATCATGCAAGGTGGGCGAGCCACTGGCTACTACAGTACGTTTGGCAACCAGACGACGATTATTCAAC
>CALLKD010000012.1 GCA_938008595.1 uncultured bacterium | reverse complement strand
GGCGTTGCCATCTGCAGTATGGGCCCAAGCATGTTTGAAGTGAGCCCCATCAGCTCTTTGATGGTGAGTGTAAGTATGCGGTCACCTTTCTTCTTACAGCGGAACTCTACCTCCTGCTTAGCTGTGTCCATCAGGGCTAGTGTGTTAACGTTGTCCAGTATCTGTATTGTGGCCATTCATGTTCTCCTCTTGACGTTTAGCGGCCTCAGCCGTGATGATGCATATGCCTGGTAAATTCAGGTTCGCGTTGGTAGTTGCTACCGCCTGGTTGTACGTTAGTTCGGTCGCTACAATTCTTTCGGGCGTAGCTACAGCCCAAAGTGGTTGATCGAGTTCCATTGTTACTCCCCTTGAAAATATGGATTGTGTGTGAGTTCGAATTGAGACACAGCCACCACATCTATGCCGTCTGGTATTTGATCTACCCTGTACATCACCCCAGGACTTAGCTCTTCAGCATCCTCGAAGGGTACGGATGATATGCTTCGATCATTCGCGTACAGCGGAACAAGTTCGTTACGAAAAGCCCACAGTATATTGTGCGCTAGGTACAGACACGCAAAAGAACCCTCGAGTTTAGGTGGTATACCATCGTTGTGATCGATAGCGGCTAACAGTAACTGAGTATCCCACTCTGACCAGAGCTGTGTAGTGAGTTTGAAATGGTCCAATTGACTCTGCTTGATCACGCCGTTGTGCCACAGATACTTACCCATGAGATTGGCTGGGTGATATAACATACCCGCTTCACTAGTTGGTGCGGCTTGGTGTGTGATCACTAATGACCCTAGGTGCTCATAGGCCTTACTTACAGACTCAAGTGGGCCTGGCTCTTTAGTAAGCCAGGTCAATACGTTGTCTTGGTTAATGCGAGCTACGCTGTGTATCCGCGCTCCACGCGGTGTGTTGAGCTTGACCAGTTCGTCTAGTTGTACTGGGTCGACTGAAAGGGTTATTCCGCACATAATTTTGAATACAGGGTGAGGCGTTAGCGTGATAGGTTCCGCCCTCCCCGTCCACCGCAGAGTTATCTCGAGTTCTCTGTGGTCACTCGCGACGGGTATCACGATACAAAGTCGTGAGTTCCCGAACCCGAGATTTACTCGTAATCCCAACTCACATCTTCGAGTTCAGCACGTTTCTCTTCGAGCCACT
>CALLKD010000011.1 GCA_938008595.1 uncultured bacterium | reverse complement strand
GGGTAGGAACACTGTATTACTACACCATTCCCCCCTAAGAACCGTACGTGCGAGTTTCCCCGCATACGGCTCAAGCCTTCCTAAGTCCACTTTCGCGAACCGGCTTCACAACTTTTAAATCTAAGGCATTGATCTGATTAGAGCAGTGAGGATGCACCATAATGGTATCAGTGAATCCGTGTTGCTGACCTTGAAAGGGTAAAGATTTGCGATGCAACTTCCACCCAGATTCATTGTTAATCAGTTTTCGACAAATTGGGCAACAATCATCCTGTTTTGACCAGATATAATTAAGCCGCTTCCTCCCTCTCAACGAATGCTGCATTTTGAGATTCATACGCTCCTCAAAATACCCATTCCATGTAGGATCAAAAGGATTAGCTTCTAATCTAATCGGATGGTGTCTTCGAATAGGAGTATCAACCATTTTCCTCAGTGATTTCAGAATCGGGTTTCCATCTGGAAATCGTTCTCCTGTCGCTTCTGCAAATACCCAATTACGAGTATCCACAGTATGGAAATAACGGTTTCTAACCCAGCCTTTTCCTTTTTGAGGATGGCGACGAAGTGCCCATTGCCATAAAGCACACCAAATCTCATGGTCTACGCGAGCAAATGTTTCTTTCGCTACGATGTGCCTATGATAATTTGACCAGCCTTGGATCATTGGGTTAAGTTTATAAATCAGATGTTCTTGATCCAGTGTCTTATTCCCTTTGATGACTTTACGAACCTTTTCCAGAAATGTTGCCACATTTCCCTTGGAGGGTTTAGTCAATAGTTTTCCATTGTACTTACGTAGGTTTTGACCTAGAAAATCGAAACCTTCATCTATATGCGTAATCTTGGTCTTTTCTGGCGAAAGCATAAGTCCACGCTCTCTCATAAAGTCCTCAATGATTGGTTTGACTTCTTGTTCCAGCAACTCTTTCGAGCAACCTGTTACAATAAAATCATCCGCATAACGTACATAATTGACCTTCAGACGAGTCTGGATTCTATTAGCGTACCGCTTTTGTTTAAAAGCAGCCTCTAATTTAGCTTCCAACCCATCTAAGACAAGATTCGCCAACGTAGGTGAAATAATCCCACCTTGTGGAGTGCCTGCCTCAGTTGGAAAAAGTTGTTTGTCTTCCATATAACCAGCTTTCAACCATTTCTTCAAAATCATGCGATCCGTTTGAATATGATTCAATAGCCAGTTATGGCTGATATTATCAAAGCAACCTTTGATATCACCTTCGAGTACCCATTGAGCACCATGTTTTCTGGACAATACGATGAAGCATTGTTCAATTGCATCCGCAGTGGATCTCTTGGTTCGAAAACCAAATGAACGATGATCCCCAGTCGTTTCCGCCACGGGTTCAAGCGCAAGTAGATAAAGTGCCTGCATTGCTCTATCGTGCATGGTTGGTATTCCAAGCGGTCTTTTCTTCCCATTGGCTTTGGGAATATAGACACGCCTAAGCGGCTTAGGCTGATACCCTCGCCGCTTGAGTGACAGGATTGCTTGAGATTTGGATTCAGGAGTAGACCATATAACACCATCTACCCCTGAGGTTTGCTTGCCTTGATTTTCAGTAACTCGCTTAATGGCTAATGCTTTGCCACTGAACGAGTGGGTAAGAATCCATTGCAAAGTTTTGACCTTGTTATGTTTCCTTTCCTGTGTTGCCTTTACGATACGCGCTTGGAGCCTTCGCACTTCCTGATGACATTTTGCCCAATTAATATTGGACCATGCTATCACTTGGTGTGAGGGTGCACCCGCGCAAATCATTTGTTGCGTAGTCATCTGCTATTCCCTCTTTTAGAAGGTTAATAAAGTTCTCTCGTAAAGAAAGACCTTGTGGAAGTCTGCCCGCTTTCGCGTGGGATAATATTGCTAAATCACTCAATCCCTATCCTCTCCATTACCGAGTGGCATTCGCTTTCTCCACATTCCTTTACCCGCACCACCAACAGCATCCTTTACAGTTTGCCTGCCCTAATTAAGGCAATGATACGGGCTTACCATGTTTCATTTGAGTAACGAAATGGGTTAGACCCTGCCTTTCCACCGGCGACCTTATTGTCCGTGTATTCCTAGAATTCAAAGGAATAACCAGTCGCATACCTTTTGGTTCAAGCCTATCAGCATCTTTGGCTTGTTAATCCTAACGATGTTTATCAGCAGTTCACTTATGTTGGTCATACCATCTAGCCTAGCGCTGTACCCGCATTGATGCTCGCAGGTCATACCTTTGCTTCACAGCATCGATATGGGCTTTAAGCCCAGCTACATTGTCCCAGTAGTTTCACACAGAATCGTTACCAATCCTGCATGTGCCAGTAGGCTACTGATGACGGAACATCAGGTTCCTCAACAAGTTTCCTCGTTGGAACAATTACTCAAACAACCTCATGTCACACAAA
>CALLKD010000010.1 GCA_938008595.1 uncultured bacterium | reverse complement strand
CGTTGCATCGAATTAAACCACATGCTCCACCGCTTGTGCGGGCCCCCGTCAATTCATTTGAGTTTTAGTCTTGCGACCGTACTCCCCAGGCGGTCTACTTATCGCGTTAGCTGCGCCACTAAAGCCTCAAAGGCCCCAACGGCTAGTAGACATCGTTTACGGCATGGACTACCAGGGTATCTAATCCTGTTTGCTCCCCATGCTTTCGTACCTCAGCGTCAGTATTAGGCCAGATGGCTGCCTTCGCCATCGGTATTCCTCCAGATCTCTACGCATTTCACCGCTACACCTGGAATTCTACCATCCTCTCCCATACTCTAGCTGACCAGTATCGAATGCAATTCCTAAGTTAAGCTCAGGGATTTCACATCCGACTTAATCAGCCGCCTACGCACGCTTTACGCCCAGTAAATCCGATTAACGCTCGCACCCTCTGTATTACCGCGGCTGCTGGCACAGAGTTAGCCGGTGCTTATTCTGCGAGTAACGTCCACTATCCTAGAGTATTAATCTAAGTAGCCTCCTCCTCGCTTAAAGTGCTTTACAACCAAAAGGCCTTCTTCACACACGCGGCATGGCTGGATCAGGCTTGCGCCCATTGTCCAATATTCCCCACTGCTGCCTCCCGTAGGAGTCTGGACCGTGTCTCAGTTCCAGTGTGACTGATCATCCTCTCAAACCAGTTATGTGTCATAGTCTTGGTAAGCCATTACCCCACCAACTAACTGATACAATACAGGCTAATCTCTTACCAATAAATCTTTCCCTTATTAACTTCTGTTAATAAGGAGTATAAGGTATTAGCAAACGTTTCCATTTGTTATCCCTTAGTAAGAGGCATATTACCTATACATTACTCACCCGTGCGCCACTTAGCTGACAATTATAGCAAGCTATAATCCGTTCTCGTTCGACTTGCATGTGTTAAGCACGCCGCCAGCGTTCACTCTGAGCCAGGATCAAACTCTCCATAAATTATTGATTAATCTAAATTAATCATTATGTAGTAGTTGAAACTGACATTTTTGTTTTTAATTACTTAATTACAAAATTATCACTCAAATTTATAGACAAGTTAATAAATATCTTTTACAATATTTATATCTTGTTCAATTTTTTTACTTTTAACAATCATTATATTTAGTTTACAAAGATTACTTATAAACTTCATACATATTTTAAAGAACTCTAATTTTAACCCTCTGGTCAAATTGGACGGGAATTATAGTGCCTTTTTTTTGTTTTGTCAAGGGGTTTTTATTAATCTTGGCTTAAATTTGGGAATTTTATTTTATTAATCTTTTATTTACCAATTTTATATATTATAATGTCCTAATATAACATTGAAGTAGTGTTATATAAATAAAGTTTCAAAACTATAATAAAAGGAAA
>CALLKD010000009.1 GCA_938008595.1 uncultured bacterium | reverse complement strand
CGATCTATGCATGAAGACCTGGGAATATCGATACGCCAGATCGGCAGTATTCTCGGAATTCACGAAGTCGAAGCGTCTCAGATCTATGGGTTAAGGCGACTTATCCCCGAGGTCTGGGACATGCTGGACCCACAGTTGGTGAAAACCAAGCATCCGTTGCCAAAAACCGCGGCAATTCAAATTGCAACGAGACCTTCAGGCGAGCAGCTTGAGCTCGCAGAGAAGGTGTTGCGAGGAGATATGACCGTCATGGGGCTGAAGGATCACATCCGTGAGTATGCCGGAACGGACCGAAAGCCACGCCGTCTCAGCTCTCTTGATATCTGCAAACTTGCAATATCTCGAGCGAGGGCTGGTCACGCAAGTGCGGGTGCATTGCAGAATCTGTTTCAAGATCCCAGCATTGCCGAAGCACTCGAATTGCTGACTACTGCTGAGCGACAAAAACTATGCTCAGACGTGGTGAATATGCTGCGGGACTTGCGTCTTTGTGCTGAGATGCTCGAAAAGCAATTTCCCGACGTGTTTACGGCACTGTAACGAAATGCAAACTAAGCCGCCACCCTGCTTTGGTAGGGAGGCGGTTTTTCTTATGTATAGAAAAGAAACGCAGCCCCATATGTGGGGCTGCTAGGACATCTTCATGCTACTTCACCACTCCCTGTATCCAGATATTGAAGTCAGTACTGGAACAGATGAAGTAGATGCTGATTTTTTCTGATGAGGATACGCATGGTGTGCCGGTGACGCGCATTGATGTCTTGAGGACATGCAACTTCACGGCAATCTTTTGGTTCTTCTCGACCTCGTATTCCTTCATGAAGTTAGCTTCAAACTTCTCTTGGTTGTCTTGAATTGTTGCTCGCTCCTTTGTGTATGTTGCTGCCAGGGCTGCGTTGTTAAGCGTTCTCGTAATATCGCTTGAAGCAAGCGCATACGAGATAACAAGCGCATCATGCTCCTCAATCATCACAATGCGGTGCGATATCGGCAAGGCCGGGTTCTCCTTCCACGTGAGATACGAAAACCAGGCAAGAGCAGCAAAGTCTAGATTGCTCGGTGTCGGGGGATATCGAATCCCGTCTTCATCGAAACCTGCCGGGTGCGAATGATAGTAGATGATGGGCTTGCCCGCATCTATAACCATAGCCACCTTCTCGGGATCAAACTCCACGCTTCCCCACATTGCATTCACTGACACGTCATGGACTGCACCATTCCAAAGAACAATATGCTCCAAGCCGTCAGTGATGCTTCTGTAGTAGGCGGCAACAGCACGGTCCGCCTCATCAGGCTCTGCCACGACCCTTGCCGGAGCGAGGATACAAAGGCATATGGCCAGGATATGAAAAATACGCATTGGTAAACCCTCCTTTTCTAAGGGAATAGTCTACCTATTTAGAACGCTCGTCAATGAAGTGGCTATACTGCGTTCCATCGCGCAAGGTCTCCCTTACTTATTTCATCTACATGCTGCTCCCATATGCCTGAAAGCGCAGTATCAAGCGCTTGTCTGTCCTGAACTGAGTCCTCCTCGTTGTTTAGATATGCTTGTATCTTCTCACGAAGTTCCTGGGTGGTGTAGCTAAGAAGTGCGTTTACTCCAAGGACATATGAATCACCGTTACCTCCTCGCCACGGGACAATTACACCAAATAAGCGGTCAAACCTGCCTGCACTACGAGCTCTAAGTTCGTTTGCATTTCTGCTAAAGTTCATTCGTTCTCCCTCCTCATTGTGTGCAACACTTCCCTGCATTGATTCCATACTCATAGGTACAGGCTACCATACAGGAGCGTAGCAGGTATACTTTCTCTATGACTACCGAACACGTATCAAAGACTCGTATTGAAGAGCGCACAAAATCAGGACCACACCTCACCCGTCATGAGACACTTGGGTTTAACGGACGGTTTGCCATGTATATAACCAATGCCGTAGGTACTATGTGGTGTGCCTATGTATTCGCACTCATTGCCTTCATTAGTCTTCCTGCAGCTATTTCAGGTGGTACGGCAACCACCATCTCATGGCTTGCGCAAACCTTCCTCCAGCTTGTCCTATTGTCAGTCATTATGGTTGGTCAGAAAGTTGCTGCGAGAGCGTCTGACAAGCAAGCACTACAAACATACCGTGATGCTGAGGCGCTACTAGAAGCACAAGCTGAAATACACCATCTTCTTGAAACTAATGCCACACTTCTCTCTGAAATTCACAGTGCGACGGTGGCGGATAAGAAATAGGGATGGTTCGGTACGCATTGCTCCATACTAGTTTTTATGGTATTATCAGCGTAATGAAACTTCCTGATCTCGACCGCGAGCGTAGCGAGAAGAAGATATCTCCTGCAGACTTCCTTAAGTCATATAACGAGAATCTCCCTGAGGCCTTTCCCCAGGCCTCTTCCGCACTCCTAAGTGAGTTTAAGAAGGAAAACCCTAATCTGTTTAAGGATAATGGGGCATGGTCACTAGACCAGCATCGCAAGAAGGTAATGGACTGGCTTCCTGCGCACATCAAGAATCGTTCAAATTAAACAACCCCACACGGGGTTTGTTTTGTTATACTTACCGTATTATCACTAGTTTTGTTTGTATGGATAAAAATACCGTATCAGTTCCCCTTACTCCGGGATCTACCGTGCCTGAGGTTACTTTTAAGACGCGTGTTCGTGATGAGTCAGTGGGAGGTGAGAACCCCTACCGTTGGCAGGATGTTACTAGTACCGAACTGTTCTCTGGCAGGAACGTAGTGGTGTTTGGTCTTCCCGGCGCCTTTACTCCTACCTGTTCAACAACACATGCGCCTGGTTTTGAGTCTACGTATGACGACTTTAAAGAGCTAGGTATTGACGAAGTGTATTGTCTTTCAGTAAACGATGCCTTTGTTATGAAGAAGTGGGCAGACGCACTCGGTCTCTCTAAAGTAAAGATGCTTCCCGATGGCAATGCTGATTTCACTCGTGGTATGGGTATGCTTGTAGAGAAGAGTAACCTGGGGTTTGGTGAG
This sequence comes from uncultured bacterium, assembly GCA_938008595.1. GTDB lineage: Bacteria > Patescibacteriota > Minisyncoccia > Phycocordibacterales > Phycocordibacteraceae > C7867-001. Next base: position 14,507 of record CALLKD010000009.1, on the reverse strand, counting down.
CGCTCATGGCGCTACAGTATGGTTGTAAAAGACGGTGTAATTGAGAAGTTGTTTATAGAGCCAGGTTTCTCCAATAACTGCGCTGAAGATCCTTTCACGGTATCAGATGCTGAGACACTGCTTGAATATTTACGCGAGGCTAAATAGGTTCGGGTAGCGTAGAAACAAAAACAGGTCCCGAAAGGACCTGTTTTTGTTTATGCTGACATACATTTAGCACACCTGCAGCCTGACTTCTTGAAGTACTGATCAAAGTACTCCTTGCCATAGTCATACGTAAGCTCCTCCCCTGGCTTAATATTCTTAATGGAAAATACAAAAACACGACCATTGTGGATTATCGTTTCGCAATTAGGTCTACATGAATGATTTATGTACCCAGCCTTATTTATCCGTGGCTTACCATCAAGGGTCTTCTTGCTTGATACTTCAAATAGGTACCGGCTTTTGCTGGTATATTCTTCACCGGGTGCGAGTTCTCTTCCCACGTATTCAATTACACACATGTCTCGAGGAATAGCGTCCATGGTATAGAGACCAATTCCTGCTGACGAGCGTTTGGGGGTAAGTGTGTATGAGCCAGGTACGTATTTGCGTCGTGTTGTTGTCATAATCACTCTATTTAAGCACACTCCACATAGTTTGGTCTTCCCCACCATCAAACTTGAAAACAGCGACTCCCTTAACACCAAGCTTGCGTGCGAGCGCTACTTTGTTCTTAATGGCAACTGCATCACTCCACACCAGAAGTTCAATAGGTACCTGCTTCCCCTGCGTCTTTGAGTACATGAGTGCTCCAGCACCAGCAAGGTTTGCTTGCGGAGTGCCCTTTGGTGCAAGCGCTGCGAGCACAGACTGACTTGGCAAATCACTTGAGTATGAGGATGGCACATAGGAGAAACCTAGCTCTCCAGCAGCGTTTCTCCCTGGTGTAATGCCGTACTCTCGTGCAAGATCAGTACCGTATTTAGGATTAAAGACATCGAGCTTCGTATAGGTGTATCCAGAGCCATCAATGTTTGAAATTGCTTGGTACTCATAGCCATAGGTTGGAATGCCAATGACCATCTTACTTTTTGAAATATCTTGTGCCATATACTTCACCACCTTCTCTACCCAGACAGGGTCTGCAATTGGTGCATACAGCACGCCTTTGTTTGCCTTATTTAGCTCAATGTCTGCATTCTGTTGGTCGTACGTCATTATGCGTACGCGATCACAGTACTTGTTAATGTCAGGGAGGCTGTTTGCATAGGCAATCTCTGACGGTGGTATGCCGTTCTCGTAGCGAGCAGTTAGTGGTTGGCGTGACTCTATGGTGCACATGAGCCACTTGTTTAGCTTATTCTTTCCAAGCTTTGCAGAAAGTTCTTTAAGAAATGCCGTGTAGTTGTCCTTATCATCAGAACTCTTTGCTTCATAATCAATATCAATACCATCAAAGCCATTCTGTACAATGGCGTCAGTAATGGACTGTATGTGTAGGGCACGCTTTGTAGGGTCTGAGAGTACTGCGTGTATCGCATCTGTGTTGCTCCACATAACAGTGGGAACGAAGCGCACATTCTTGGCCTTTGCACTCGCCTTCAGTGTCTGCCACTCAGGTGCTTGTATGTTCAGTGCATCATAGAGCTCCCCGTTATTTTTAACGGTGTAGCCAAACGGATTCACTTCAGTAAGTCCTGCAAGGTGTGGCAGCACGTCAGCGGTACCCGTAGCGGTACGCCAATATGGAACCCAGCCAGAAATCTCAAGTTTTGTAGCTGCTGTCACCGAGACTTTCTTTGCTGGAGTGGTTACTTTAGTTTTGGTAGCTGCATGTGCGTTAGGAGCAAGTAACACGAGTGAAAGTACGAGTATAGGTAGTCGCAAGAAGAAAGAGCAGTTCATAGAGATTAGTATACCGAGCAGGGCTCATTTGTGAAATTGTATCTTCCACAAATTCCACCACAGATATATAAAAATCAAGTTTCCCCTGTAACGCAAAAGAACTCGAAGGTCCTCTAGGGACGCCCGAGTTCTTTTACATAGTTGTAAAAATTAACGTTGCGCAAGTACTTGTGGCTGTATCATCGCAGCGAGTTGTGCCTGGGTATCCGGAATCTCCGAAACCTTAATGTGGCCTACTACGCGGACGCTTACATTTCCACAAAGACCGAGCGCGATTCCTGGATTCAGTTGGCGATTCCCAAGAGTAACCGTTTTGGTTTCATCCATGAGAATGTCTACGGTGTTCGTGATGCGAGTGTTCATGGAGTCCGCGATAACACGGTATCCAATCTGGGATTCCACCAACTTGTAGTTACAAGAAGGCGTATCCGCACCACTACGCGACACTTCAATTACCGTGCCGAACGGAAGCTTAGAAGCAAGATCGACAGAGCGAGCTGCAACTACTTCAGGATTCGAGAACGCGCCGCTCGCCGTTGTAAACGGGTTGTTATCCGTTTGCGCAGGGAGGGCATTATACGCGGTGAGCTTGACCGTGAGGGGTGCCGAAGCACTCTTCGTGGTAACGATAGTCGCTGCCGCAGGTGCTTGAGTAACAGACGGAATAGTCTGTGCCTCAACAACTGGTATTGGAGCGAATACGCTACCCGGTAGAACTAGATAGCCCACCAGAGCTGGTATTAGAAATTGCATAACACAAAAACGGCTTGCGCCGCTTTTGTCTAATAACACTATCAGGCAAGGGGTTTCCTGTCAAGCGTTTTTGGCTGCCATTTCAGCAGGTCTCGCTATAAAAGCTATACTATAAGCCATTTTATAGGTAATATTATGCTATATTTTCACGTATTGTCTAGGCAATAAGATTGAGTATTTTGCCTGGAACGTACACCACACGGGATGGTGCTGCTCCTTGTAGGGCACTCTGGACTCCCGGAACTGCCAAAGCCGCTTCTAGGGCCTCTGCCTCTGTTGCCGTAGGTGAAATTACTACTTCTCCCCTTCTCTTACCACCCACCTGTACCCCAATGGTCACTGTGGAGGCAGTTAGAAGGCTTGCGTCAACCGTAGGCCAGCTGTGTGCATGTACTGATGTGCCTGCTACATAGCCAGGAAGCTTCTCGTACAAGGTTTCAGCAAGATGAGGTGCCATGGGTGCAAGTAGGACAAGTAGCGTGGTGAAGCCTAGAACACTTACCGACTCCTGTGCTTCAAACTCATTCATAAGAATCATGAGTGCAGATACTGCAGTGTTTAGCTTGAAGCGTTCAATATCAACATCTAGTTTTTCAATTGTCTTTGCAATAGCCACCTTTTCTTCAGTACTTTGAACCACATCCTCACGTACGCTCTGTGCAAGGGTGTAGACACGATCAAGGAACCGACGCATAGACTCCACACCCTCTGGCTTCCATGGGTATGAGCCAGCCTCGTTGTATGGCCCTATGAACGCCAAGTACATGCGTACGGCATCTGCACCGTACTTCTGTACGTACTCATCAGGGTTTACGGTATTACCCTTAGACTTAGACATCTTATTTCCATCCGTGCCCAATATAAGTCCACGATTCATGCGCTCCACAAATGGTTCACTTGTTGGTGCGAGGCCCATATCAAAGAGTGCCTTGTTAAAAAAGCGTGAATAGAGGAGGTGTAGTGTAGTGTGCTCACTACCACCTGAGTACCGAGCAACAGGAAGCCACTTCTTCATGAGTGCCATGTCAGAAAACTGTGTTGTGTCTGTTGGCGCAAGATATCGCATGTAGTACCAAGATGAGTCAACAAATGTATCAAGGGTATCGTATTCAGGAGTCCAGCCTTCACCAAAGATACGAGTTACACGTTCCTTAAGCTCAGTTGATGATGCAAGTGGTGAGGTGTGCTTCCCAGGTGTTAGATCAACATCTTCAGGTAGCTTCCATGGAAGGTGCTCATCAGGTACGAGATGTGGCTTGCCTTCAGGGTCATATACAACCGGTATAGGGCAGCCCCAGTACCGCTGGCGACTTATTCCCCAATCGCGGAGTCTAAACTGTGTCTTCAGTACTCCTCCTGCCTGCTCCACCATCTTTGGTAGCGCTTCAGTATTTAGCATGCCTGTGTATTCTCCTGAGTTTGTGAGTATGCCGTCTCCGGTATGTAATGTGTGAGAAAGGAATTTATTAAGTGCATAGCTATGAAGCGGGTCAGTAATTTCCCTCTGTGCAGTTGTAACGGGCACCCATTCAACTTCAAACTTACCCTTCTCGTCTTCTTCAAGTGTTGGTGCAGTTCTTTCCATACTTCTTGTTCTGAAATGGAAAATACGCACCTTTGCACTAAACGCCTTGCTCTTTGAATGTGCGTAATACTCGTGGTGCACAGTCTCATCAGCTTCCTCGAGCAGTTCAAGATCGGTATACCCTGTTTCTTCCTTAATCTCACGCATGGCTGTTGCGAGTGCATCTTCATCTTCCTCACGGGTACCTCCCATAAGTAGCCTGCCCCCCAGCTCTGGCTTCCAGTGAATAGTAAGAACGTCACCTGCATCGTTTTGAACAAGCGCTACAACCTTACCTTTGGGCTGTGAATCCTTTTGAGGCGTTCCTGTTATGGGTTCTACCACTGTTATAACTGGAAGACCAAACTTTGTTGCAAATGCACTATCACGCTCATCGTGTGCGGGCACTGCCATCACTGCACCAGTACCATATGAGGCAAGAACATAGTCAGCAATGTATACAGGAAGTGTTTCGTGGGTAATTGGGTTCTGTGCAGAGACACCCTTTAGGAGTACACCGGTCTTTTCCTTATTTTGCATGCGGTCACGGTCAGTCTTGCTCTTTGTGGTAGCAACATACGCGCGCACTTCTTCTTCGTTTTCAACTACACCCCCTGCAAGAAACGTTTCAACCAGTGCAAGCTCTGGAGCAAGCACAATGTACGTAACACCGTACAACGTATCAGCACGGGTGGTGAATACGGAAATAGTTGTATCTCCATTAGAAGAAACTAGAGTAAATGGTATTTCCGCTCCTTCAGACCTTCCAATCCATGCACGCTGCGCATCTTTTATATCTTCCTTCCATGGAAGAGGATCAAGATCGTTGATGAGCCTGTCTGCATAATCGGTGATCTTCATAAACCACTGCACAAGTTCCTTCTTTTCAACAACTGCACCAGAGCGTTCAGCGGTTCCGTCAGGAAGCACCTGCTCATTAGCGAGCACCGTCATATCAACAGGATCCCAGTTTACGAGTGCACTGCCTCGGTATGCAATTCCCTTTTCATAGAAACGACTAAAGAGCCACTGTGTCCATGCATAGTATTCAGGACTACAGGTAATTATCTCCTTTGAAAAGTCTACTGACGTACCCATGGTCTTCACCTGCTCGCGCATGGAGTCCATGTTTTCATACGTCCACTTTCTAGGATCAAGACCTCGTTTAATTGCTGCGTTTTCAGCAGGTAACCCAAATGCATCAAAGCCAAATGGAAACAGTACTGAAAAGCCCTTCATTCTCTTGAAGCGTGCAAAGATATCCGTAATGGCAAAGGCATACCAGTGCCCCACATGCAAGTCACCTGATGGGTATGGAAACTCAAAGAGAAGATAGTATGGCTCTTTTGTAGTATCGGTTAGGTCTGTCTTATACAGATCAAGCGCCTCCCACTTCTTTTGAGCGTCCTTCTCTGTTACTGCATGATCAAACGTTTCCCGTGCCATATACAACCGTGCTATAGCGCCTTTGCGTCAGGCGCAACTTTGTTTGAAGGAGAAATGGGTGGGTATCGTTCAGGGTCTATGGTGCGAGAGAAGCACGTGCGTCCACTAGCGTGTGCGCCAACGTAGTCCGTAGTGTCATATGCAGGATACGTACTATTTGGGTCAGATGTCTTTCCTTCAGCATTAAATGTGGCGCAGAGCTCAAAAGAGCGCGTACCTGTTATGCGGTACTCGTATGGAAGACCAGACTGCACATCGGTTGGTACGGTGTAGTTTGTAATTGAATCATTTAGACTTACCAATGACACCGGAAGTGTTTGCTTCATCTGCCAATAGTTGGTCACTTGGTACTGAATGTTTTGTAGGTCAGATACCTTTTGCTGGTCAAAGCGTAGTAGTCGAGCCTGCGCTGGAGATCCTATGATAAAGAAACCAGAGACGGCCGTAGCAAGGCAAAGGACAAAGGAGCCAATACCAACAGCAAGTGCCTTCTTCGGATAGCTAATCCAATACCCCTTAGTATCTGCAAGGAAATGTAGAAATACTAGTACCGCAATGAGCAGTACCACGGCAACTTTAAGCACAAACCGTGTAGAGGTATCGCCACTAAGGTACGTGTTTAGAAGTGTAATAAGGTCAACAAGCACCGTAGCTGCCGCTATGAAAATAGTTAGTACGAGTGCCCACCTGCGTACCCATACCTTTTCTCGACTTGGGTCTTTCACCATGGTGTTTCTAATCACGCGAATTAGTACCACGGCAGTAGGGGCAAGCACAATAAGTGTTGCCATACCAAAGCGAACACTAGAAGAATACGGGTCGCTGTAGCTAAGTGAATCAGGGTACGCGATGTTTATGTAATCAAAGAGTAAGGAGATAAGAGCACCAATGCTGCCATAGAGTGCAATAACGAATCCAAGCCATAAAAAGAAGTCACGAGGCATTGCCTTAGGGGCTGTGGTGGTAGGTGTTGTTTCCATGTAGGAAGTATAGCAAAAATACACATGCTGTCTTGGCAAGTTGACAGTATTCAAATCTGTCATATCTTGACCGAGGAGAGAGGAGATACCAAAGAGTACAAGCTGTTTCTGAGTCATACCGCCTTAAGCGAGAGGCACAGGCGGCAATGCCGGTACCAATACCCACATGCCGGCACCTCAACAATTCAACGGGTGTACTGTGCGGTGCTCCGTGTCTTCCGAGACGCGCGTACTGCGATAATCGCTCATAACAGCTACCGAAACTGAAACCGCCCCCCGGCGGTTTCTTTATATTCATTAACTATGCAAGAACACTGCCACATCGCCATCCTGAAAGACATACGTCTTTCCTTCTGTGCGTATATCCCCCTTATCACGCGCTAGACTCCATGAGCCATCAGCAACAAGGGTATCTACCTGCACCACTTCAGCTCGAATAAACTTATCCTTAAAGTCGTTGTGAATAGCAGCACCTGCCTCTGGTGCAGTTGAACCGTTTGTAATAGTCCAAGCACGGGTTTCCTTTGGTCCTGTCGTAAAGAACGTGATAAGTCCCAGCGTCTCGTATGCACCACGAATAAGTGCATCAAGTCCGTTCACTGACACGCCAAGTTCTTCACGAAACAGTGCGGTTTCCTCTTCAGGAACATCGTTAAGATCTCGTTCAGTAGCTGCGTCAACATGTACGTACTTTGATCCTAGGGACTCAATGAGTGCATGTGCCTTTTCAACACGCTCGTCTTGTAATGTGCTTCCAGACTTTCCATTAAGGGAGTACAAAATTGGCTTTAGTGTGAGGAGGTTTAGGGACTTAATTATCTTTTTCTCATCAGCCGTTAGGTCAGCTGCAATAGCAAGTTTTCCTTCAGAGAGCAGTGCCTCAACACGGGCAAGAATGGCATCTTCTGCCACGGCATCCTTAGTGCCTGACTTAACATCGCGCACAAGACGCTCCCTACGAGTTTTAACCGCTGCGGCATCTGAAAGCACTAGTTCAAGGTTAATGATTTCAATATCTCGCACCGGATCTACCGTACCGTGTACGTGGGTAATATCAGGGTCTTCAAAGAATCGAACCATTTCAAGAATGGCATCCACTTCACGAATGTGAGAAAGGAACTGGTTACCAAGCCCTTCTCCTACAGACGCGCCCTGTACTAGGCCTGCAATATCAACAAACTCAATAGCAGCAGGCAGTATCTTCTCAGAAGAAGAGACAGTCGCTAGCTTCTGAAGTCGTTCATCGGGTACACCCACAACACCCACAGACGGATCAATGGTACAAAACGGATAGTTCTCCGCAGGAACACTCTGCTTGGTGAGCGCATTAAATAGCGTTGATTTGCCAACGTTTGGCAGGCCTACAATTCCAATCTTTAACATAATACCTACCTTATACCCCTTTTGTGGCCAACTTGGAAATAGTTTTGGTCCAGTTCTTCTTCACCTCGTCATCCATGTCTTCAGTACGCCCAATCTCAGTGATGCGAACCTTGTACCCTGCAAAGCCTAGAATTGCCTTACCAATCTCATTCTTAAAGTCACCAAAAAGGAAGCGCTCTACAATTGGCCAGTTCTTTGAAAGGATAATCACCCGTGCGGACTTCCCTGCAAGGAGTTTGTCCCACATAAGTCCATTCTTGTGAAAGTGAAAGGCAAAGCCAGGTATATACATGCGATCCCACAGACCTTTCAAAAGTGCAGGCATACTCGCCCACCAGAGTGGGTAGATAAGCACAAAGTGATCTGCCCAGCGCATATCCTCCTGTGTCCTAAGAAGGTCAGGTTCAAGTGGTTGAATCACCTTGTATCCCTTGTGTAAGATTGGATCAAAGGAAAGATCTCCTAGGTTAGCGCGACGTACCTCATGACCAGCTGCTTTTGCAGCAGCTTCGTAGGTGTCAGCAAAGAAGTTAGACATGGTGTCCTCCTTGTCAGGATTCCCCATCAGGATAAATATTTTCTTCATGCTAGTAGTGTACTACATCAGCCCCGCAAGCTCGGTGCGGTATTTCTTCATCACTTCCATCGTAGCCTTCATCTGTGGTTCGCCTCCCTTAATACGGCGCTCCACCTCCTCACCAATCTTCTTAAAGAGTTCAGGATTCTTTTGCACAAGCTGCATAATTTGCTCACGCTGCTCCTCTGGCACATCCTTCATCTTCCACTTCATTGCTTGCCCTAAAAGAAAGTTTTGAATACCCATATATGTATAGTACCTATTAAAGAATTACGGTTGCTTGGTTACCTGAAACTTCAAGTAGCCCCTCCTCAATTTCAAACGCGGTGTGCTCGCCCTCTGCTGACTCAATCCGTATTGATCCACCAACAAGTGGTGTAACAAGCGGTTCGTGATGTGCGAGCACCATCATCCTTCCCTCCTCGCCGGGCACAGAAAGAGAAAGTGCTTCTCCGTCGAAAAGGTTTTCTCCTACACGCGCCACGGTTAGATGGAAGGTCTTTGCCATATCTATTTAACCTCGTCGATCGTACCCTTCATGTAGAAGGCAGACTCTGACTTATCATCATGAAGACCCTCTACAATCTCCTTAAAGCCACGCACGGTGTCTTCACGAGATACATATGCGCCCGGTGTTCCGGTAAACACTTCTCCCACGAAAAATGGCTGTGAAAGGAAGCGCTGTATCTTACGTGCACGGGACACCACCAGCTTGTCTTCATCAGAAAGCTCTTCGATACCCAAGATGGCAATGATGTCCTGAAGATCCTTGTATCGCTGCAGCACCTGCTTTACTTGGTTTGCCACCTTATAGTGCTCCTCTCCTACAATCGCCGGTGTAAGTGCGCTTGAAGAAGATTCCAGTGGGTCAATCGCAGGATAAATACCAAGGGATGCGAGCTGACGTGAGAGCACCACGGTTCCATCAAGGTGTGCGAAGGTGGTTGCAGGTGCGGGGTCTGTAAGGTCGTCTGCTGGCACGTACACTGCCTGTACGGACGTAATAGACCCCTTCTTGGTACTGGTAATACGCTCCTGCAGCTTACCCATTTCTTCAGCAAGTGTTGGCTGGTATCCCACGGCTGATGGCACACGACCAAGAAGTGAAGACACCTCTGATCCTGCTTGAATAAAGCGGAACACGTTATCCATAAAGAAGAGCACGTCCTTTCCTCCTTCGTCTCTAAAGTACTCAGCCTGTGTAAGACCAGTAAGTGCTACACGTGCACGCGCACCTGGCACTTCATTCATCTGCCCAAACACTAGTGCTGTCTTATCAAGCACGCCTGAGTCTGCCATTTCATGGTAGAGGTCATTACCTTCACGCACACGCTCACCCACACCAGCAAACACGGAGTATCCGCCGTGCTGACTTGCTACGTTGTGAATAAGCTCCTGAATGGTAACGGTCTTTCCTACACCAGCGCCCCCAAAGAGCCCCACCTTTCCTCCCTTAATGAAGGGAATGATGAGGTCAATTGCCTTAATACCTGTTTCAAAGATTTCTGCCTTTGTTGTCTGCTCATCAAAAGAAGGAGGCATGCGGTGAATAGGAAGACGAGGCGCAGTAGCTTCAATTGCTCCCTTCCCGTCAATTGGCTCACCAAGCACATTGAAGAGACGGCCCAGAGAAGCCGTACCTACAGGAACAGAAATCGGTGCACCGGTAGCAACCACGCTCTCGCCTCGGGTAAGACCAGCAGTCTCACTCATAGCAATTGCTCGTACACGATCAAGTCCAAGGTGGGAGGCCACCTCAAGTACGACGCGACCGTGTGTGGGAGTTGCTTCAACGACGAGCGCATCCTGAATAGCAGGAAGATTCTCCTCAAAGTGAACGCTAACGATTGGTCCGATAATTTCTGTAATTGTGCCTGTTTTCATATGTATAAAATTATATAGTTACTTCCAAACTAACTCCCACCCCTTCTCAATAATCACCACTTTTCGCGTACGGGCACTTTCTGGAAGTGTCAGCTGGGATACCGCTTCTTTCAGAATATAGGCATCTTTTTCATCTAAGTCTCTTGCAACCATGTCAACACATCCTCGCATTTCCCGATCTACCCAGAGTGATGCGCGAAGTGCATCATGCTCCTCATCCATAGGGCCCTGGTGCAGATCCGCAAAAAGAGGAGATGGGTTTGTAAGTACAAGTGCATCCAGTGCGGTGGTTATTTTCTCCTTTAGCTCTCTTGCAAGGGGTGCACTCAGAATTAACCCTTCATACTTTGCCTTTGCCACCTCAATCAAACGGTTTTGCCGTTCAAACTCTCCTGGTTTCTGTGGAGAGTCTTCCACAAAGGTAGTGAGAGATGGCTTGGGGAATTCAAAGTTACTCATATAGTTCAGTATTACAGTGTGGGTATTATGTCGCAAGCGCCTCGCGTCCGCTCACAATCTCTGACACTTCACGGGTAATAGCGGCCTGCCGCACCTTGTTGTAGATGCGGGTAAAGTCACGCGCCACCTCCTTTGACTTATCAGATGCATTCTTCATAGCAACCATGCGTGCTGAGTGTTCTGACGCCTTACTCTCAAGAAGCATGTGATAGAGCGAAATAGATACTAGGCGTGGGATAAGCACATCAAGCACGTGTGCTCCCTCAGGTTCAATGGTGTAGGTAGCCGGCTGAGGAATGTCCCTCGCCTCACTAAACTTTCCACGTACTGGCTGAATCTCACGCACGAGCTCGCTAACACTCTCTGTTGAAAGTGGCAGAATTTGTCTGCAGCTAGGTATTTGTTCAAAGGTTGACTTGAAGTTTGTGTACACGGCAAGTACTTCAGAGAACTCTCCTTCTACAAATCTCTTAGAAAGCTTACGTGAGATCTCTTCAGTAATTGAAAGAGGAATAGTATCTAGTTTGTTCTCGTATGCGTGCACAATATGGTACCCACGAGCACGGAAGAACTCCTCTCCCTTCTTGCCATACGCATAGATACTTACTCTGTCCTTGCCGTATGAAGCAGCAAGGGTAAGTGCCTGCTTAAGTACACCAGCGTTAAGTCCTCCTGCGAGTCCCTTGTCACTGGTGATCACAAGAAGCGCGAGCTTCTTTCCCATGCCAGCACGTGCAAGAGGGTGTAGCTTAAGCTCGCGCGTACCAGCAAGGCGAGAAAGAATAGAGAGTGCCGCCCGTGCATACGCACGCCCATCAAAGGCCTGCGCTTGTGTTTTGCGCATCTTCACTGCAGACACCGCTTCCATAGCACGCGTCACCGTGTGCATGCGCTTGGTTGCGAGAATCTTGGCCTTGATGTCCTTTAGCGCCATAGGTGGTTATGCTGCACTCACCGAAAACTTCTCAAGGAGTGCGCGTAGTGCTGCGTCACTCTCTTCAGAAATCTCACGACTCTCACGAATAGCAGTTAGTACAGAGCCAGCTTCACGAAGTAGGTAGTTCTGCAGTCTCTTCTCAGCGTCAGAGGTCTTCTCTGGTGCAAATGAATCAAAAAATCCATTGGTTGCAGCAAAGATAATCGCAGCCTGCATCTCAAAGGCGAGAGGCTCACCAACGTTCTGCTTAAGCATTTCTGTCATGCGACGACCGCTATCAATTCTCTTCTTAGTGTCAGCATCAAGATCTGATGCAAACTGCATGAATGCTTCAAGCTCACGGAACTGTGCAAGTTCAAGCTTAATCTTTCCAGACACCTTCTTGATTGCCTTTGTCTGTGCTGAAGATCCCACACGAGACACAGAGATACCTACATCGATAGCAGGACGCATACCTTTGTTAAAGAGGTCAGCCTGTAGGTATATCTGTCCGTCAGTAATGGAAATTACGTTGGTTGGAATGTATGCAGACACGTCTCCTTCCTGTGTTTCGATAATGGGAAGAGCTGTTAGTGAACCACCACCCTTTTCTTTAGAAAGCTTTGCCGCACGCTCAAGTAAGCGTGAGTGTAGGTAGAAGATATCTCCAGGATACGCTTCACGGCCTGGTGGACGTCTGAGAAGGAGTGACATCTGGCGGTATGCAACAGCCTGCTTTGAAAGATCGTCATATACCACAAGTGCGTCCTTACCCTGCTCCATAAAGTGCTCACCAATGGTAGCGCCTGCAAATGGTGCAAGGAACTGGAAGGCAGCAGGACTTGATGCGGGAGCGGTTACCACAATGGTGTATTCCATCGCGCCTGCCTCAGCAAGCTGCGCTACGATCTTTGCAGTCTTTGATTCCTTCTGGCCAATAGCTACGTATATACAAATAGGGCGTGTAGCAGCAGGCTCATTCTTTTGATTCAAAATAGTATCAATTGCAATGGCAGTCTTTCCAACACCACGGTCTCCAATGATGAGCTCACGTTGCCCACGACCAATGGGAATCATCGCGTCAACGGCCTTAATACCGGTGTGAAGGGGTTGGTTAACCGGAGCACGGTCAATAACACCATATGCCTGTCGTTCAATTGGCATTGGGGTTACTCCTGGTACTGGTCCTTTTCCGTCCACCGGCTCACCGAGTGCACTCACCACGCGCCCAACAAGTGCGTCACCTACGGGGATAGAGAGAAGACGTCCTAGTCTCCTCACGAGCATACCCTCGTGCACCTTGGAAGCGTCTCCCAAGATAACGGCACGAACAGAGTCCTCTTCAAGGTTCAGCACAAGACCATAGATAGCATCAGAATCAGCAAGTGCTTCCTCAAGTGTGCGGTCAAACGTAGGGTCAAAGATAACCATCTCGCTCATGACCGCACCAGAGAGACCATCGATTTCTGCAATTCCGTCACCGGTAATGGTTACGGTACCGATGTCGAGGTCACGCTCACGTGGTCCTGCGTGTACGATTTCTTCTTCAATGCGCTTAATGATGCTTTCCATGGCGAGGTACTAAAATAATAAAGTTAATTGGTAACAGAGCGATACAGATCAATAAGGAATCTCTTACCGGAACGGTCAATAAGAGTATCCCTGGTCTTTACGCGCCATCCGCTAATCAGTGCGTCGTTTATACGAACATCCTGCTCCTGGTTCCCAAGCTCCTTAGCTGCAGCAACAGCAGGAATGCGAGCTGCTTCTGACGCAATCTCAACAACTGAAACGTCCTGCTTCATGTACGAAAGACGCTTAAGCTCACGTACAATTGCTGGAAGTAGCTTTGTCTTACCAGCGCGTGTTAGGTGAAGTCGTAGGTTCTCTGCTATCTGTGCGTCAGTGAGATCTCCACGTTGCTTTAGGCGGTATATAGCTTTTGCGTAGTCAGAGGGCATATTTAGGCAGCGTTAGCACGAATAGCTTTCTCAGCAGCGAGTATTGCAAGACGAGCAATCTCCTTCTCACTCTCACGGAGCATCTTTGCAGATGCTTCCTTTGCACGGGCATCTGCATCAACAGCAACACTCTGTGCGCGTGCTTCTGCTTCACTCAGGATGCGCTTACGCTCATCAGTTGCTTCGGTGCGGGCATTGGTAACAATAGCCTCAGCAGCCACTTCAGCTTCACGCGCCTTGGTGTGTGCTGCCTCATCTGCCGTAGCAAGTAGCTCTGTTGCTGCCTGTGCGTCTTCCACACCCTTAGCAACCACCTTCTTACGCTCATCGATAGCCTTTAGAACTGGTGTGTACAAGAAGTACCGCAGTGCAATCAAGAGCACGCCAAAGTTAACCGCTTGCGCGAGTATAAGACGCCAATCAATGCCAAATGCTTCGAAAAGTTGTTCCATGAGTGTACGAGAGTCTACCTATGACTATACGAACTTGATGATGAATGACACCACGATAGCGAGAATACCGAGCGCTTCTGTGAACACAATTGCAAGAATCATGTTTGAAACGATCTTTCCTGACGCTTCAGGGTTGCGGCCAATAGCTTCAAGTGCACGACCACCAATAAGTCCAATACCAATACCTGGGCCAAGCACACCGAGACCGGCTGCTAGTGCCATACCAATCAAACGAGCAGATC
>CALLKD010000008.1 GCA_938008595.1 uncultured bacterium | reverse complement strand
GCAGGAACTCCAATTACAGCGGGGCACCCAGCAGAAACTGCTCACGCAAACCCTGCTCATGTTGACTCTGTAAAGCCAGAAGCGCACGCAAAAACAGGCGTTGACGCGGTAGCGGAGAAGGCTACCACCGCACCAAGTACAGAAGTACCTAAGCACACACCAGATACGGAAGCGAATCCTGGCGCCGCACCCAGTTCTGCGAAGGTAGAGGCACCGACCACCTCTCCACATGCAGCTGAAACTCCCGCAGCGCACCATGACAGTACAGCTACAGAAGCACCAAAGCACTCTACAGACTCTGCCTCTGCGGGAGCGAAGCCTGAGTCAGCAGCAACTGATGCTGCACCTAGTTCTGCAAAGGTAGAAACTCCACTACCTAAGACAGAGGTACCTGCCTCAACGGAGACTGCACATGCGCCTGAAACTTCAACCCCCGAGACCTCACACACTGATGCACAACCTACTGAGGAGCCTATGACAACAAAGTCTCTTAACGAAAGAGAGTATGAAAAGATGTTTGGCCCTCGTCCAGCACAGGAAGTGCACACTGACCCGACACCTGCCTCAGTGCAGGAGACACCGACACCAAGTACGCCGGTAGAAGCTGGTCACAGTACTCCAGCTGCAGAAGATCATACCCCAGCATCTCATACAGAAACAGCGACAGCACAGCCTGAGCATGCTCCTGAGGCGGTACCAGCTCCCGTGCAGCAGGATACTCCAGAGCATGCAGCACCCATGACCACAGAAGAACTTAACAAAGCTCAACTAGAGAAGATGGAGGATCATGGACAAGATACTTCACATGACCATACACCAGATGCAGAAGCACTTGCTGGTCAAATAGATTTCACTAAGAATCAAGTATTGCTTGATAAAGAAGGTAATTTGTTCGCACACATTCCACGAACAGATGATGTTGTGAAAAACACAGAGCTCTCATACCAAACAGCACTCGAGTACTCATCTAAGCATCCAGATGTTCTGGTGCACTGGGTACGTGAGTCAAAGAATATCTTCGGTATGGTTACGCAATATGTAGAGACACTTAAATTTGACCCTACTCGTAGCACACACCCGCTGCCATACGCAGTTGATGAGAACTTGAACATTATTAAAACACCACCCGTACCACTTGAAAGTGAGTACCATAAACTACCGTAACTATGGAATCTACCACTGATCTAGAACGAATCATTACTGCACTCAATATGGAGGAGCTTGCGCCTGAAGAACAACAAGATCTCATGCTTGAACTTAATTCCTTGGTGTTTAGAAGTGCCCTTACCCGTATAGTTGAGCAAATGGATGAAGCAACACGCACACAATTTACTGCATTTGTGGACACAAACCCGATACAGGAACAACTCGCTGCCTTCTTGATTGAAACCGTACCTGGTGCTGACAAGGCAGTGGAGGATACCGTTGCTGAGCTTACCAGTGATATACTTAGTGTCACAGAGAATAAATAATTATGAACACCACACAAATTACATCAACAGGGGTAGCAGTAGCCTTGGCCGTTGTTTTGGCACTTGGACTTTTATTTTTTGGCCCTCGTTTCTTTTCGCCGTTTGCTTCTACTGCAGTGGCACCAGAAACTCAAACAGATACTAATAACGCAACAACAACTATGGAAACAAATGAGAATGGCACAGCAACACAGACACTTCCAGGAGGTCTTGAAGTTACTGATGTAGTAGTTGGTACAGGAAAGGTAGCAACTGCAGGAACACATGTAACGGTTAACTACAAAGGAATGCTTACAAACGGCACCGTCTTTGACGCTTCAGCAAACCGTAACCGACCATTTGATTTCAATCTTGGTGCTGGGCAGGTTATCAAAGGATGGGATGACGGTATCGTTGGTATGAAAGAAGGAGGAAAGCGTCACCTTGTTATTCCAGCAGCACTTGCATATGGAGATCAAGCAGTTGGGGGAGTTATCCCTGCTAACGCAACACTAATCTTTGACGTAGAACTTCTACAGGTGCAGTAGTTGGTGAGTATAAAAATGGGGCCCGGCGCATGATGCGTCGGGCCCTTTTTTGTAGTTGGCTATTGCGGAGGTATTTCTGCCTCGGAAGCCGGCGCCGGTTCGCCGTTACCACCCATCGGGGTGATTTTGGTCGTATCGACTGCTGGGAGCTTCCCCTGCAGCTGTCCGGCCGGGAAGAACATGACGTTCTTCAGGCGGCGATCGTCGGGATCGTTGCGGTTTGCAGCGATCCACTGGATCTTGCAATACGCATCGAAGCTGCCGACGATCTGAGGGACCGTCAGTGTCATGGCACCAACACCGGCACCAACACCGGCACCGCCGCCATAGCCGAGGGCATTGAGCGCAGAAAGCCCAGTCATCCCGCCGAGGAATTTCCCCAGCACGAGTCCGAGCCCCTGCCAGAACCCCATCTTTGCGGCGCTTTTGAGGTAGAGCTTGAGCTCGCCCTCGAGGCTTTTCGACAATTCAGCGCAGTGCTTGTCGATGTTTGCCACCATGATGGCTTCGGTAGCCGTCAGGGGACGCGCCGGGTTAATGTTGCCGGCCTCGTCGAAGCCGGTGTAGATGTCGATGACACCGTTCTTGATGGTGCCCTCGGCGTTTGCCGTGCTTGCGAGCACGAGCGCGACTGCGGTTGCCGCAACAAAGCGAATCTTCATTTTAATTACCTTCCCTCAATTGATCTAGAAAGAGCACACACGCACTCCTGTTTCTATTTATATCACAGCGGACCTATCTGTCAAGTTTTGTATATAGAGCACCTTGCTTAAAATACCTAAGAAATATAAGGTGAATATACGTATGGCACTCTTATTTAGAACAGTTGCTACCGATCCTTCTTCAAATGCCCGAGCAGGGGTTTTACGTACGGCACACGGTGATATACAGACCCCAGCATTTGTACCCGTTGGTACTAAGGCCTCTGTTAAGGGTGTGCACCCTGAAGCAGTACAAAAACTAGGTGCACAAGTTGTACTTGCTAATACCTATCACCTTTACCTACAGCCGGGAGAGAGGCTTGTTAAAGATGCTGGTGGACTTGCTGCCTTTATGAACTGGCGCACCCGCGACGGAAACCATGGCCCCACCATGACAGACTCAGGAGGGTTCCAGGTGTTTTCTCTTGGCAGTGCCTTTGGAAAGACAATTACGAAGATTGCATCCGGAGAAGAATTGCCACGTGAGCAAGGGATAGCCACATACGATGATGATGTAAGGACACAGCACGGACAACTAGCCGTGATTGACGACGCAGGGGTTACCTTCACCTCACACCTTGATGGCTCACTACACCGATTTACACCAGAGCGCTCAGTTGAAATACAACACGCCCTTGGTGCTGACATGTTCTTTGCCTTTGATGAGTGTACGGCACCAACAGAATCATATGAATATCAAAAGGAGGCGATGGAGCGCACACACAAATGGGCAGAGCGCTCACTAGCTGCACATAGGCAGAACCTCAATGCCACCTGGCAATCAATCTTTGGCATTGTGCAGGGGGGACGATATGAGGATCTGCGCAGAGAAAGTGCAAAGGCAATTGCTGCCATGAACTTTGATGGGTTTGGTATAGGGGGATCATTTAGTAAGGAGGATATGGTGGGTGCGCTACAGGCTGCCATTCCAGAGCTACCGGAAGATAAGCCACGGCACTTCCTAGGTATTGGCGAACCAGAAGATATTTTGACAGGTATCGCTGCTGGTATGGATCTCTTTGACTGTGTTGCAGCAACACGACTCGGTAGACATGGCTCTATATACACCATGCATGGGCAAATAAATCTTATGAATGAGAAGTACAAGGAGGATTTCACACCTCTAGACCCTGATTGTGTTGTTCCTGGCACTGAAGGATTTACCCGCGCATATGTATCGCATCTCTTACGCTCTAATGAGCTACTGGGGCAAACAATTGCGTCTATGCATAACCTTGGATTCATTATTTCCTTGGTTGATGGCGCCCGTGCTGCGATACACGCAGGCACGTTTGAGGCGTATAGAACGAACTTTATTGAAACCTATTACAAAAAGTAAAAGGGCCGGCAACGCGTGCCGACCCTTGTTCACTAACAGTATCCATAGAATTTGAACCCGCAGCTCTCCTGCTGACCGAAGTACGTATTAAGCGCATCCTCGAGCATAAGCAAATCATGCCACAGCACGTTCGACAGGTTCTGCGAAAGGTGGGCTAGCCACACCAATACTTCTACGTCGCCACCGAGCGTGACAGAAACAAGCTCGGCCTGGTCATTCCGGGAGACGATGGTAATGGCATTGACCCGCTCCTGTCTTACCTCAAGGAACAACACAATGGTATTGGGCATCTTCTTATCTCTAAACGCTCTGATGATATCGTCGTCATCAAATCGCACGTTGGTACCGCTCTTGCTTTCGGTGTTTTCTTGAATACGCGCCAGAAGGTACTTGTTTATTGCGGCATCCAAATTGGCTTGCCATTCAGGTATGTGCATGACTGCCTCCATGAATATGTGCGCGAAATCTGCTTTCACTATACACTTATCGGATGGCTGGGCAATTTACACTCAACATTCCATTCCCCCCTGCAGGCGATCAGCCAAAGGCAATTGAGGCTCTTACTGCGGGCTTCAAAGAAGGAAAGAAGTACCAAACACTTGTTGGTGTAACAGGCTCTGGAAAGACATACACTGCGGCAAATGTGATATATGCACTTGGAAAGCCAACGCTGGTATTGGCACATAACAAAACACTTGCCGCACAGCTTGCGCAGGAGTACCAAGAGTTCTTTCCAGAGAATGCCGTGCACTACTTTGTTTCCTACTATGACTACTATCAGCCTGAGGCCTACATGGCACACTCAGATACGTATATTGAAAAGGAAGCACAGATCAATGCAGAGATTGATAGGCTACGACATGCGGCTACCCAGGCACTTCTAACGCGTAAGGACGTCATAATCGTTGCTTCAGTTTCTGCCATCTATGGTCTTGGGTCTCCAGAAAACTATGAGAAAGTACATGTAAAACTTGAGAAGGGAGGGAAAGAGGATAGAGCAGCACTCATACGCAAACTCATTGCCATTTACTTTGAGAGAACACAGGCAGATCTGGAGCCTGGAAAGATACGTGCGATAGGGAACTCGCTTGAGATTATGCCGGTGAACGAGCGCATGCTGTACCGCATTGCATTTAATGAAGATTCAATTACACACATTGAGGCACTTGATCCCGTATCACGAGCGCTTGTAGCGACACCTGACACCTTGTTTATATTCCCAGCAAAGCACTTTGTTTCAAGTGATGAAGATCGTGAGCGAGCACTACAAAGCATCAAAGAAGAGCTTGATGAGCGCTTGAAACAGTTTACACGTGAAGAAAAGATACTTGAGCATGAGCGCTTAAAGCGTCGCACTAACCATGACATCGCCCTTATACGGGAGATTGGGTACACCAATGGTATTGAAAACTACTCACGACACTTTGATGGCAGAGCGCCGGGAGAGGCACCACACACCTTGCTTTCCTACTTCCCACATAGCGCAGACGGCTCTCCTGACTTCCTTACGGTTATTGATGAGTCACACGTAACTGTCTCACAGATTGGTGGCATGTATGCAGGAGACCGCTCACGAAAGGATACGCTCGTAGAGCACGGCTTTAGATTGCCTTCTGCACGAGATAACCGGCCACTCATGTTTGAGGAGTTTGAAGCACGCGTTGGACAAGTGCTCTTTACTACCGCAACACCGGGCGCATATGAAAAAGAGAAAAGTACGCCACCGGACGGTGCTCAGGTGGAGCAGATAATTCGCCCTACAGGACTGATTGATCCAGAACTACTCGTACGCCCCATTGCAGAGGGTGTTGGAGTTAACGCTACACAAGGTGCGGCGTCTGAGTACAAAGGACAGGTGGCTGACTTTATTCAAGAGTCGATATCGGTAATTAACGGGGGAGGTCGTGTACTTGCAACAACGCTTACAAAGCAAATGGCAGAAGACCTTTCAACCTTCTTAAAGGAAAAGGGCATGAAAGCAGAATATTTGCATAGTGACATTAAGACCATTGACCGCATACAAATACTCACCGAATTCCGTAAGGGTACGTTTGATGTGCTTGTGGGTGTAAACCTCCTTCGTGAGGGTCTTGATCTTCCTGAAGTTGAGCTGGTGGGAATACTTGATGCTGATAAGGAAGGATTTCTGCGCTCTGAAACAGCACTTATTCAAACCATTGGTAGAGCGGCACGTAATGTGCAGGGACGAGTGATTCTATATGCGGATGTAATGACTAATTCACTTACCCATGCGATTGAAGAAACTAATCGTAGACGCACCATACAGCTTGCATACAATGAGGAGCATGGCATTACTCCAATGACCATTAAGAAGGAGATTAAGGACATTGCAGCATCAATGCGGAGTGAACATGATAAGACGGTGCACTCACTTCTTCACATCGATGAAGTCCTGTACAAAGCTGATCCAAAAGCTTTCATTACAGAAAAGCGAGCACAAATGAGTGCGGCAGTAGAAGCACTCGACTTTGAAACAGCGGCAATACTTCGCGATGAGATATATGCCCTTGAGGGAAGTGAACCTAAGGAAAAGAGAGTACAGACGCCAAAGAAGCCTGCACGAGCTAAGAAGTCCTCATCTGGATCAAGAATCAACAATCCGAGGAAATAACCAGTAGCTACGTGCTAGCATATACGCATGAGTCTTCGCTCGTTTTCTTTACTACTGGTGCTTGGAAGCCTTGCGTTCTCTCTGGTGTGTAGCTTCCTCATTGCCTTCTATGGCGAAGCATTTGTACTCAACTTTCTTCCAGGCATAGCGTCAGATACTGAGCTTGTCTTTAAGCTTTTGCTACTGTTTCAGCTACTACTACTTCTCTTGTGTGCCCTAGGTACAGGGTTGTTTGCCTACTATTTCCTTTACGGATATGTAATGCGCCCACTGCGCATGATTACGGCGTCTATGAACTGCTTTGCAGAGGGTACACCAGCAATACTGCCTGATTTTGATCGTGCACCACAGGAACTTATAGAGCTTGCTGCTATATACCGAAAGTTCTCTACCAGTGTTACCGACGCGCATGCCCATGATATTGATGCCTCTCGAGTAAAGTCAGACTTTATTTCAACAGCAGCACATCAGCTACGCACGCCGCTCACAGCAATACGATGGTCACTTGAGGCTCTTGGAAAAGAGTCATTAACCGATGATCAAAAGATGCTTGTTACAAGTGCCTCTGAGAAGAGTCGGGATCTTGTGGCCATTGTTGGTACGCTACTTGATATCTCTGCTATTGAGTCTGGCAAGTACACCTACACCTTTGCTACTACTGACATAACTACTCTTCTGGGTGTTGTTGCCGCTGACTTTGCGCCACTGGCACAGGAGATGAAGGTTACGTTGGAGAGTAGAGCACCTGCGGAAAAAGTATCTAACGTGCGCGCTGATGCAGACCGTATTAAGTGGGTACTGAATAACCTTATAGAGAATGCTATTCGCTATACCCCTGCGGGAGGTTTTGTAACCTGTGAGGTGCGACAAGCACCATCACGGGTTGAAGTACTTGTGCGAGATACCGGTATTGGAATTCAAAGCCAAGACAAGAACAACATCTTTGAGCGCTTCTACCGAGCCAGTAATGCCATATCAAAGAACAATAAGGGGAATGGGCTTGGTCTCTATATTGCTCGTACCATAGCTACTGACCACGGTGGTGACCTTACGTTTACAGCAAACCCTGATGGCCCTGGAACGCTCTTTATACTGTCCCTTCCAATAGCGCTCTAAGCATACTTTGCTATACTTTTACCATGGCTGAAGGAGACATATCCTACATACTCGTTGTTGAAGACGACCCTATTCTTAAAAACATGATGGGGCACACCTTCTCTGGTGTATTCCAGACCATCTATGCAAATGACGGGGTAGAAGCACTAAAGCTATTTGAAACGTACAAACCAAAACTCATACTTTTGGATCTTACTCTTCCAACAATGGGAGGATTTGAAGTGCTCGAGACACTTCGTGCTCGCAGTGATGAAGGGAAGACCGTGCCGGTAATTATCGTCTCTAACCTAGGACAGCAGGAAGATAAGGATAAAGCACTTGCGCTTGGTGCGAGTGACTATCTCATTAAGGCAGACGTAGACGTTGATGAGATTGTGGAGAAAGCTAAGCATCTGTTAGCAGTACCAGCAGCGTAAGCACGAGGTTTCTCGATTGCGGGTTATAGAGTAGACTATGTGCGTATCTGTCCCACCACGGACAGACTATTCTCATTATGGCCACCCCAAAGAAAACTACACAAAAGAATGTGCACGAGCAGCATATTGGCGAGGATTGGATCCGCGTTAAGGGTGCACGTACACACAACCTAAAGAATATTTCGGTGGATCTCCCACGAGGGGTAATGACCGTACTTACAGGACTCTCAGGCTCTGGAAAGTCCTCACTCGCCTTTGACACTATCTTTGCTGAAGGGCAGCGTAGATACGTAGAGTCTCTCTCTGCATACGCACGACAGTTCCTAAACCAAATGCAGAAGCCAGATGTGGATGAGATTACGGGGCTCTCTCCTGCTATCTCAATTGACCAAAAGAGTCGTTCAAATAACCCCCGCTCAACGGTTGCTACCGTTACAGAGATATATGACTACCTCCGTGTGTTGTATGCACGTGCAGGGCAACCATACTGTGTTAATCATGACGTGCCCATTTCTCGCCTCTCTAAGGAGGAGATGATTCGTTTGGTGTGGAATAGGGTATCTGCAAAGACTGAAACTGCTTCAGGCACGGTGATGGGTGTGGAGTTTGACCGTACAACGGTGGGTATATACGCACCGGTAGTGGTGGGAAGAAAGGGTGAGTACTATCAACTCCTCTATGACCTTCTTGGTAAAGGATTTGAACGTGCTGTCATTGATGGTACTGAGCAATCACTACGTGAGAAGGTAGTACTTGATCGTAACAAGCGTCATGACATTGATGCCGTTGTTGACTCTATCTTTGTATCTGAGTTTGTACGCACACCAGATGGTGCTCGTGAGAGACTTTCAGAAGCGCTAGAGCTTGCACTAAAGGAAGCTGACGGACTGGTAAAGATTAAGCACGCTGATGGCACCATTGAAACACTGTCTTCAAAGTTCATTTGTCCTGACGATGGCGTACCGTTTCCTGAAGTAGAGCCGCGCCTCTTCTCATTTAACAGCCCATATGGTGCGTGTCCTAGCTGTAATGGACTTGGTACAAAGTCACTATTCTCAGATGAAGTTTGTCCGGTATGTAACGGCCTACGTCTTCGTCCTGAGGCACAGCGGGTATACCTAAAGGCTGCTACCACAAAGAAAGGAGCAAAGGGAAGCAGCGACCTTGGGAAGAACATTGTTGATTTTACGAATATGTCTATTCGAGAAGCGCGTGATTTCATTGAAACCATTGAGCTATCAGAACTCCGTGCTGAGATTGCACGCCCTATTATTCGTGAGATCACAGCACGACTTGATTTCATGCTTAATGTTGGACTTGATTACCTCACCCTAAACCGCTCAGCAGCAACTCTTTCAGGAGGAGAGGCGCAACGCATACGCCTTGCTTCTCAGCTAGGTACTGGGCTTGTAGGTGCGCTCTATGTACTGGATGAGCCAACGATTGGTCTGCATCAGCGTGATAACGATCGGCTTATTCAAACATTGCTTCGTCTAAAAGAGCTTGGTAACACCATTCTCGTAGTTGAGCACGATGAAGATACTATCTATGCAGCAGACTATCTTGTTGATATTGGGCCTGGTGCAGGTACTCATGGTGGAAAGGTTGTTGCACAGGGATGGCTTGATGAGCTTCTCACTGCTCCCACCAATGAAAGTGGCTCAGTCACCCTTTCATACCTTCGTGAAGAAACAGAGATTGCTATTCCAGAAGAGCGTAGGTCAGGCGACAAGGGGGCAATTAAGATTAAAGGGGCAAACTTGCACAATATAAAGAATCAAAACATTGATATACCACTTGGTAAGTTGGTGTGTATTACCGGTGTGTCAGGATCTGGAAAGTCCACCTTCTTGTATGACATTCTTCATAGAAACATTGCAGCACGCTTTGCAAAGCGAGAAGCTGAGCTTGTGCACGCTGCATCAATGACAGGCACTGAGTACCTTGGCCGTGTGGTACTCATTGATCAGTCTGCTATTGGTCGTACGCCTCGCTCTAACCCTGCTACGTATACCGGTGCGTTTACACATATCCGTGACTTGTTTGCCGCTACGAACGAAGCGCGTGCACGTGGATGGAAGCCAGGACGCTTCTCATTCAACGTTCCTGGTGGTCGCTGTGAGACCTGCCAAGGAAACGGCATGATTGCAGTTGAAATGCACTTCCTGCCAACGGTGTATGTAACGTGTGATGTCTGTAATGGTACTCGCTATATGCGTGAGACACTTGAGGCTACCTTCCGTGGCAAGAATATATATGACGTACTCCAAATGACTATTGAAGAAGCAGAGAAGTTCTTTAAGGACATCCCTGCAATTAATGATCGTCTTGAAACACTAAACTCTACAGGACTTGAGTACCTAACCTTAGGACAGTCTGCAACAACGCTTTCAGGAGGAGAGGCGCAGCGTGTAAAGATCTCTTCAGAGCTCTACCGTCCTACAACGATGAAGACTCTCTATCTACTTGATGAGCCTACCGTGGGTCTTCACTATGAAGACGTAAAGCGACTTATTGGCATCTTGCAGGAACTCGTACAGCGTGGAAACACCGTTGTGGTTATTGAGCACAACCTGGACCTCATTAAATGTGCCGACCACATCATTGATTTTGGCCCTGAAGGGGGCGTTGGTGGAGGTATTGTAGTTGCTAAGGGTACCCCTGAGGAGGTTGCTGAAGTAGAAGGCTCTCATACCGGTTTCTACCTTGCAAAGCTATTTGAGAAGGCAAGAAAGAAGAAGGTTGCAAGCCGTGCAAAGAAATAGGGCGGCGTACCGGTGTACGCCGCCCCAATGTTCTGCCTATACCAAGAGCTCCAAGGAGCCTGGATCAAACCTGCCCCTTCCGGCCCCGTGCCAGCAGCAGTCCCAGTATATGTTGGCTGAGAAGTTGCCGAGTAGCGCATTGCGCGTCTTCACGACCACATATATACAGCCGATGATTCTTTGCTCCTTGCCGAACCTCATTTGAATGTAGCGGAGGTCCGGGTTAATGGGCGTACCATCCTTGGTCGCCGGAGGGCTGAAGACTGAGATGCCGCTTGGTGTTTGAAATTTGTCACCTAGCGCCAGCTTGTCTTTCAATTGATTGATGAGCGTCTGATAACGATTGTGCACGTTCGGATCAATGCCCCGCGCCTTGCCCTCCTTTGAATAGAAGATCTTTGGAAAGGTAGAGAAGACGGTTTTCTGTACACCCTCCACATGTCTTGAGCCGACGGTTGTAGTGCCGTGTGACTCAGCAATCTTGATGAGTTCAATAAGCACCGTGTACGGTTGTTCGATGGCTGCAGCCACTGCTTGTCTCCGATTTGTTGTTCCTTCCGTACCCTAAAGCAGATGGCGAGAATGTCAACATTTGGGTAGTATCTAAATATGGAGCGCTCTGACATAGAACGATTTGCACTTCCTGATGTTCCTGGGGTGTATACCTTTACCCAAGGAAGGGGGAAGTCAAAGAAGATACTGTACATAGGAAAGGCCACGAGTCTACGTGACCGTGTTCGCTCGTACTTTGACGTAGAGCTCATGGCAACCCGCGGGCCACGTATTGTAGACATGGTTACTAAGGCAGATGCCGTACAGTTTGAAACCACACCCACCGTACTGGAAGCACTGGTACGTGAGGCTGCTCTCATACGCCTCCACACCCCTCCTGCAAATGCTATTGGGAAGGATGATAAGACATTTTTGTATGCGGTCATTACAAAGGAGCCGGTACCGCGAGTGCTGGTTATTCGAGGAGGTGAAATTGATTTTAAAAAGAAGACATGGATTGGCAGCAATGGTATACGCTTCACCGACTCATATGGTCCCTTTGTGTCAGGAGCACAGCTGCGTACAGCGCTTAGACTCATACGTAAGATCTTCCCGTTCTATGACACTGAGCGTCCAATTACTATTAATGAAAAGGCAATTGGAACATTGGAAGCAAAGACAAATAAGCACCTACAAGCTAAGGTTGAGTTTAATAGGCAGATTGGGCAGTACCCGCGGTACATGGATACGAAAGAATATGCCACGTCTATTCGAAACGTGTCGCTCTTTCTTTCCGGAAAAGTAGGAGCACTCAGGGTGACCCTAACAAAGGACATGAAGGCAGCGGCGAAGAAGGAAGACTTTGAGGAGGCAGCTCGTATACGCAAGCAACTATACGCCATTGATCACGTGCAGGATGTGTCTCTTATTCGTGAAGATAAGGATGACGATATGAGTGGGCCACGTATTGAGGCATATGATACTGCGCACATAAGTGGCACCAATGCCATTGGCGTGATGGTGGTTGTTGAGCACGGCCTGCCACAGAAGAAGGGGTATAGAGCGTTCAACATTCAAGGAGTCGGTGGGAAGTCTACCAATGACGACATTGCATCGTTAAAGGAAATACTTTCAAGAAGGCTAGGACACACTGAATGGCCTCTGCCAAAAGCTTTTGTGGTTGACGGGGGAAAGACGCACAAGAAGGCAGCAGAGGAAGTGCTGCAGGAGGTTGGTGTTGGTGTTCCGGTAGTTGCGGTCGTAAAGGATGATAAGCACCGCCCTAGGGAGGTTATAGGGGCTCGTAGAGCTGGTATAGCTGACGCAGATGCCGTACTCGCAAACTCAGAAGCACATCGGTTCTCACTCATGCGTCACAGAGCAGCCAGGTCAAAGAGAATGCGCACTGCTTAGATTTTTTCTTTGCTATACTCATAGGCATGAATAGTATCAACGTAGCGATACTGCGTGGAGGCACAAGTAATGAACATGAGATCTCACTTAAGAGTGGCATGCATGTGCTGCAGCAGTTTCCACGAGAGCAGTACACCGTACGTGATATTTACATAGACCGAAATGGCACATGGCATGAGCGGGGACTACCCACCACCCCTGACCGCGTACTACCAACTACTGATGTAGCCATGATTCTTCTCCATGGCTCGCCGTCTGATGAATCATCCATGCAGCACTTGCTTGAGAAGTATGGAATTCCGTATATTGGCGCTAGTACGCACCACGCGCACATGGCAAAGCATAAGGTGCTTGCAAAAGAACACGCACGGGCACTTGGTGTTAAGACTGCAAAATATCAGTTTATAGAGCAGGGAGACGAAGTGGATGTAAAAGTACGTGAAGCAGTACGTAGCTTTATTCAACCCGTCATTGTTAAGCCGGTTACCGGAGGCTCTTCAGTGGGCACTACGCTTGCCTCTGGATTTGCTGACGTGCACAAGGCAGTTACTGGCCTCTTTGCTGACGGCGCACAAGGCGTACTCATTGAGGAGTACATAAAGGGACGTGAAGCCAGTGTTGGTGTTGTTGAAGGGCTACGTGGTACAGACCTATACACTCTGCCCGTGGTGGAGATCATTCCCCATGATGGGATCTTTTCGTACGAGGCTAAGTATAGCGGCGCGTCTACTGAACTATGCCCTGGAAAGTTTAGCGACAAAGAGAAGGAAGAGCTTGCAGAGATTGCTCGCGCCGTCCACACCGCAACAGGGCAGCACCACTACTCCCGCACTGACTTTATCGTTACGCCACGCGGTATTTACTTCCTTGAGATTAATACAGCAAGCGATGTGGGCTTAACCAAAGGCTCACTTATGCCCCGTGCTCTCCAGGCAGTTGGGGTTAGTATGGCTGAGTTTTTATCCCATATTGTGGGGCTTGCTCTTGCGAAGCAAAAACGGTAAAGTCTTATCTAAGGGCCGTTAGCTCAGTTGGTAGAGCGCTACATTTGCAATGTAGATGTCGCAGGTTCGAATCCTGTACGGTCCACCGAAGAAGACTCAAGAGTTCGCAAGAATGTTGAACATTATTTGGTGACCTACTACCGACCCTGCCCGTAATATTGCTTCAACATCTTTACGTGCTCTTCATACGTAACTGAACAGTGGAATACTCCATTTGCATCATGGAAATAGAAGAGACAGTTTGTCTTCTTAGGGTTAAGCGCAGCAAGTACTGCAGCAACTGATGGATTTGCAATTGGTCCCGGTGGGAGACCTGCATTTTGGTACGTGTTATATGCAGACTTTATATACTTATCCTTAGGCTCTACAGATGGCCACCATCCTGTCTTTCCCTTAGCCCCATTTGCTTCTGCATACTGAAGAGTAGCGTCAATCTGTAGCTTCATACCAATAAAAAGACGGTTCCAGATAACACCAGAGATTAGGCGCATGTCGTCCCAACCTCCCGCTTCACGCTCTAGAAGAGAGGCAATGGTAAGGGCATCTTTGAGTGGTACTTGCTCTGCTGTAGTGCTGCTGTACTTACTTACTATCTGCTCTTGGAAACGGGTATCAACAAGAGTTGCTACGTCATGCGGGTTACTAACACTTGCAAAATATATGCCGGGTACTACTGAGCCTTCCTGTAGGGTGGGGTGAAGCTTTCTAAGACTTGTTGAAAAGGCTGTCTTGTCTGATGTGGTCCATGAAAGTGCAGAGCCAAAGCTATTAGCAACTTGTTCAGTGCGAGAACCAGGATGTATGACTACGTATAGGTTATTAATACCTACGGCACTAGCAATAAGCTGGTAGCCAGGAAGGTTTGCTATTTGTGAAGCCAACTCTATGGCAACCATACCAAGCACTCCTACAGATGCACCGAGGTTTGATGGGCGCGTAGCAAGCAATTTTTCAACACGCGGGTCTTGCGTAATCGTCTTATTCTCTGGATCAACCGTTACCGGAAATGAGTTATATGACGGCTCAACATCAGCAACCTGTGTTCCTTGTCCCCATAGGGCAGTTTCTCCCAAAAGAAGAGGGAGAGAAAAAAGCCCTGCACCAAGAGCGCCGAAGAGAATAAAGACAGGGAGTATGCGCACGGTAAGACTCTTTACCTTTGACTGCTTACTCTTATTCTTCGGCCGAGGCATGAGTGTACCGGTGTAGCGCGGAGCTGGCATGATATACGTATTCTACCTTATTACTCCTCCATATATGACCGATGTGTGGGGAAGTACGCACATACTGTGCATAACTGGACAAAGTGAATATTTTACTGTAGAGTATTTATATGAAAAAAGTGCTTCCACCACGCACACCGATTGAAAAATTCATCTCTGGCATTGGCTCTCCAATGTCGCTTCTTTTGCATACTGCATTTTTTATACTTTCCTTTGCCGTAGCGCTATTTGGCCTTGCAGACCTAAACACCGTGCTTCTCGTGCTCACTACGGTTGTTTCTCTTGAGGCAATATATCTTGCCATCTTCATTCAGATGACTGTTAACGCAAACACCATGAGTCTCCGTGAAGTGGAGGAAGACATTGGGGAGATTCAGGAAGACGTTGAAGAGCTTGGAGAAGACATGGAGGAGATCCAAGAGGACATTGAAGAGATGAGTGAAGATGTGGGTGAGATTCAGGAAGAGCTCGAGGAATTGAGCGATGACATCGAAGAGCTTACCGAAGACGACAAGGAGGAAGAGGTACGCGATAAGAAGCAGGCAACTGACCTTGAAAAGCTTACTGAAGACGTACGTCGTATTCTCACTGACCTTGAGGCTCTCAAGAAAGTTAAGTAGTATCTAGGTACGGGCCCGTAGCTCAATTGGTAGAGCGCTTCCATGGCATGGAAGAGGCAGTCGGTTCAAATCCGATCGGGTCCACTATTAGTGAAGACCAAGGAGAAGCTTTGTAGCTTCGTATATACCAAGTCCTGCAAGGCCGATAAAGGCAATACTTCCCACAAGTGAGATGATTGGGTTTTTAACTGCGCGTATGGTGCGGTCTGGTGATAGGTACAAAAAGGCATTTAGTAGAGCATGTGCAAAGAACACGCCAATAGAGAAGCCAAAGATATTGACGAGTGAGAACAAGGGAACATAGCCGGCAAAGTCATCAAGACCAAGCACAAAGGGAATAAGGAAGGCAAAAGACATGAGCGACCAGAACGTTGCCTTGGTAACACTCTGTAGACCGCCTACTGGCAGTATGCGACTTACAATTGGACGAGCGATGAGGTTTGTGAAGCGAAGGAAGCGTTCAAAGATTGAAACAATCTTTCTAAAGATATACGGGTACCCCTTATCAGCAGCCTTTGCGTGCTCAAGACCATCTTCAGCAAGTGTGACGAGCACTAACGAGGCAATGACGATCATGATCGCAAGCAGCCACTCCACCTCCTTAAAGAAAGCCCAGATAAATAGGATGGCCATGGTGCCAAGTGCATTTCCTGCAGCAGTACCGATTTCAATAGCAATACGACTTTTCCATCCCGGATTCTTCTGCATGAGTCCTCCCATGAAGATGGCAAAGTCAATTGACGTCTTTAGGTAAATAGTGAGACCAATACCCACATCCACGAGACGAATCTTTGTAGAAATATCACTTGGCGTGAATATGTTTAGTACGGTAATTTCTGCGTAGAGAATAGCGGTGAAAAGGCAGGCGACAACAAGCGTAAGTGCCAGTGGCAGTACCTGGGTGAGAAGGATTCTTTGCTTCATCTTCTTCACACTATACGACGGTGAGGCTGATTTTCGAAATAATCTTACGTCTGGTACACTCTACGCAAATGGATTCTGGCGTACATGTTGTCCTTAAAGCAGAGGAGCTTGGCAGCTTTTTTGGTTTCCCTATTACCAATGCGCTCCTCATGAGCTGGCTAGTGCTCATACTCCTCATTGGCTTTGCCGTGCACTTCCGCCGCACTATCTCCCTCATTCCAGGGAAACTCCAGACCGCTATTGAATGGGCATTTGAAGGTGCAATGGACTACATAGCAGAAACGCTTGGTAGCGAGGTGCTTGCGCGAAGATTCTTTCCACTCCTTGCTACTATCTTTCTTTTCATCTTCACCGCTAACGAGCTGGAGTTCTTCCCTGGTGTTGGTTCAGTTGGTCTTAGAGAGGGCCATGGGCTTATACCGTTTCTTCATACCCCAACGGCAGACCTAAACCTCACTCTTGCACTGGCATTTATTGCCTTCTTTACCATTGAAATCACGAGTATTGCTGCCCTTGGTGCGTTTAAGTACGTTAGTAAATATGTTACGCTTAGCTCACCAGTGAATTTTGTAGTGGGGCTTATAGAATTCTTGAGTAACCTAGGTCGTCTTATCTCATTCTCATTCCGTCTTTTTGGAAACATCTTTGCAGGTGAGGTAATGATTCTCGTTATTTCTTCATTCGTTCCCTTCATTCTTCCTGCGCCATTTATGGCGTTTGAAATGTTTATTGGGCTTATTCAGGCCATCGTCTTCTCAATGTTGACCTTGTTCTTTATCAAGCTTGCGATCATGGATCCGCACGAGAGTCACTAGAGGACTTTCATGCGGCTTCAGGAACGGAGTCCGGTTATTTACTAACATTAGATGTATTTTATGGATATTGAATCT
>CALLKD010000007.1 GCA_938008595.1 uncultured bacterium | reverse complement strand
ATAACGGAGTGAAATAGATCCTGAAACCATACGCTTACAAGCGGTCGGAGCCCTTACGTGGGGTGACGGCGTGCCTTTTGCATAATGAGCCTACGAGTTGCTCTTTACTGGCAAGGTTAAGTCCTTAAGGGACGTGAACCGAAGCGAAAGCGAGTCTGAATAGGGCGCATAGTCAGTAGAGGCAGACGCGAAACCTTGTGATCTACCCATGGTCAGGATGAAGTGGCGGTAACACGCCATGGAGGTCCGAACCGGTGAACGTTGAAAAGTTCTCGGATGAATTGTGGGTAGGGGTGAAAGGCTAATCAAACTGGGAAATAGCTCGTACTCCCCGAAATGCCTTTAGGGGCAGCGTGAGGGTTGAGTTTGTTAGAGGTAGAGCTACCAATTGGACTAGGGGGAGTCACATCCTACCAAATCCAGATGAACTCCGAATGCTAACAAATATACCTTGCAGTGAGGGCGCGGGTGCTAAGGTCCGTGTCCGAGAGGGAAAGAACCCAGACCAACAGCTAAGGTCCCAAAATCTACACTAAGTTGAACTAAGGCGGTTCAGTTGCATAGACAGCCAGGATGTTTGCTTGGAAGCAGCAATTCATTTAAAGAGTGCGTAACAGCTCACTGGTCGAGAGGTCCTGCACGGAAAATAATCGGGCATCAAACTATGAACCGAAGTTCTAAACTCTAACTTGTTAGAGTGGTAGGGGAGCATTGAAATCTGCATAGAAGGTGTATGGCGACATATGCTGGAGCGATTTCAAAAGAAAATGTAGGTATAAGTAACGATAAAAGGAGTGAAAAACTCCTTCGCCGAAAGTCTAAGGTTTCCTGATCAACGTTAATCGGATCAGGGTTAGTCTGGTCCTTAGGAGAACCCGAAAGGGGTATCTGATGGAAAGCAGTTTAATATTACTGCACCTGCTATACAATAAAAGTGACGGAGAGGTTAGGTTATATAGGCAGACGGATGCTGAGTGAATCCTTCGGGTGAAACGTAGTAATGAAAGTTCTTCCAAGAAAAGCGAGTATAGCAGCCAGTACCGCAAACCGACACAGGTAGACGGGATGAGTATTCTAAGGCGCTCGGGTGAGCCGTGGAGAAGGAACTAGGCAAATTAACGCTGTAACTTCGGGATAAAGCGTACCGCAGTGATGCGGTCACAGTAAAATGATTCAACCAACTGTTTAACAAAAACACAGGGCCCTGCAAAATCGTAAGATGACGTATAGAGCCTGAAACCTGCCCGGTGCTGGAAGGTTAAGGAAGGGTGTTCGGCGTAAGCCAAAGCTCCTGACTGAAGCCCCAGTAAACGGCGGCCGTAACTATAACGGTCCTAAGGTAGCGAA
>CALLKD010000006.1 GCA_938008595.1 uncultured bacterium | reverse complement strand
GCGCTGTGTGTGTACTGCGCACTGTCCTTTGTGATCTCCCTCCTTATTTTCCTTGCCAGCCTCTACCTCTTCCGCAAACACCTGCCCGAGAGTGCTCCTTTGGCCATGGTAGAATAAAGCCATGAAGCGATATCTCCTGCTTCTTGCCTTTTTTGTTCCAACACTCGCATTGGCTGCTACGCTTGGTGCTGACAAGGTAGTGACAGTGTCGGTACCACCTCCAGATAACACCTATCTGGCAGGTTCTTCTATTCATGTTGAAGCCCCCCTTCCTGCTGACCTTTCTGTTGCAGGAACTAACGTAGTACTTTCTGCACCCATTGCAGGAGATGTGCTCGCACTCTCTGGAACACTAGAAGTTGAAAAACCGGTAGAGGGAGACGTGCGTGCACTTGGAGGCACGCTCCGTATTCTGGGAGATGTTGCGGGTGATATCGCAGCACTTGGTGCACGAGTGGTAACAATAGGGAAGGCTCGCGACCTGCTTATTGCAGGAGAAAGTGTTGAGGCTAATGGAAGCGCTACGGGCGATGTTGTGCTTTACGGTGTGGATGTAACGATTAACGGTACCTATGACGGAAATGTTACCGTAGTGGCAACAAATAACTTCACCGTGGGGGATCATGCACACATTGGTGGTGCCTTGCGCTATAACGCACCTACGCAAGTGCTAATTCCAGCTACTGCAACCGTGCTCGGTACGGTTTCCTACACTGGTCCGTATCGATATCTGCCCACAAACAAAGAGGCGAACACCTTTGCATTCTTTGGTACCGGTGTCTTCCTTATCGTCAGACTCCTTGCAGCAATGATTGTAACGGGGGTTGTGGTGGGTATATTCCCACGCGCCACAACGAGTATTCTTGATAGGTTCTTTACGGCAACTGCCCGAAGAACCGTACTGTCACTACTGCTTGGTCTTGGCGTACTGCTACTTACGCCTGTTGCCATACTGCTGCTTCTTGTTTCTTCTGCTGGCGTTGATGTGGCCTTCTTGCTTGCTGCAGCATTTGTTACCGTAGTTCTATTTTCAGCAGCATTTGCTGGAGCCTTGCTTGGCGCGCTACTGCGCAAACATCTACTTTCAAGAATCTCTGGAAACCTTGAGTTTACATGGAAGGATGCAGTACTTGGTGCTGTGGCACTCACACTAATTCGTACCACGCCAGGTATTGGCCCGTTGGTATATTCATTCTTTATCTTACTGTCTCTCGGTATTGTTTCTGTTGTTGCGTACCGCTTTGCCTTTACCACTGAGTATGAGTAGTTCTATGTCGTTACTACACACGCAAGCGCCTGACTTTACCCTTCTTGACCAAGACGGTGCTCCACACGCATTACATGACTACAAGGGACAGTGGGTACTTATCTATTTCTATCCAAAGGACGATACGCCAGGGTGTACCAAGCAAGCGTGTCTAATCCGTGACGGATTTCCATCTTTTAAAAAACTTCATGCTGTAGTCCTAGGAATTTCTACAGACTCTGTAAAGAGTCATAGGAAGTTTGCTGATAAGTATGAGCTCCCGTTTACCATGCTTGCTGATGAGGAAAAGAAGGTGGTGAATATGTATGGGGTATGGCAAACAAAGAAAATGATGGGAAGAACGTATATGGGAACTGTACGTACGTCATTTCTCATAAATCCTGAAGGGATTGTTGCGAAGGTGTATGAATCAGTAAAGCCTGATCTGCATGCCGATATGGTGCTTGCTGATCTTAAAGAACTCCAGGGTGCGTAGGGTATGAGTGCGCGTCTGGAAGAGAGAAAGAAACGAGCGAGGAACATACTCTCGTATCTACGAAAGGAGTACCCCACTCCTCGTACTGAGCTTTTATACACCACACCAATGCAGCTGGTGGTAGCAGTCATGCTTTCTGCACAGTGCACTGATAAGCGGGTTAATGAGGTATCAAGACCGTTATTTAAAAAGTACAAATCTGCAAAGGACTTTGCCGGAGCAGACCCCGCAGTGTTTGAGAAGGAGATATCTTCAGTGACATACTTCCGCACCAAGGCAAAGGCAATTAGAGCAACGGCAGCACAGATACAGGAGGAGTTTGGTGGTGTGGTTCCAAAGACCGAGCGTGAGCTCATTACGCTTCCTGGTATCGCGTATAAGACAGCACATGTGGTACTAGGTGAGTTGTACGGCATATATGAAGGCATTCCTACGGATACCCACGTGCGCAGGTTTGCAATCCGATTTGACCTTACCGACAGCACAGACTTAAAGAAGATATCCAAGGATCTTGAGGCACTTATACCTAAGAAAGACTGGCAGTACGTAAATAATGGGCTGGTGCTATATGGCCGGTATGTATGTAAGGCAACTCCCCATGACTGTAGCGAGCACCCACTCACTAAACTCTGGCCTACGGCAGCGCACCGTTGGCCAAAGTCCAAATGAGGTATCATAGAGTATATGCAGGAGCGACCCGTAGCAGTATTTGATATAGACGGTACCGTGTTCCGTTCATCCCTACTTATTGAAATGGTAGACCGTCTTGTCGAGCGGGGACTGTTTCCAAAGGAAGCGCGTGAGAACTATATTCGAGAGCGAGAAGATTGGCGTAATAGAAAGGGGGAGTATGGTCCCTATATTCATAATGTAGTCATGTCGTTTGCAAATTACATACGGGGACTTCCGTATGGTGATGTGGCTGATGTTGCGGGTGAGGTTATTGAAGAAAACAAAGACAGGATATATCGCTACACGAGAGATCTTATCGATGAGTTAAAGAAGAAGGGATACTATCTTCTTGCTGTCTCGCACTCGCCTAAGTTTATTGTTGATGGCTTTGCCTATGAGCTTGGCTTTGATAAGAGCTACGGCACGTTCTATAGCACGGGAGCGTCAGGACGCTTTACCGGTGAGATTGAAGACGAGCATGTGATTATGAACAAGTCAGCAATACTTGCCCGTGCCGTAGAAAAGGAGAACCTTACCTTTGTAGGATCTATTGGTGTTGGTGACACGGAGAGTGACGTGTCTATGCTCACGATGATTGAAACTCCCATTGCCTTTAATCCAAATAGAGCACTGTATCGCCATGCGCTGCAGCATAATTGGAAGGTAGTAGTTGAGCGAAAGGACGTGATTTACGAGCTGTAGATATCGATTCAGCTACTTGGTATACTTAGGAAATGAAACGAACGCTCTACCGTAGCCGAGAGAACAAAGTGGTTGCAGGGATCTTTGGCGGTCTTGGTGAACACTTTGATGTAGATCCAATTCTCCTCCGGCTCCTCTATCTCTTTGTGCTCGTATGTACGGGAATAGTCCCCGGCATCATTGCCTACCTCATTGCTATTAGCATAGTCCCACTGCCTCCTATGATCACCCCATCAACTCCCGTAGTAGAGAATGACGATACCAAGGTTTAGGAACATAGTCTGGAGATACGCAAAGGAACATGGGAGAAATGACCTGCCCTGGAGAAAGACACAGAATCCATACCACATTCTGGTGTCGGAGGTTATGTTGCAACAGACACAGGTGGAACGGGTAATTCCATACTACACAAGGTGGCTAGTACACTTTCCCACCATCACGTCGCTTGCAGACGCTCCCCTCAAGGACGTGCTCCTTCTTTGGCAGGGACTTGGATATAACCGCAGAGCAAAGATGCTGCATGAGGCTGCAAAGACAGTTGTGAAGACACACGGTGGAACGATGCCACGTACTCTGGAAGCGCTCTTGGCACTTCCTGGTGTAGGTAACTACACTGCACGAGCGGTGCTTGCCTTTGCCTGTAATACTGACTGCGTGTTTGTAGAAACCAATATACGCACGGTGGTTACACACCATTTTTATACTAATGACGAAGTAGTAAGCGATGCTGAGATACTCCGCATCTTGGAAGAGGCTCTTCCCAAGGGAGAGTCTCGAGCGTGGTACAGCGCACTTATGGACTATGGCGCCCATTTGAAACGAGCTGGTGTCCGCATAAACAACAGATCAAAACACTATACAAAACAATCTGCCTTCCAAGGGTCTGACCGGGAGGTACGAGGGATGATACTACGTGCGCTTACAAGTGACACAAAGACACTGGCAGTGCTGGTGCGAGAGATTGGCGCTACACGGCGCATACAAATACAGACGCAGCTACAGGCACTTCAAAAGGAAGGTCTCATCACGGCACGAGGAAGATCATACGGACTTCCTGAATAGCACTAGTGCGCTCGTATAGAAAGCGAGCTTACAAAGCCGGTGATAAGGATGAGGAATCCACTAACAAAGAATAGTCCTGCATAGCCAATACTAGAAAGTAGCAAGGTTCCAATGATAGGAGCAATAAGTGCTCCCATGGGGCGCATCATGCGAAACACACTGACGGTATTCGTATCTTCCTCGGTAACACGACGAAAGAAATGGCCCTCAGCCATGGCTTCAACGAGTGCAGCACCAATACGGGTGGTGATAAGTATCGCAAGAATAACCCACAGCGGTGTGCCTACGCCCACAATGCCGAGTGCTGCAAAGGAAAGACCAATGATCACAAACCCAACGGCAAGAAAGAACTTGTCTCCCATCTTCTTATCTGCAAGATATCCAGCAGGGTACTCAAGAAGCACAAAGGGTACAAGCATAATGGCAAACATCCATCCAAGCGTGCTCCATGGGATAAAGAGTACGGTGTGTAGGTACAGAGGAATAAAGATAGGTGCTAGGTGATAGAAAAACTGCAGTACGGCATTTGCCAGTGCTACAGCACGCAAATCAGTATCATTTGCAATACACAAACATGCATCGGTTAAGCTGTGCATCTTTGGTGTTTCTGGACGAGGTAGTCTCTTTGCAATCATTAGGAATACAAAGGGAATGAGTGAGAGTGCAGCAACCATAAAGACACGTGGGTACTGGTTGCCCGTACCAAGCAAGAGTCCAATGAGAAGTGGGGTAAGGACAAGTGCAATATTTCCTGCTGTTAGGAATGTGGTACGCACTCTTCCAGTAGTAGCCTCATCCTCAACACTTGCCTCAAGAAGCAGGTCAAGTTGGTAGGCAAGGAGTGGGGATGTTGCACAGGCAAGTGCAATAAGTAGCACTGCAAGCAGTGGTGAAGGGGAAGAAGCAAGAAGAATTAAGATCAAAAACTCAAGTCCTGCAAAAAGAATTGCCAGCGGCTGAGCTCCCTGACGTGCCACAAGTTTTGGCATGAAGGGGAAGGTGGAGAGTGTAACAATGGCTCCAAGTGAAAGCGCAATACCTGATACGTTTGCAGGCATAAGTGTAGCCAAGTACGGTGCCATTACATACACCACAAGAAAGAAGTGAATGGCTGAGAAGAAATTAGCAAACGAAAGGAGCGTTTGGTCTTTCATGATGTACGTAATTGTATCATTTGAAAACAAAGAAGCCCCGCGTGGAAGCAGAACTTCCTCGCGGGGCTTGGTCCCAGCACGCTACCGTGTTTGAAGATACGGATCCACTGGAGCGGGACCGGCGACGGTCTGTCGATCGTCCGGTCCGGGCGCTAGCTCGTCGAGCCGCAAATACGTGCGCCACTTTGGATCAGCGCATATCCGCTCGACAAACTTGTCACCATGGGTCCGGGTAGCACAGATACGAAAGATTGTTTCGCGACTCGTACCCGGGGTGCCATATGACCAGCTGACTTTTGCCGAGAGAAGGTAGAGCATTTGCTCTTCCTCAGTCATGGCTGCCCACCTTTGGACATGCTCTTCCTGAGCCTTGCGTATTCTGCTATTTAGATCTTCACCGGTTGGTTGATTGTCCATGTCCAACTCCTCCTGTTTCTGTTGGGTTACTCCTGGGTGGACTATAGCACACATACTTCCTTATATACTAAAACACCCTGAAGCGCTTTGCTTCAGGGTGTTTTAGAGCAATATAGTCTTGCTAGACACCGATCAAAACAGGAATCACCATTGGTGACTTATTTGTCATGTTAAAGAGATACGCTGACACTACGTCGGTGAGGTTGTTCTTTACGTAATCAAGATCAACAGGATTCATACCTTCAGTTGAGTCTTCAACTGTCTTCTTAATGAGTAGACGTGCTTGATTCAAGAGCTCCTGAGATTCTCTAAGGTAGATAAATCCACGAGAGATGATATCGGGAGACTTGCGAAGCTTACCAGTCTTAAGGTTTACGGTTGCAATGATAACGAACATACCATCCTTTGAAAGGAGCTGGCGGTCACGAATAACCACCTCCTGCATGTCGCCAATGGCAAAGCCGTCCACAACTAGTGGTGCTGACGGTACCTTCTCTTTGTGTACATAGAGACGCTCACCATCGATAAGGTCAATAACGGTTCCGTTGTCTGCAAGAATAATACTTTCCTTAGGTCGTCCTGCGAGTTCAACTGCCTTTGCATGGCTGTTAGTCATAGAGTAGAACCCATAGCCTGGCATGAAGAACTTTGCATGTACCTGCTGGTTAATCCATACGAGCTCTCCTGCGTTTCCGTGTCCTGTTGAGTGCACGTCGCTTGAGCGGTAGTGAATAAGGTTTGCCCCGTTGCGGTACAGGTGGTCCTTAAGCTTCTGCACGCTAATTTCGTTTCCTGGAATAACTGATGATGAGAGTACGATAGTGTCGCGCGGTGTAAGTGTGATGTGCTTGTGCTGCTTTGTAGCAATACGCATAAGCGCTGCAAACTCTTCTCCCTGTGCTCCTGTTGTAAGCACCACTATCTTATCTGGCTGGTAGTCATTGATATCCTGCGCCATGATAATGGTCTCCTTCTTTACCGTAAGAATATTAAGCTTCTGAGCGATCTCAAGGTTGGTGCGCATTGAGCGACCCTCAATGACAATCTTCTTTCCACACTCCTCAGCAATCTGGATGATACGAACCATACGCTCAAACTGTGAGGCAAAGGTACCGATGATAAGACGTCCTGAAACAGTACGTACAATATTCTCAAGTGTTTCGTTTACACGACGCTCAGGAATAGAGAACCCATCACGTTCAGCGTTTGTAGAATCTGCGATGAACATAAGGTTGTTGTCCTTTGAAAGTTCACCCCATACCTTTTGCTCCTTTACTGAAGGAACACCATCTTCGTGATCAAGCTTAAGGTCTCCTGTTACCACCACATTTCCATACGGTGTTTCGATAGAGGCACCCATTGAGTCTGGAATAGAGTGCGTTACAGGGAAGAACTTAATCTTTGTAGAGCCAATTGTTACTGACTGACCTACTTCAACCTGCACAATGTTAAGCGCAGGAACATCAGGATATTCCTCCTGTCGTTTTGCGATCATAACTGCAGTAAGCGCCTGTGTGTAAATAGGTGGGTTACCAAAACGACTCATAAGGAAGGGAACACCACCAATGTGGTCAAGGTGTCCGTGAGTAATAATGGCAGCACGAACACGATCCTTGTTTACCTCAAGGTATTTAGTATTTGGAAGTACGTAGTCAACGCCGGGAGCAGATTCCTCTGACACAAACTGGAATCCAACGTCAAACACAAAGATGTCGTTACCGGTTTCAACGGCGACCATGTTGCGACCCACTTCCTCTACACCACCTAGTGGAACGATACGAACCACGTTTGGTGCTACAGGATCTGGAATGTATTCAGGGGTGCGCTTTTGTACGGGTGTGCCACCACGGTTTTGTGAAGGGCGTGCGCCACCGCGTGAAGACCCTCCGCGAGAGTCGCGACCAGAACGAGCTCCTTGTGAACGAGTTCCTCCAGAGCGAGTACCACGAGTGTGACCGCCGCTTTGGCGAGAACTAGAATTTGCTTTAGGGCGCGAAGACCCTCCGCGTTGTTCAGATGATTGATGTGCTCCGCCAC
This sequence comes from uncultured bacterium, assembly GCA_938008595.1. Lineage (GTDB taxonomy): Bacteria > Patescibacteriota > Minisyncoccia > Phycocordibacterales > Phycocordibacteraceae > C7867-001. Next base: position 40,915 of record CALLKD010000006.1, on the reverse strand, counting down.
TCGCTTTTTGAAAGGGAGCTGGGGCCGGAGCTGGGGCTTGTGAAGACATATGAATATGATTGAGAAATAATGAACGCACGTAATAAGTGGGGTACAAACCTCGGTATTTTGAGGTGCAGAACCCTTCGTTTGCACTAGAGTCCTCGGAGAGGATCGATAGGCTAAGTATACACCAAGTGTGCTAAATACGAAAGACTAGTTGTTATGAACGTGCTGCTCGTGTGGTAAAGTATGGCCACACCAATTCAGAGCGTAGATACCAGTTATGTACACCATTAAACCTGTCTGAAGGTGAGCTAATGGTGTGTAGCGTAACGCCAAAGAGTCCAGGAGCAGTTGCGTATATAAAGTAGGGGCTGTGAATAAAGGCAGCAGCATAAGTGTCACGTATCTTTTCAGCGGCAGCTTGCACCGCAGCTTCACGTGCCCCTGGATCCTTTGCAGCCTGTGCCTTAACTACAAGTGCATCAACTGCAGCATCAGAGAAACCAGCAATGTTAAGGCCAGGATCATTTCTTCCAGTGCTGTGCCAGAACGCAAATAGATCTGGAGACGCGCCCGTTACTTCACCAAATAGAAGAGCTTCAAACTTGCGGGGACGTATTACCGTCTGTGCAAGCTCCCCTGGTGCATAGAACTCAAGAGATACGGGCACACCAAGTTCCTGCCAATTCTTCTGCGCTACGCCAGCAATGGTTTTAAGTTCAGGAAGATTCGCTGTCTTAAGGGTAAATTGCAATGTCTCCTTTCCCTTGGTCCAGGTGCTGGTGGTGCTACTAAATGACCACTTTTGTGCAATGAGTGTCTGGCGCGCTTGTAGAAGTAATTCCTCATGACTAAGCGATGTAGTGTCCTCCATAGAAGGGAGTGGACCGTTGATTGCCTGTGCAAATCCACCCAGTTCATTTGCAACAAGACTCTTACGATCAAGCGCAAGGGAAAGCGCTGTGCGCACCTCGAGGTGACTAAATACTGATGCCTGGTCCTTATTAAAGAACACCGCAAAGATCTGGGTGTACGGTACAACAATCGCTCCGGCATGAGGAATACCATATGCGCTATCAATCGTACCTTTTGTAAGAGCAGCACTAAGTGCAGTGGTGTCAGAGTAAAAGAGGAAATTAATTTCTTCTAGGTTTGGTGTTCCAAGCGCATACTCATCGAATGCCGTTGTGGTATATGACGTCACTACACCGGCATCGTTCCGTACGATATCTCCTGCAACAAACGGTCCAGCTCCAATTGGCTTAGTGGTGTAGGGCGAAAACGCAAACTCTGCGTCAGTGATTTTCTTCCATATGTGTGCTGGCAATATGCCCAAGGTGGCGTCTTCAATAAAGGGAGGGTAGGCACGGGGAAGGGTGAAGCGAACGGTACGCGTGTCGACTGCTTCTGCACGTACGTTTACCCAGTTTGAATATACGGAACTTTTAAGCATAGGGTCCTGTGCCTTTTGTACGGTATACACAACATCATCTGCGGTTACGGGCGTGCCGTCTGAGAAGGTAATGGCATCACGCAGCGTGAATGTGTAGGTGCGACCATCTTCTGAAATGGTGTAGCTCTCAGCAAGGACTGGAATAAGAAGACCTGCAGAATCATGTCCCATAAGACCTGCGTAGGTGAGTGCTACAAGGTCCCGATCCGTATCAGAGTTTGCAAGAAGAGGATTAACAAAGCGTGGCGCACCGATAACGCCCTCAGTGATAGAGCCACCATGAGCAGGTACACGTACCAGGTATCGCTTTTCAAGGGTATAGAGACTTACCAGTGTTGAAGCAAGTACGAAAAATAGAAGGATGCAGGCAACTAATCTGTCTCCCAAACTAAGCGACTCTATGTGCGTTGTTATCGTACGCAGTAGCGGTATGCGTGAAAGTAAGGAGGGCAACACCGGTGCTCTATGTGTATGGGGCACATCAAATCTGTTGCGAAAGGGCATAAAGATGAAGTGGAGTGCAAGCGCTAGGCCTGCGTGCTGCTACTGTGGCAGTAGAAGGCTTAGTCCTGCGAGCACAACGAAGAGTACGGCGAGTAGAATTGTAGTAGCAAACAAAAACTTCTCAGCACCACGGCGCTTATAGAAGGTAGAGGCAAAGTTGTCACCACCAAAGGCACCACCAAGGCCTGCACCACGCTGCTGAAGAACAATGCCGGTAATAAGAAGAAGTGCTACAACGATTTCTGCGTAGGGAAGGATAGCAAGTAGGGTATTCATGATGACGCCATTTTACCACAAGGAAAGGGGAAATGTCGAGTATAGGCCGTATTGTGTTAGGTGTAGACTTTCACATTTCATCAAGGTGTGATTTGCTAGATGCAGACATACGCTCACGAATAGCCAGAAGGAGAACACGTCCATGAATGTTATCTGTGCACTCGAGCACCCTTCCCAACCGCCCAAGACCAGCATTTTCCTTGCAGGACCCAGTCCTCGGGGAAATGGAGAGTATGACTGGCGCAAAGAAGCGCTCAGTCTGCTACTACAGCTTGGCTTTACGGGAACGGTATATGTTCCGCTTCCCCGTGATGGGGTCTACAAGACCGACTTTGACCACGCAGAACAGATTGACTGGGAACTGAAATATCTGGGTGCGTGCCAAATCATCGCCTTTTGGATCCCACGAGATCTTGAAACTCTTCCTGGGTTTACGACGAACGTTGAGTTTGGGTTGTTCGTTCGTAGCGGCAAGGTTGTCTTGGGGTATCCGAAAGGCGCTCCCAAGATGAAGTATCTGCACCACCTTGCCAATAAGAATGGTGTGGTGGTATCGCACTCATTAAAGGAGACGCTCGAAATATCGATAAGGCTCGCTGCGTAACCGCATCAAAACATACCCCCGCATGGCTGCGCCATGCGGGGGTTGTTACGTTCACGCGAACAATAGTTCCCTAGAGTTACGGGCACTTGAATATTTGCTTCCAGATTCTATACTAAAGGTATGACCACTCTATACATTGTACTTGCGGTTCTCGTTGTCCTTATTCTTTGGGTTGTTCTTTCATATAACGGTTTTGTCTCTAAGGTAAATCAGGCAAAGGAAGCATGGGCAGATATCGATGTGCAACTTAAGCGCAGATATGACCTCATTCCTAATCTTGTGGAGGCAGTTAAGGGATATGCTGCACATGAGAGCCAGGCCTTTGAAAACGTAACAAAGGCACGTACTGCAGCTATGAGTGCAGGAACACCAGCAAGCAAGGCAGACGCAGAAAATCAGCTTTCAGGAACGCTCAAGACACTCTTTGCGGTTGCTGAGGCGTACCCAGAGCTTAAGGCTAATCAGAACTTCCTTCAGCTACAGCAGGAACTAGGGAATACGGAGGATAAGATTCAGGCAGCACGTAGATTCTATAACGGAACCGTTCGTGACCTTAATACCGCAATTGAATCTTTCCCTGGAAATGTCATTGCTGCTAACTTCCACTTCGCAAAGATGGATCTCTTTGAGCTCGCTGATGAAGCAGCCCGTGAGCCGGTAAAGGTTTCGTTCTAAGTTCTTACGGTAGGGTAAATTCAGGTTTTCTCTATCTTCTATTTAGCTGTGCTTTTGTGCGCAATGGTATCATTAGCAAATGAAGAACGATTCTCATATCACTGAGCACATTGATGATCTCGCACGAATGGTTGCAGACGGATTCCGCTCTATGGAAAGTCGCATAGACTCTGTAGAGGCTTCACTTACAAGCGAAATACGTTCAATTACTCAAAGAATAGATACTGTGGTATTGCCCACAATTGATGACCACTCACGGAGAATAAAAGACTTAGAAATGGCATAGACACCTCTATATATGGCAACACTCTATCAAGAACGATCTCGAAACAAGTGGCGCACAGCGCTTCTCATGTCGGTATTTCTCGCCATGGTGATAGCGATTGGCTACTTCGTTTCCTATTACTATCAAAACCCAGCGCTGCTCTATATTTCAATTGCCTTTGCTATTGGAATGAATTTCTATAGCTACTGGTTTTCCGATAGGCAGGTTCTATCGCTCACCGGAGCACGTCCTGCAACACGTGAGGAGTTCTTTGATTTCTATACCGTAACTGAAAACCTTGCTGTTACGGCAGGCATGCCAATGCCAAAGCTGTATGTGATTGAGGATCTCGCACCAAATGCCTTTGCCACAGGAAGAAATGAACAGCATGCTGTTGTCGCCGCAACAACCGGACTTCTTGCAATGATGACACGACCAGAGATTGAAGGGGTAGTAGCGCACGAGCTCTCACATATTCGCAATAACGATATTCTTCTTTCAACGGTTGCTGTAGTACTTGCAGGGTTCATTGCAATCATTGCTGACATGTTTCTACGTATGTCATTTTGGGGAGGAAGAAATGATGATAACGGGAAAGGCGGAGGACTACTAATGATTCTTGGTGTTATCGGTATTGTGCTTGCGCCACTTGCCGCACAACTAATCGAACTCGCCATCTCACGTCGTAGAGAGTTTCTTGCAGATGCCTCAGGTGCACTCCTTACTCGATATCCAGAAGGTCTTGCTTCGGCGCTACAAAAGATTAGTGCGTACGGAGCCCCTATGCAGCGTGCTAGCCATGCAACTGCACACCTTTTCATTGGAGATCCCTTCGGTACTAAAAAGGGAGCTGGTGGTTGGATTACCCACATGTTCTCAACGCACCCACCAACAGCTGAGCGCATTAACGCACTCTTGGGAAAAGGTTGACAAAGTACAGTTACGTGTGATACAGTAGTCGCCGTTGCAACAGATGGTTGCAATTGGGGAGAGGGGAGTTGGTCATGAAGACTGAAGTTTTTGTCCGTGAAGGTGGCAAAGTTCGCCCCATCGGCACCGTCGGCAAAGGCGGGCACACCGCCGACGCTGCTCAGAATCTTCTTCGGAAGGTTCGTGCAGCGCGTGCGGCCGCAGAGCTGCCGGTTCCGCTGAGCGTGGGACTGTGCAGTCATGCCCATGTCGTCGGCACGCCGCGTCTGGGCAAGTACAGCCACCCTGTATTCGCTGGTGTGCGTATGAAGTAACTCGCAAACATGTTGGGCGGCGCACATAGGATGCGCCGCCCTTTTCGTTTGTGCTATAACAACAAACACGGAGGCGTCGCATAGTGGTCTAGTGCGCACGCTTGGAAAGCGTGTGAACCGAAAGGTTCCGAGAGTTCGAATCTCTCCGCCTCCGCCAAGAAAACTTAGTAGTGCATGACCCGAATAGTTAGATACATCGGACCCCCTGATACCTAGAAGAAGGCATCTAGGCTAAAATAGTGTTATGGAAAAGTATACTCAAGAATGGTTCAAAGACAGAGCACTTAATTCCATCAGAAAAATATCTGACGGGGTTTGGGATTTCTCTGACTCACTCCTGTTATACACTGCGTCTGGATCTGAAGTATATGAGCAGCTTCAGGAAGTTGATACTCCGTATTTTAATCTAGTAACGAAACTAGAGCACGAATACTTACAATCAATTGCAAAGAATATTGCTGATATCCTTCCAGACAATTTTGAATTTATAGATTTAGGTCCAGGAACAGAACACAAAGAGCAATTCCTTTTTGATGAGTTACAGAAACAAGGGAAAACATTTACCTACACCCCCGTTGATATAAGTGATCACTTTCTTACCATTGCAGAATCTCACGTTTCAAAACAAGGAATTCCTGTACGAAGAATAAAAGCCTCCTTCGAAGAGTTGCCTGAATTACTTGGTGAGTCGCATACTCCTCGTTTTGTTTCTATCGGTCTTACATTCTCAAACTACGAACCGCAAAACGTTTTAACGCTACTCGCAAATATTGCCGGTAAAAATGGGTACGCGTTTATAAATGCACAGATGCGAGATAGAGTTGATATGAACAAGTTGCAAACGGTGTACCAAGACGATGCAATTTATCTAGTTGATGACAAGGTCAGACTTATTGACCTAGATCCAATTCAAGACATTAGTCCAAGGCTTGTTGATGATGGATTCCGCATGTCCTGCTTTATCTTGCAGAACAATGATGTTTTAGAAAGCATAGGAATTAAGACTGGAGATAAGATGTTTGTGTTCCAGTCATTGCGCTATACAAAAGAGGGGCTTGAAAATGAGCTGCGTGACTATAATCACGAGTCATTTGATACAGGAAGCTCATTTATTGGTACAGTTATCAAGACCTAAATCAACCTACAGATCCAATTTGGATTTTTAAAGTCTTCTAAAACACTTCACCAGAGATGAAAAAAATACACTACTCCGACACATATCAAAAGAACTACGAGTACACACAGAGCGAACCTGTGGGTAAGAACTATGATCCAGACTTCAGACCAGAGCTAACACCAAAGGAGATGTTGGAGATTGGGGTATTTGGTGGTCTGTACTTTAGTGATATGCCATCAGACTTACCAAAGGAATGGTTTACAAAGGCAAAGCTATCTCCTGACGGAAAGCGACACAAAGAACTAAACTATTTTGAAGTACACGCCAGCCAACCGCTCTCAGTATGGCAAAAGAAGGGGTGGATTAACCCACAAGATCCCCGTGGGTGGTTTCAGTGGTACTGCCGGTACTACCTAGGAAGACGAAGTGATGATGATAAGAGACAAATACGACGATGGAATGCATATCGTAGGCATCTCGCACAGGTGGTGCATAACTGTAGGCCCCATGACCCTTTCTGCCGCAGAAAACAAAAGCAATCACTACTGCACTGGGCGTACGATTCTCGAAGAATATAGGGTACACGAGCTGAAATTCCATCCCCACCCATCCAATTGACGCCCCCTCCTTTGCGCGTAGTCTTATCCACAGGGAGGTTGTAAGTAGTAGCGGCATCTTTTCGCTACTGACTGGGGGCAGTCGAATTCGTAGCAGGGTTAATTTTTAGTAGTCACCTTATACAATATGAACATAGTCGCATCGAAGTTCCGTGTCCTTCGCGTACTTACTGCAAGCATCATGATGCTCAGTATGATTGCGGTAAATAGTCCATTACTAGCGTTTGCTGAAGAAGTACCAGCACCAACTGAGACTACTCCTACACTAACGGTGGATACACCGACTACGCTCGAGACGTCTGAACCAACACCAATGTGTACACTCGTAAGTGACACACAAACAATGCAGGGAGAGACTCCTGCAAGCATTCTTTCATTTGTTCACCCAGCATGGGTAACCATTGCAAATGCTTTTTGGATTTGGGGAGAGAATCCTGTTAGTGACCCTACGGTTGACCAGACCGAGGTATTCACTAGGACCTTTAGTCTCACTGCCGTACCAAGTACTGCGTCTGTAGAAATTGCTGCAGATAACGGATACGTTCTCAAGGTTAACGGAAACCTTGTTGCTGATAATGGAGCGGTAGAAGACAACTTCAGTCACACACAAACCTATGACATTGCTCCATGGCTCGTGGCAGGCAATAACTCAGTAGAGGTTACGGTAAAGAATATCGGTGTACCCGGCAGTGATGCGGCTAGTAACCCTGCTGGCCTTACCTACAAAATAACAATTGATGGAAGCGAGTGTGGTGACGTAGTACCGCCACCCCCTCCAATACCAACAATTACCATTGTTGCGACTGATGTTACTTGTGAGAATGAATCCGATCTTCCTAACTGGGGAGCAGGAGGGCAGACCATTGGTTCAACTACTGCTACAGACTTTGTAAAAGCTTCAAAGAAAGCCTGTCACACACAGTCTGGATGGAACTTTGAGTGGGCTGACCAAAACGGAGGTGATAGTACTGGAAACTTCACTGGTCCTCTTGGGGGCGCATACACTGTCTTTGGTCCAACAAGTGCAACCGGTGTAGCAACAGCGACGGTGCCACTTACTCCAGGCACTACCGAAATACATCTTCGTGAAGTACTAAAGCCTAAGTACCTTGGATTCTCTAAGGACGGAAACAATAACCAGAGTGCAGAGTTCTATTGTTCTAACGACGCGCTTGGGTACGACAACTGGGACTTCATTCGAAACCCTGTTCCAGGCGCAACGTACCACTGTGCAGCATTCAACACACTCGCTACTGCTAGCGTAAAAGTGTGTAAGGTCTCAGATGCAGAAGGTTCACCAGCACTTCCTGGTTGGAACGTTATGCTCCGAGGTTCATATATTGAAAACCTAACGGTACCTGCAAATTCTGTTACTGGTGTAGATACTAAGAATAAGTTTGCAGGACCAACAGTGTCATACCTAGCTAAGGTAACGGGAACATGGCTAAACCAAGGTGGTGCTAATCCAGCAGATGCAGAGTACTCAACCACTGATGGGTGGGCTACGCATATGGACGGCTACACCGGATACTCAAACGATATTCTTGAGCTCGGTATTAATAACAAGTACGGAAGTTGGGGGCCATACAACAGCGCTCATGAATACGCTCAGTCATTCACACAGACTGGCATTCAGAAGGCACACTTCGGTATCTTTGATGGGACCGTAGACGGGCTTGGTACTCACACACAGAACCCAGGATGGTTTGGTGACAACAGTGGGGACCTCAAGGTTGAGCTCTTCCATGGCTATGCGGGCATTACCGGTGAAGATGGCTGTACTACCTTTGAGCGTGTTCCGTATGGAAACTACACGGTAGAGGAAACACCACAGGATGGATGGAGCTACGTCTTTGGAGGGGGTGATGTAACGGTAGACTCTCCAACTGAAACATTTACCTTGGTAAATCACCAAACTGGTAGTGATTCAAATCCTGAGCCTACAACCGTACTAAAGACTATTGTCGTACGGTCTGCTGACCTCGCTGCTGACTTTGCAGATGCTGCAAGCACACCAAGCAAGTGGTTCTTCTATGACGACGTTAACGACGTGATTAACAATGCACTAGGCTCATTTGTAACCGGTCCGCAAGCTCCCGCTCTTGGAACCGGCAGCGCTCAAATGAGTGTTACGGGGAATGAACGCACCAATCTTGTCACTGCTGCGTTCGGTGGCACACCACTTAGTGCAATTACCCATCTCTCATTCGACACCTACAACTCGTCACTTGGAAATGGTGATCCTGTTACCGCAAATCACTCTGCATACATGGAGTTTAATGTGAGCTTCGATGGTTCAGATACCTATCAAAGCCGCTTGAACTTCGTACCGGCAACAAACATTACTGGCACCATCGCTCCTGACTCGTGGAAGACATGGGATGCAATTAATAGCGGTACTGCATTGTGGACATACCGCGATGGCGCTACTAACTGGCCAGTAACTGCCGTTGGTCCTCATGCAGGACAGACTACTACCGCACCACGTACCTGGGCAGATATTCTTGCAGACTACCCAAGTGCAAAGATGCTTGGAGGACCGGCTGCATTCTTTGGTGTACGTGTTGGTGAGCCATATCCAAATGGATACACGGAAGACGTAGACAATGTTGTGGTTGGCATACAAAGTGGCTCGGTGATTACAAAGACCAGTTTTGACTTTGAACCAACAGCCGTGATATCTGATGGTCCTACACAGACCTTCACTACAGGAGGAGGTTCATCATCAAGCAGCAGACTCCCTACAGGACAGGTTCTCGGTGCCGCAACCAGCACTCCTGAGTGTGGTCCACTACTTGCAACCTACATGAAGCAAGGTGCAAAGAATGACGAAGGGGAAGTGACTAAGCTGCAGACCTTCCTCAATAAGATAATGGGAACTAATGTTCCTGTTACGGGATTCTTTGGCTCTGCTACAAAGAAACTCGTAACGTCTTTCCAAGAGAAATTCTATGCGGATGTGCTTACACCATGGGCACAGGTTGGAAAGGGACTTCCACACAAAGGAACCGGGTATGTGTACAAGACAACACAGCGCAAGATTAACCTACTGTACTGTGACTCACTCACCATCCCGCTACCTGATGTAGCGAGCGACTAAGCACCAGTCTTTGGTGTGCAAGAAACCCCCGGTAACTCGGGGGTTTCTTGCTCTATATCACTATTATGGTAAAATATTTTCAATGAAATCTTCTCCAAAGCCACTACATCACCACTTTCTTGGAAAGGTTGGAAACACCATTCTTTTGGTGGTAATTGGACTTGCCTTTGTTTCAAGTGTCTTCCTTGCACGAAGTGCATTTCACTCTCCGCAGATGGCTGCGGTTATTTCCCAAGCATTGGTTACTCTCACCAATAGCGACCGTGGTGCAAATAACCTCGGAGCACTGCAGGTAAACCCACTCCTTACCAAGGCAGCACAGGCAAAGGCAGATGATATGGCAAAGAAGGGATACTTTGCGCATACCTCACCTGATGGAACCACGTCATGGTTTTGGTTTACACAGGCTGGATACACCTACTCATATGCAGGGGAAAATCTCGCCGTTGATTTCGGAGACTCAAAAGATGTTGAGGACGCATGGCTCAATTCACCAACACACCGAGCAAACATACTGAATAGTCACTACACGGAGATCGGCATCGCCACTGCAGTCGGTATGTACCAGGGCCATGAAGCAACATTCGTAGTGCAGATGTTTGGCGCACCAAGTCGTTCAGTTGTTCCTAGCACTGCGCGCACCACCGTGATTCCAACCCTTGAAATTGCGTCACTCGTAGACACAAAGGAGCCTGCTACTGCAGAAGTTGCTGGAGTGGCCACACAAACACCCGTGCGTAAGACGACACTTCCGCACGTAGCTGCTCCGGTATCAACATTTGTGGCAACGAGTAGCATGCCGGTGGCGGTTCCTGCAGAAACCCCAGCAACGGTTTTCTCAAACTTTATTGCGTCTCCTAAATCACTGCTTCACACCCTCTACCTCTTCTTTGCCGTATTTATTGTGCTAGCGCTTATTATGCAGACACTTGTTGAGTGGAGGAACCGTCACTTCAGACATCTTATTATTGGTACCGTGTTTCTACTTCTTATGCTCGGACTCTTCTCCTTTGCTGAGTACAAGATATTTGTGACCCCAACGCTACCTCAGGCAGCTGCAGAAGTTTCGTAAGGTCTAGGTTACTTACCTGACCATTTGGATGTTCCAAGATCAACCTTGTTTCCCTTAAATGCCACACCCTCTGCTTTAAGGAGTGCTTCCTTTGTGGAGACGCCGTTTCCATACGCGTAGCCAATAAGTGCTCCGGTAGATCCAACCACTCTATGGCAGGGAACAAGTGCCGTATCCTTGTTGTTTCGCATGCACATACCAACTGCTCTGGATGCGGTGGGGTTTCCAGCTAGGGAGGCAATCTGGCCATAGGTTGCTACTTTTCCCTTTGGAATTTTCATAACCGTCGTGTACACCCGCTTTGTAAACGCATCATTCATGCTCTGAAGTATACCCGACAGTGCACACGTATCAGCAGGCGGATGAAATTGTCGTACTGCTAGGTGCTACGATACAGGTATGAACCTTAAAAGACATCATGTCCTTTACGTACTGCTAGCACTTGCTCTTGTTCCGAGTCTTTTCTATATCATTGCCCCTCGTGTCTCTAATGTGTCCGATATCGCTTCGAGTACCCCAGTGGCAATACAGTTTGAAGTAGTCACCTCACAAGCGGATCAAGAACGGGGACTTGGAGGGCGACCCACCATTCCTAGCAACTATGGAATGCTTTTTGTATTTCAAGCCCCTGGAGACTACGGATTCTGGATGAAGGATATGCGTGCCCCTATCGATATCCTTTGGTTATCCGACACCGGGGAGATTCTCAAGATTAATGCGAATGTACTCCCTGAGACGTACCCCACCTCCTTCTATCCACCCCGTCCTGTCCGCTATGTCCTTGAGATGAAGGCTCGTGAGGCGGAGCGTCTTTCACTTACTCCGGGCACGATACTTTCCCTACCCTTGCCATACGGGAAATAAATATCATTCTGCGCGCTTTCCACAGCGCGAAATTTGTGGAGGAGGGGTACAATAGTGGAACGTCGACATCACCAGTCTCTGTTCTTCGGCGCCACTTATCATAATCACTTTTTCTATGGCTAAAACCGTTAAATCTTCTGTCCCCGCTAAAAAGGTTCTTAAAGCAAAGTCTGTTGTTACTGCATCAGTTGCAGAAGCGAAGGCTCCAGAAAGTAGGGAGACGAAACGGTATCGAGAAATGATTTCTCAAATAGAAAAGCGTGATGGAAGACTGGTGCCATTCTCCTTTGAAAAGATTGTTGAAGTAGTGCATAAGGCAATGATCGCTGCCAATGAAGGCGGTATTGATGATGCTACGCTCGTAGCGCATCAGGTAGCAGGAGAGCTAGCTCGCTTTGCAAAGAAGTACAAGAACTTCCTTCCAACCGTTGAAGGTATTCAAGACTCTGTTGAAAAGCAGCTCATGCTTAACGACTTCACTGACACTGCAAAGGCATACATTTTGTATCGTGATAAGAGAAACCAACTCCGTTCAGAAGCTATTGAGATTCCAGCAGAAGTACGAGCACTTGCAGATGAGAGTAAGAAGTATTTTAAGAACAACGCACTTGGAGAGTTTGTGTATCTCCGCTCGTACTCAAAGTGGAATCCAACCCTTGGACGTCGTGAGACCTGGGTGGAAACAGTAGACCGCTACATTAGTTTCATGCGTGAGCAAATAGGAACAAAGTTTACTGAAAAGGAATATGCAGAGCTACGACAGGCAATCCTAAGTCAGGAAGTAATGCCGTCAATGCGCCTTATGCAGTTTGCCGGTGATGCCGTTCGGCGCTGCAACATGCCAGCATACAACTGTTCATACATTGCTCCATCGAAGCTTAAGGATTTTGCAGAGATAATGTACATCTCAATGCAGGGTACGGGTGTGGGATACACCGTTGAGAGTGAGAATGTGCAGGCGCTTCCACAGATTATGAACCAGACTGGTGAGGTGCTCCCTACACACGTCGTGGGTGACTCTAAGGAGGGGTGGTGTAATGCACTTACCCTTGGTCTTACCACTTGGTACGAAGGAAAGGATATTAAGTTTGATTTCTCACAGATTCGCCCAGCAGGTGCACGACTTAAGGTTATGGGAGGTAAGGCTTCAGGACCAGAGCCACTTCGTAACCTCCTTGCATTTGCACGTGAGAGAATTCTTGCTCGCCAAGGGCGACGCATTCGTAACATCGATGCACACGATATTATCTGCAAGATTGGAGAGTGTGTGGTTGCTGGAGGAGTACGCCGCAGCGCAATGATTTCACTTTCAGATCTCGATGACGAGCAGGTACGTGACGCAAAGAAAGGACAGTTCTGGAATACTGATCCACAGCGCTCAATTGCAAACAACTCTGCGGTATACCTAGAGAAGCCATCAAACGAGGAGTTTATGGATGAGTGGGTAGCGCTTATGAAGTCACGTTCAGGAGAGCGAGGAATCTTTAACCGCGGGGGACTTATCACACAGCTTCCAGCTCGCCGTATTAAGTTCTGGGAGGAAACTGGATACATCAAGAACGGTAAGGTGATTGGACTTCCAGGAACAAATCCATGTGGAGAAATCATCCTGAAGTCTAAGCAGCTCTGTAACCTAACCGAGGTAATCGCACGTGCACATGACACAAAGGAGAGTCTTGTTCGCAAAGCCCGACTTGCAACAATGCTTGGTACGTATCAGTCAACACTCACCAACTTCGGATATCTTTCAAAGGAATGGACTGAGAACTGTGAAGCAGAACGACTTCTTGGAGTATCAATCACCGGACAGTGGGATAGTCCTGCAGTACGTAATGCAGATACGCTACGCGCAATGCGTGTTGAGACACTGAAGACTAACAAGAAGTACGCAGAGCGATTTGGTATCACCACATCAAATGCGATTACGTGTGTGAAGCCTTCAGGAACAACCTCACAGACCCTTGATGCTGCGTCTGGAATGCACGCTCGCTATGCGCCGTACTACGTCCGCCGTATCCGCGTTAGTGCAACTGACTCACTCTATAAGTTTATGCGTGATGCAGGAGTTCCATGTAAGCCAGAAGTGGGGCAGATGGCAGACACGGCTAACACCTTTGTGCTTGAATTCCCTGTTAAGGCACCAGATGGCGCAATTGCAAAGGATGATATCTCAGCACTTGACCAGCTTGAACACTGGAAGTTGGTAAAGGAGAATTACACTGAGCACAATCCTTCAGTAACAATCTCTGTTGGTGATGATGAGTGGATCAAGGTTGCTAACTGGGTATATGAGCACTGGGATATCGTAGGAGGACTCTCATTCCTTCCTCGTGAGAATCATGTGTACCAGCTTGCGCCATATGAAGCTATCACCAAGGATGAGTACGAGGCTCGTATGAAGAATTTCCCTGCAGTGGATTATGCAAAGCTTATGCAGTATGAGCGCGCTGACGAGACTGAGCTCAAGAAAGAACTTGCCTGCGTTTCTGGAGTTTGCGAAATACTCTAAGTCTATAGAAAAGAAAACAAACAGGTCCCATACAGGGGCCTGTTTGTTTTTATCTTATGTGGTATAATAAGAACGGACTGGCACAGACGATCGCTCTCTATGCTGAAAGGTGCAGGGAGAGGAAAGTCCGAGCACAGGTAGAAACATTAGTTTCTAGAGCAGGGTAGCGGGTAACGCCCGTCCGCCGTGAGGCGCGAGGTGCGAACAGTGACGCTCAAGGCGAAAGCTGCGAGCATCTGTAGAGTTTTCTACAGATGAACCCTATAGGTGACTATAGGGATGAAACGGCTAAATCCTTACCTTTGTGCAAGGCCGTGTCCCAATAGAAATTGCGGGAAGCGCCGCTCGAGCCGGTTGGTAACAGCCGGCCTAGATAGATGATCGTCGCCAACTACACCTTGGTGTGGTCGGTACAGAACTCGGCTTATCGTGCCAGTCCAACACTATGCAAAAACCTGCCTCACGGCAGGTTTTTGCCATATAGCTATTCACCCAAGCTGGTTACCTATGCCCCTTCATACGCGTTATACTTACCAAGTACTTATTAGGTGCTTGGATTAATCCCGTAATAACGGAGTAGTAACTATGAACGATACCCATCCCGTATCACTAGCTTCAAAACCACGAAGCATAACCTTTGACGGTCTTGCCCAGTGGTCCCTACTAGTGTCACTTGTGCTTTCTGCTGTGCTTTTTATACCAACTGCAACGGTACCTTTTATTTTCAGTAAGGTGACCGTACTGGCGCTTGGTGCACTTATTGCCCTCGGCTTCTACATACTTGCTCGCCTTACGCGCGGCAATATTGTGGTTCCGCCACTTACCCTGATTGGAGCGCTCTGGCTTGTACCAACAATCTATCTGCTCTCTTCACTCTTTTCTGGAAGTGGCGTAGTTCGCAGCATCTTTGGCACAGAGATTGAGACTGACACATTTGGATTTATTCTTCTACTGAGCATTATCGCAACAGTTGTTGCGCTTGCGTTTAGGCGGGGAAGTCAGTTCAAGTCTTTCTTCAAGGTTGGGGCAATTCTATCTGGATTTGTTCTTAGTACAGAGATTGCATCTCTCTTGTTTGGTGTGATTACGCCAAATCACTACCCAGCAACCACAAACCTTATCGGATCATTCACCGACATGGGAATGTTTGCAGGCCTCTCAGTAGTCATCGTATTGCTTTCACTTAGATTCCTATCATTCTCTCGTCAGACACACCGCGCACTCTGGGCACTCTTGGTAGCAGCACTTATTGTTACTGCCATTGTTAACGCAACGCTGGTATGGATATTGGTATCCTTTACCTCTTTTGGACTTTTCGTAGCGGCAATACTTCGTCGCCGTGGACAGGCCATGGATGAGGACTTTGAGGGAGTTGTTGAAATTTCAAACGGTGCTCCTCAGAACGTGCCTATGCGAGGTGGAGACTCTAGTGATGAAAACCTAGGAGCTTCTCTTGTGGTGCTTGTGATTGGACTCTTCTTCCTTATTGGTGGGCAGACACTTGGTGCTGGCCTTACCAGTGCCTTTGGCGCTGGATATCTAGATGTGCGCCCATCGTGGCAAGCAACGTTTGCGGTAGGGGGTCATAGCTACGCTTCTTCACCGCTCTTTGGGTCAGGACCAGGCACCTTTGGCACACAGTGGCTAAAGTTCCGTGATGCAAGTATTAACGATACGGTGTTCTGGAATGTTGATTTCACATCAGGCATTGGATTTATTCCAACCTCGTTTATCACAACCGGTATTCTCGGTGCCCTTGCATGGTTGGTATTCCTTGCGTTGTTTATCGGTATTGGAATTCGTTCCTTGCTACTGCGTGCTCCTGAAGAGCAGTACATGCGCTTTGCTGCGATAGCGTCATTTGTGGGTGCGTGCTACGTAATCGCGCTTTCAGTGTTTACTGTCCCAGGACCGGTGATACTTACGCTTGGCTTTATGCTTATCGGAATCTTTATATCTTCACTACGCTATGCTGGCCGAAGACAGGAGTGGGGAATCATTTTCTCTCGTAGTCCACAGATTGGATTCGTAATTGTATTCGTTCTCACCATCCTCCTCTTGGCTTCTGTTGTATCTGCATATACCGTTGTTGAGCGATATCTCGGCAGCGTTGCATACAATACGGCAACGGAGAGTCTTGCAGCAGGAAATATTCCAGCGGCAATTGAATCGATTAACCGATCTATCCTCTACGCGCCAACTGATCGTGCATACCAGGTAGCCGCAGCTATTGGTATTTCTCAAATGCAGGCAATTGCGACAAACAACAAGCTTTCTCCTGCAGAAGCGCAGCAGCAATTCCAGGCAGCACTTTCAGGAAGTCTTTCAGCTGCAAAGACGGCAACCACCATTAATCCAGATAACTATCAGAACTGGATTTCACTTGGCAGTGTGTACCAAACGGTGGTACCACTAAAGATTGAAGGCGCCTATGCAAATGCAAAAGATGCATACGGCAAGGCGGCTGCACTGAATCCTTCAAGTCCTACAATTCCGTATACCGTAGCGCAACTTGAGGTGGCTAATAACGACGCAGCGGCTGCTGAGAAGAGTTTGATTGGGGCAATATCACTGAAGCATGACTATGCACAGGCAATATTCCTTCTCTCACAGATTCAGGTGCAGCAAGGAAAGGCAAAGGAAGCACTTCAGACAGCAGAGGCTGCAGCCTTCTTTGCACCTAATGATCAAAACGTACTCTTCCAGGTTGGTATTCTTCGCTCGGGCGCGGGAGATCAAGCTGGCGCAGCTACTGAGCTTGCTCGTGCAGTAGAAATTAATCCGCAGTTTGCTAATGCGCGATTCTTCCTAGCAGTCGTATATGCACAGCAACGAAACTATGCTGACGCCTTAGTGCAGCTTCGTGCAGTTGCTGCCATGTCTAATGAGAACGCAAAGGCTGTTGAAGGATACATTGCAGGACTTGTTGCAGGACGTAATCCATTCCCTCCGTCAGCACTTGGCGCCCTTGGTGTTCCTGCATCTCCCGTAAGTGACACACAGTCAGGCGTACCAAGTAGGTAATTAGTTCATGGTTCGTCGAATCCTTACTAAACTTGCCTCACCGGTACGCGGCCTCCATCAGGCTGCCTATGTGCTCGCTGGATTCACCCTTGTATCGCAACTATTGGCGCTCCTTCGGGATCGCCTTTTTGCGCACCAGTTTGGTGCCAGTGAAATACTCGATGTGTACTATGCTGCCTTCAAGATACCTGACTTATTGTTTGCACTTATCGTATCGCTTGTTTCGGCATATGTACTTATTCCTCGTTTGGCAAAGCTTGAGTCTGAGAACGACACTACGGGAGTACAACATCTGCTCTCACAGACCGCCACCTTTCTTCTCCTTGCTGGAGGGGCAATTAGCATCGTGGCGACAGTGTTCGCTCCTAGTGTTGTGCGAATACTCTTCCCAACACTTGCTATGGGTGCGCATGGTGATGAACTTGTCTTCCTCACCAGGCTCTTACTTATTCAGCCAATTATCCTTGGGCTCTCAAGTATTCTTGGTAGCGTTACGCAGCTTGGCAGACGCTTTGTGTTGTTTGCGCTCTCACCAGTTCTCTACAATCTAGGAATTATTGCAGGTGCCTACTATCTCTATCCGGTGGTGGGAGTGATTGGTATTGGTGCGGGAGTATTGGTTGGTGCACTGCTGCATCTCTCTATACATGTGATTATTGTGCTTCGTGCTGGTGTCTTCCCGAGACTTGTTATTCCTTCACCGCGTGTGCTGTGGGAAATAATTAGTCATTCAGTGCCTCGGTCCCTTGCTCTTGCCATGGGCTCTGTTACCACACTCCTACTCGTTGCACTGGCGTCTCGTACAGGAGAGGGAGGTGTGTCGGTGTTTACCTTGGCAGGGAATCTTGAAGCCGTTCCTCTTTCACTCGTTGGTGCTGCGTATGCCACTGCTGCATTTCCGGTAATGGCACAGCAGATTGGAAGTGCACGGCTTGCTGAGTTTAAGCAAACGGTTACTGCTGCCTGTAGGCACATATTGTTCTGGTCCTCCATTATCATGGTGCTTGTTATTGTGCTTCGTGCACATCTTGTGCGAGTGATTCTTGGATCCGGTGCGTTTAACTGGGATGACACACGACTCACTGCTGCCGTACTTGCCGTATTAATTATTGGCCTACTTGCGCAGGGAATTATCCTTCTTGCTGCACGTGCGTTCTATGCAGCTAACCGCTCATGGAATCCCTTCATTGTGCAGCTAGGAGATGCGGGTATTTCTGTAGCCGTTGCATACGGACTTCTCTCACTTTCTCGCACACACCCGATGGTGCAGTACTTTGTTGAAGCACTGTTTCGTGTTGAGAACGTGGCGGGGTCTTCAGTACTCTTCATTGCCATTGGTGCAACCATTGGGCAGCTTGTGATGGGTGCTGTGGCACTCTATACCCTTGGCAGTGTGGCCCCTGGTGTAGCGCGCTCACTCACACGCCCGCTGTTTGAGGGTGTTGGTGCGGGAATACTGGGAGGAGGTGCTGCGTACATTGTTCTTCGTATGCTTGGCACCCTTGCACCACTCACGCATTTGTTCGTTGTCTTTGCGCAAGGCGCTATTGCTGGTATCGTAGGATTAGTCGTAGCCTTCGCAGTCCTCGCCCTTCTTGAAAACCAAGAAATAAAGGATTTATACGCTTCTCTTAAAAAGATAAGCTCATTCAAGGCGCTGCAGCCCTACGCGCCAATCCATGACAACCTCGATTCGTAACTTCTCTATCATTGCGCATATTGACCACGGCAAATCTACCCTCGCGGATAGGCTTTTGGAGCACACCAATACCATTGAGGCGCGCAAGATGAAGGATCAGGTGCTAGACCGTATGGATCTTGAACGCGAGCGAGGCATCACCATTAAGATGCAGCCAGCGCGCATGCAGTATACGAGCAAGAATGGGAGCACCCACATCCTAAACCTTATCGATACGCCAGGACACATCGACTTTGCCTATGAAGTGTCACGCGCACTTTCTGCCGTGGAAGGAGTTATTCTTCTCGTTGACTCAACGCAAGGTGTTCAAGCACAAACACTCACCACACTCGGCATGGCACGTGCTGCGGGCTGTGTGATTATTCCGGTGCTTTCCAAGATTGATGCACCAGCTGCACGGGTTGATGACGTAACACTTGAGCTCTCTGAGCTGCTTTCTGTTGACCCATCTACCGTACTTACCGTTTCTGGTCGCACCGGTGCAGGAGTGCCAGAGCTACTTGAGGCAATTGTAGAGCGGGTACCACCACCACGAGCAAGCGAGGGTACTGATTCTCGCGCTCTTATCTTTGACTTCTCATTCTCATCACACCGCGGTATCGCAGTCTTTGCGCGTGTCTTTGATGGAACCTTTAAAAAGGGAGATGTGCTTAGATTTGCTGCAGCAGGTGAGAAGTTCACCGCTCTTGAGACCGGTGTATTTATGCCTGACGAAACACAGACAGACACCCTCAGTGCAGGTGAGATTGGGTACATTGTCACGGGTGTTAAGGAGGCAGGTATTGTGGCTGTGGGAGATACCATTCTTACGGACAAGGGCCCTCGTGTGCCGCTCGCAGGCTTTGAGCGACCGCGTCCTGTGGTGTGGGCCTCTGTGTATCCAGAAAGCCAGGATGACCTTACTGACCTACGACAATCCCTAGAGCGCCTACACCTTTCTGACTCATCTCTTTCCTTTGAGGAGGAGTCATCCGGTGTGCTTGGTAGGGGATTCCGCTGTGGGTTCTTGGGCATGCTCCATCTTGAAATTGTTACTGAGCGACTACGTCGTGAGTTTAATCTCTCGCTCATTGTTACTATTCCAACTATCGCGTACATCGTTACTAACAAGGCTGGACTTCGAGAGACGATATACACACCATCAAAGTTTCCTGCCTATGGTGACATTTCTTTCGTAGAAGAGCCGTGGGTGCGTGTCACACTCATTACACCAAGTGACACACTCTCAAACATGCTGCAGCTCTTTCATGATCACGAGGGTGATGTGAAGAATACAGAAACGCATTTAGATGGACGCATTGAACTTACGGTGGAGATGCCACTACGTGAACTCATGCGTGGATTCTTTGATAAGGTGAAGAACGCTTCTTCAGGCTATGCCTCTCTTTCATATGAGTTCTTAGATGAACGACCTGCTGACGTAGTTAAGCTTGAAATATTCATTGCTGAAGAGCCAGTACCTGCATTTGCACGGGTTATCTCACGACGACGTATTGAGATTGAAGCGGAGCGTATGGTGGAAAAGCTTGAAAAGATTCTCCCTCGTCAGATGTTCGTGCTCAAGATTCAAGCACATGCGCTAGGGCGTATTGTTGCCTCAAAATCAATTTCAGCACTTAGAAAGGATGTTACCGGGTATTTGTACGGAGGAGATATTACACGAAAGATGAAACTGCTTGAAAAGCAAAAGAAGGGAAAGAAGCGTAGGGGTGCACACGCAAAGATGGATATCCCACAAGATGTGTTTATGAAGATGGTGCAAGAAAGTTCTCAATAGCGGGGGATGAGTTGCTATACTGAGAGCAATGCCCCGAAGAATCATTAAACGAGCTACACTCCGTGACTATCTTGTTGTCACGGGACTTTCTCTCCTTATAGTCTGGTTTTCATATCTCGTCTTTGGAATCGCCCGCAAGGAAGAAATAGCACGCCATACAGTTTCTGATACGAGAGCACAGCTACAAGCGCTCACTCTTCGCAAAGATACCCTTAAGCGCGACTTAGACGAGCTTGCAACGGATAGAGGAAAAGAAGCCTCATTCAGGCAGGATTTTGGTGTTGCAAAGCCTGGTGAAGACGTCATCATCGTTGTACCAGCCAAACAGGTTATTCCACCCCCAGAGCTTACGTGGTGGGAAAAGACACGGCAATTCTTTGGCTTCTAGTAGTCCACAGGTGCTCCAGAATATGCCAAATGGTATACTTGCCAGACGATAATAAATACATATGGAAACTAAACCAATCACAATTTACAGCACCCCAACCTGCCACTTCTGCCACATGGCAAAGGATTTCCTAACAGAGCACAGTGTAGCGTTTACTGACTACAATGTATCGACTGATCTTGAGAAGAGAACAGAAATGATTGAAAAGAGTGGTCAGATGGGAGTGCCGGTTATCCTCGTTGGGGATGAACTTATTGTGGGATTTGATAAGGAGCGCCTTGCAGAACTCGCAGGAATTACTGCATAAGAGACAGTAGTGGTGCTATAGAAACGGTCCTCACTCGAGGACCTTTTTTATGGTACCCTCGACATATTGCTCTTGTAGTTCAATGGATAGAACGGCTCACTCCTAACGAGCTGATCTAGGTTCGATTCCTAGCGAGAGCACCGTCACACTTATACCTATCCAGAGAGTGTACCCAGTGGCCCTACAGGCCGTATACTACAGAGTACATATGTCTGAACAACCAAATCCCACACCTAGTAGTTCGCTGGAAGATAGTGCTGCAGAAGAGCTGCGACTGGCCCGTGATACCAATGCGGTCATGCACTCGATGTACCGAATGATACGTATTTCCTTTTGGACAAAGCTCATCTTCTGGGCACTCGTGATAATCCTCCCGGTGGTATTTATCGGTCCCATCGTTAAAACACTGCAATCATTCGTACCCGTAGTGCAGGTAGGGGGTCAGACCGTGCCAGTATTTGGTCTTCCACAGGTACATGAGCTTGAGAAGTCACTCCATGTCTATACACCAAGCCAAGGAGCAGAGCCTGTTCCCCAGTAGGGAGCGGATTGGAAGGGTTTTGAACCTCGTGGTACTATAGTCCCACTGCTTGGGTAGCTCAGTTGGTAGAGCATTTCCCTGAAGAGGAAGGGGTCGGCGGTTCGAGCCCGCCCCCAAGCACCATTATGGCCATGCCTACGGAACGAAGTACTCGTCTTTCGCTGGTTTTAAATTGGGTAGGGCGACATGAACGAAGACTTTCATCCTTAGTTTTCATAGGGGGTTTTGTAAGTGATCTCCTCACCTTTACGCTCCTTAATGTTTCCTTAGTAAACAAGCTCTTTATCGTATATATCAGTCTTGCCATACTCTTTTCACTCATCGGGCATATATCCTTGAACAAAGGGCGTGAGGGAGTATCGAAGTTCGTTAGATTCCTACAGGTAGCATCTCCACTCATTGCCCAGTTCTTCATCGGAGGACTTCTTTCAGGATTCCTTATCTTCTATACAAAGAGCTCCACTGTCTTGTTCTCGTGGCCCTTCATCCTTCTTCTTGTCCTTGTGTTCATTGGAAACGAAGTGTTTAGTTCATATCGAACCCACCTTACGTTTCAAACAACCCTTCTCTATTTCTCTGCGTATGCCTACGCCATCTTTGCCGTACCACTGGTGCTTAACACCTTAAGTACAAAGACCTTCCTCATTGCAACCGGTGTCTCTGTTGTTGGGCTTTTTGTGTACTGCTTCTTCCTGGCTATGCTTGGATGGAATCGCCTTAGGGAGGTGATCGTGCAAACACTTGGCTTTTGTGCGCTTATAACAAGTGTTGTTGTTATTGCATACGTAGGAAACGTTATTCCGCCCATCCCCCTTACCCTAAAAGAGGTGGGCGTATACCAATCAGTTACCAGAACCGGTGAAGGATATGTGCTTCTAGGGGAGAAAACTGCCCCTTGGTACTCGCTACGAGCACGTACCGTGCATACAGACACAAATGCCTCACTTAGTGCCTACAGCGCTGTTTTCGCCCCTGGAGAGTTCTCGGTATCAATTGCCCATGAATGGCAGTACTACAACCCACAAACAAAGACGTGGGAGCGGAAGGCACTCATAGCATTCCCCGTTTCAGGCGGTCGTGAAGAAGGGTATCGGGGCTATAGCACCAAGGGAGCACTTATCCCTGGGAAGTGGCGTGTACTGGTTAAAACAATAAATGGACAGACCTTGGGAGATCTGTCCTTTACTGTTATCGAAGGGGTGCCCAGAGAGGAAGTAACAAAGATTCGTTAACCTGCCTTAACCTTGAGCTTTGTCTGGCGTGACTTATCAAGCTTTGGCAAAACAATACTCAAAAGCCCATCCTTAGAGCTTGCTGCAGCAGCATCAACATCAATCTCTTGCGCAAGAAGAATCGTACGTGAGAAGGTGCCCCAGAATAGTTCACGGATAAAGTAATCGTTTTCAGTTACCTGATCGCGCTCGTGACGAGAGCCGTCAATTACTACCATGTCACGGCTAATGGAGAGATTAATATCATCTGCGCGTACGCCTGCGATGAAGGCACGAATAACAATCTCTGAGCTTGTTTGATATACATCTACCGGAAGCTGGCCATCAGCAGGCTCTTCCTCTTGTACGGCAGCACGTGATGTACTCTCAACAGGACTTGGTGACTGCGAAGCGGTTGCTATTGAAAAGCGTCGTACGTCCTGGGGAGCAACAACATCGTCGTTGTATGAATCAAAATCATCATCAAGTGGCATTGAGCCTGAGAGTCGTTCAAAAAAGGAGCGCTTTTTCATAGATTAGGAGATGTTAGTAATTACTGTTATTTGGTAATGTGCGATATTCAAAATATTTCAATATTTCAAATACTGCGAAGAACACAACTGCACCACTCCACACAAACAAGAATGCGCTGAGGATAGTACCTGAGCCATCTCGAGGAATTATAAAAAAATTAAACGTAGTGTGCAATGCAATTGCAAGGATAAGTCCAATAGACGCAGTAATTTGTCGTATTTGCTTTGGCGCGTTGTACGTAAAGGCAAGGGTAAATCCAATTGCAGAAGATGCAATCACATGAAGCAAGGTAGAGCCTACAAAGCGTAAGTTACCGGTGGCGAGTCCTGCAACAAAGTGTCCGTTACTAAATGGCTCAATGAGAAAGAGGGTGTTCTCAAGTGCTGCAAAGCCAAGCGCTACGGTGAGCATGTAGATTACCAAATCAATCTGCTCATTAACTTCTTTGCGCCAGAGAACAAGCATTGCGGCAAAGCCATACTTAAGAGTTTCTTCAATTGCTGCCCACGCAAATAGTATGGGGAAGCAGAGCGTGGTATACGCAGAGCACAGTGGGTAACTGGTATACGCATAGTCACGGAAGAACCCTTCAAGCACAATGGCAAAGGGTACGGCGAGCATACCCGCAAAGAACGCTATGAAAAGTAACTTTCGTGGCTCTGGATTACGACGGTCTTCTTTAAGAAGAAAGTATAGCCAAATAAGGGCAGGTAATACTCCGCCAATAAATGCATAGAGAAGAGTTTCAAATGACAGCGAAGTAAGCATGTGGCAAATCTGCCAGCCTACGTTGCACTAGGCCAGCTTGATACCATTAGCATACCAGACGTCTCTGGTAGTACCTGCCATATTTCCTCTGTAACAAACGGCATGAATGGATGGAGTGTCTTTAGTACGTGCTGTAGGAGTGTTCGAAGCAGTGCTTTGCGTGATTGCTTTGCCACTTCATCACTTCCTGCAAAGATAGTCTTTGAGTCCTCAATAAGTTCATCAGCTAGTCGGTGCCACACATAGTGGTATATCTTTTCAGCAGCCAGATATAGGCGGTATGCTTCCATGTCAGCAGTAATATCTTGTATGAGTTCCATGCACTCACGAAGAATAGTCGCATCAGCTTCTGTTAGTGGCGCTTCAAGACTAGTATCATCCGTACTCTCAAGAATAAAGCGAGTGATATTCCAGAGCTTGTTTGCAAAGTTCTTGTAGCCCTTCACCTTATCCTCACGAAGTGCAAGGTCCATGCCTGGTGTGTTACCAACAATGAGTCCCATACGAAGGGCATCCGTACCGAACTTCAAAGTGAGATCAAGCGGATTAATTACGTTACCCTTAGACTTAGACATCTTTTTCCCATTGGCATCATTAACTAGTCCGTGAAGATACACGGTACGGAACGGTACCTTCTTTCCTAGGTAGAGCCCAAACATAATCATGCGCGCTACCCAGAAGAATATGATGTCTCGCCCTGTTTCAAGCACGTCCGTAGGGTACCGGTCGGTAGCGCCCTTGAGGTAGCCTGTTGTTATAAGAGGCCACTGCCCACTTGAAAACCAGGTATCAAAGGTGTCCGTGTCCTTAACCCAACCGTCGCCAGCAGGCATTTCAATAGACGCTACTACTTCCTCAGTGTCAGTACCCTGATTCCTAAACCACGCAGGAATTCCAATACCCCAGATTATCTGACGGCTAATATTCCAGTCCATACTATTCTCCATCCAATGACGGAAAATCTTTTCCTCATGCTCTGGAATAAACTGCACTTCTTTAGCTGCTGCAGCTGCAAGAGCTTTTTCTGCTAGAGGCTGTACAGCAACAAACCACTGCTCTTTGATCTGCGGCTCTATGATAGTTGAACACTTATAGCACCGCTTTACTACGTTCTTGTACTGCTCATCTACAGAAACAAGCAGTCCCTTCTGTGCAAGCTTCTCAACAATCGCTGCGCGTGCTTCAGAGATCTTTACTCCCTCAAATTCACCAGCGATAGGGAGAAGCTTCCCACGCCAATCAATAACTTGCTCCATGTCGAGTGCATGACGCTTTGCTATCTCAAAGTCTATCTGGCTGTGCCATGGCGTAATCGTCATAACGCCCGTACCAAATTCCATATCAACGGCAGCATCCTTAATTACGGTGGCAGTAATAGGTCCGTTAATCCATTCAAGTGGAAACGTTTGACCATGCTCCCATGCTGCGTAGCGCTTGTCGTCCGGGTGCATCACTACATACTTATCACCAAACTTAGTTTCAGGTCGTACGGTACCAATTTCAAAAGGACCATATTTGAAGGTATAGAACGGAGTGGTTTCCTCAACACTTTCTGTTTCAATATCTGAAAGGGAGGTCTGATGCTTAGAGCACCAGTTAACGGTTCGCTTCCCGCGGTATACCATGTTGTCCTCGTACATTTTTATAAATGTCTTTTGAACGTCTTCCACCACATCAGGATCAAGGGTGAACTTCTTTCGTGACCAGTCACATGACGCACCAAGTGCACGCACTTGCTCTTCCATGTTTGTTTTATTCTCCAGCGTAAAAGCAAGAATCTCTTCGTACAGATCCTTTGGGTCCATCTGGAACCTCGAACGGCCTTCCTTCTCGAGTTTTCTCTCGTACACTACCTGTGTCTCAAACCCAGCATGGTCAGCGCCTGGAATCCAGAGTGCACTGTATCCCTGCATACGCTTAAAACGCGTAAGGATATCCTCAACGGTAATAAAGAGGGCATGCCCGGCATGGAGGTTCCCGTTTGCATTTGGGGGCGGCATTACGATGGTGAATGGTGTGCGTGCCTCACCGTTTGTACGTGCTGGTAGATTGTCGGGATTAAAATAACCACTCTCTTCCCACATTTCATATATGCGGGCTTCGGTAGAGGAGGGGTCGTAGGGCTTCAGAAATCTCTCGTCCATGCTACAGAATATAGCAAATAAATGAGCTTTTTGCTTGTCTTACACAAGGCGCATGTTTCCATTTGCTACAAGATGCGCGCGCTCTATATACTCACCCTTTTGTGCTCGGTAGTAGCCAGCAAGTGCAATCATGATTGCGTTATCACCCGTAAGGTATGCCTGAGGAAGGTACAGTGACACATACGGCATATCTTTCTTCAGTCGCTCGGTAAACACTCGCTGTATGTGGGTATTTGCAGACACACCACCACCAAGTGCAAGTGACTGTGCCCCTGTTTCTTCTAGTGCACGCCTGGTCTTTGCATAGAGCACATCAGCAGCAGCTTCTTCAAATGCCCAGGCAAGTTGCTCTTTTTCTTCTTCGGTAAGATTCTTGTCCTTACTTAAATACAGTACGGCAGTCTTAAGACCACTGAATGAGAAATCAAAGTTAGGATCATGAATCATTGGGCGAGGAAGGGTAACGGTAGGTGTGGTTGCTCCTGCGCTACGTGCCTTCTCTGCAAGTCTTGAAACTTCTGGCCCTCCTGGATACGGAAGGTCAAGCATGCGTGCCACCTTATCAAATGCCTCACCCACAGCATCGTCCCGCGTTTGACCAAGTAAAGAATATGAAAGCCAGCTTTCTGAGAGCACAAGCTCGGTGTGCCCGCCTGATATTAGCAAAGAGAGAAGGGGAAGGGGTGGCGTAGGAAGTAGCAGATTCTTTTTGTCAGAGGTAGTACCAAGGGCACTAATAATATGTCCCTCCATGTGATTTACCGAAACCAACGGCACATTCCACGCAGCGGAAAGTGCACGGGCAAAATTAACTCCCACCCAAAGCGCAGGTGAAAGTCCAGGACCGCTTGTTACCGCGATGGCATCAATCTTCGGCACCTCCATTTCAGAAATAGCACTAAGAAATAGTTCGGTAAGCCCCGGTTCTCGTCCAAGAATTTCTACAATCGCTTCGTGAACGCTCGGGAGGAGTGCCTGAGTGTCTTCAACTAAGAGTTCCGCTTCAGATAGCGCTGCTTCAAGGAGTGGCACAAGATTCTTTGCATGCTCACGTTTAGCAAGCGCAGGGAACACTCCTCCATATTCCTTATGGAGCTCTATCTGTGAAAGTAGTGCGTTACCAAGCACGGTAAAATGGGTACCGTCCGCCTCTTCGGTAGCGTGAAGCACCGCTACGGCTGTCTCATCACACGATGTTTCAATTGCTAGAATTCTCATGATCTTCAAGTAGGGTCCACGGCATCTTTCCATCTGCAGGGATAAGGAACCCTGAAGAGTTCTTATGTCCATTCCCTCCATACTTCTGCGCAATGTGTGACACATCAACACTGCCATCGCCTCTAATGGAAACACCAAAGCCACAGGGGTGCGCTGAAACCACCAGTGCAATAGGACCCTTCTTTTTTGCGAGAAGATTTCCCACCAAGGACTTCATCGGCTTAAACGGATGTGCTGTTGCGAAATAGCATTCGTATCCTTCAAATGAAATGAGCTTTGCTTTCTCTACGGCAAGTGCGGCAAGGAGTTCAAAGTACTCAGCATATATACGTGCGGTACGGAGGAATGTCTCACGAGTGTCAGGGTTCTCAAGGAGTGCTACCATCTTGTCCCATGAGGAGAAGGTAAATTCCTGTACTGACAAATAGCAGATGATGGCACGAGTGTCCTCAAGTGCGTAGGTGAAGATATCATCATCTTGTATGTGAGAAAGGAGTGAAGGTACCGGCACGTCAGGGTGGAAGTAGTTCCAGGCAATAACCGCTCCTGAACGATTATTATCAAACACAAACTGTGGCATTGCCTCTGTTACCTCACGTACACCACTGTGGTGATCGAGTACGGTAACTGATCGTGCAATACGTACGAAATGATCCATGTCTTTTCGCTCATAGGTAAAATCAAGAAAATACAGATCCCTATCATCGAGTCCCTCTGGCAATGCTCCTCCTCGTTCGAGGGGGATATAGCGCGCATCGTCGCCAAACTTCTTCCATGCTGCATATGCTGCACTAAAGCCGTCTAGACAGTCGCCGTGATACAGAATGATTGGTTGTGTTTCGTGCATGGTGCGCGATGCAGGATTCGAACCTGCGACCCTCTCAACGTCAATGAGATGCTCTACCAACTGAGCTAACCGCGCAATATGGAGAGAATAACGTAATTCAAAGGAGTATTCAAATACTACGGTATGTAGGTATACAAATTGGGCCGCTCCTGCTTAGGAGCGGCCCGTGCGGCTATGCTGCGCGTAGTGTTTCTTCTTCCCCCCGGACTTCATCTTCCGTCTGAAAACGGAACAGTCCGTTAGCGGCGCGCATTGCGTGACCCTTTGGCCTGATGTTGACCGGATCATCGACGATGCAGGTTGCTGCATAGGACAGCAACAGCGGGCTGTAGGGGTGTGGAAGCTGTTTGACCAGCTCATTCCACACGCCAACAGCCTCCTTCAGCTGCACGCCATCTTCTCGCACCCATTGCGTACCACGCAGTGTGTACTGGTGGTTACCGCAGGTAGCGCGTACGCCATGCCAGGTGTGAGTGACGGTTACTACCGCCTCCTCGGTCACCCAAGTGATGGGGGACTGTTGGGTTTTTGAAATGGTCCAGAGACAAACGTGTTGTCCAGTAAAATATCCTTGCACACAATCCTCCCAAGAAACTACGGTAGAAACGAAGTATAGATTAGTAATGTGTTTTGTCAATTACTGTTGTTAGTTTGCAATCAGCACGCACAACCACATCCATATTATTATTACTAAGGAGGTGAACCATGTTTGGCATTCAAGGAGAGGCTGCATATCCTCTTTGGATGTGCACAATTGTCATAAACATGATGAGTATCATTGCAACCCTTAGCGTGCGGCAGTGGAATAACAGCGGACGATTTGGAAACAAGCTGGAAGCAGCAACATTCGTCCTTCGGTACGTCACTCCGGTGCTCTGGATGGTGAGCTGTGTCTTTTGCATTCTTATTGCACTTGCACACGCTCCTATTGCTTGGCCGATGCTCATTGTGTCTACGCTGCTTTTGCTCTACATGTTCTTTCTTTCCCGTCGGGGAATTCTCGGGGTGTACAGCAAAGTTAGTTCTCATTGACCGCTCATTCATATTTGGATGGCGGTCTTTGTGTATATAAAAGGGTTGCCGCAGGGGAAGAGTATTCCACCTGCGGCGAGAAAAGTTTTAGTCGGGATCTTCGCTATCGGCGAGTCTTGCCTGCTCCGCTTCCGGCAGCCGATACAGCTCGATGAGCGAGAACGAGATGTGTAGCATGCCGGAGAAGACCACCCAGAAGAAGACCGCATCGATGATTTGTTCCCGCATGCTCGGGGGATGGATGTCCCAGAGCATGAAGATGATCCATGCAGTGATCATATGCGCGGAAAGCACGATGCCGTTGTACTCCCTGTCCTTTCCGGACAATACGGCATGTATGTGCATGACAAGGCAGCACACGCCGACGAGAAGCGCCACCGCCCAGAAGGCATTGACCAGCTTGTACTCGCTGCCCATCCAGCAGCTTCCGTGCTGGTAGTAGCCGAATCCGGCAAATGCCGTTACCGCCACCGCCATAAGCAGGGCGATCAAAAGCTCATTTTTCATTTGAACCACTCCCTATTTGCCACCCAAAAGTAGATGGCACTGTGCGCTTTTTACCATATATTTTATAGGTACGTCAACGGTTGTCCCCAAGGATATATACTTTCAGGTACGGTATATCTAAGTGTATGAACACGATATTGCACAAGGCACATGAGCGAGGAAGGGGAGACTATGGTTGGCTTAACACCCGCTATAGTTTTAGCTTTACCAATTGGTATAACAAAGATCGTATGGGCTTTGGCGCACTGCGGGTTCTTAATGATGACCGCATTGCTCCTGGCACTGGGTTTGGTACTCACGCACATGAGAACATGGAGATTATTACCATCGTTACAAGCGGCAGTGTTACGCATACAGATAGTATGGGTAATACCGGTACGGTGCAGGGTGGTGAAGTGCAGGTTATGAGTGCGGGGACTGGTGTCGAACACTCTGAATACAACGACTCGCCAGATGAAGAGCTTGCCCTGTTCCAGCTCTGGATACAAACACGAGAAGACAACCTGTCTCCACGGTATGAACAAAAGTCATTTGTGTCAGACCGGCCAAAGGAGCGAACCTTGCTGGTAAGTCCCGATGCGCGCGATGGAAGTCTTCGTATTCAGCAAGATACCTTCATTAGCACACTCACACTTTCAGCTGGGGCCTCTCATACTTATACCTGCATGCAAGAAGGGAATGGCGTGTATGTGTTTGTGCGTACGGGAAGTGTGACTATAGGTACTGAAACTATATACGAGCGTGATGCGCTTGGTGTGTGGGACACTGATGAGTTTACCCTTACGGGAGAACCAGGTAGTGAAGTGCTACTCATTGAAGTCCCTGTATAGCTATACACAAAAAGAGTCTTGTATTACTGAATTTTGTTGTATAGTACCCATCGGGTTCTTTAGGGGAGAATGGGTATGAGCAATGAGGTTCCTGCTGTGGCACTGTACCGTTCAATTGACCAACGACACGGGAAGGTTCCCGTTTCAGTCATTCAGGCCGGTCTCACGCACTATCAGGTTGCCGGTCAGGATTGTTTAGACTGGTATCTCGAGGATACGAGCCGGGTGCCTGCAACATGGCACGGATGCCGCGTCTGCTTCTGGGGTACAAAGTGCCCGTCCTCGGAGGGTGAGAGCATTCTGTGTCTTGAAGAAGAAAATGGTGTGTGGCGTAAAGGTGAACTCACCGTGCACCCCGATCTTCATCTGGACATCAAATTCCCCGCAGTTGTGCTCTGTGGGCGCTGAAAATACTAAAAAGAGCCGCGCAATCCCATGCGCGGCTCACTTTTATTCCAACTACCATTTTCCACAAATGATGATATAGTTTGCGAGTAGTAGAAAGGTCCCATCGTCTAACGGTTAGGACGCCCGCCTTTCACGCAGGAAATCGGGGTTCGATTCCCCGTGGGATCACCAACAATAGCGGATACGCAACCCAAGACCTCCATCCGGAGGTCTTGGCATATCTACCGCCTCCTCTTAATAAAGAGAACCATAAGTGAGTTGGTACAAATCATAGCGACTGAATGGAGGGTTGTTGCGATGTTGTATGCCTCTAGTGAGAACAGGGTAAGAATGTGCCGAAGTACATTCATTTCAAACAGTACTGGCTGTTCAGTCTGGGGAGTACGCCATGCTTTTCTCAGTGTTGGGATAAAGGCAATGGTATCAATGAGTACCATGAGCACCACTGAAATGGTTGGATCCTTCGTAAGAACCCACGGTACCAGACCAAGGAGTGCCGCAAGTAGAAAATAGTGATCAGTAGGGCGGATAGCACTCACCTTAGAAGTGCCTAATTGACATAGGGAGAAGAGAAATATGATAACGGTAAACCCTTCAGCAACAGCGGTGGGGAGTACGCCAATGCCGGCACCTTTTACGATACCTCCTAAGAGCGTTGTCATTGAAACAATAGACCAGATACCCCACGTGTACGGGTGGGGATGCACCCGTCCCTTTAGTACATCCCGTAGGTATGAGCTATTTCCTATTAGTGCAAGAAATGCAGCAACTATTGCAAAGGTTATCTTCACCCGTGAATAGTAGCACCTATAGTGAGCACTAATTCCACACCTGTGCTATAGTCAGCGTGTGTGAGATAGGGAGCCACCCTACGGGGTGGTCTTTCTTTATTATGTAAACAAATACATCTATGGATGAGCTAAACACAGACGTTGTAGTAGAAGGTGCAGATGATGCTGAGGCTGTTGAGGAAACTCCAGCTACAGACATGCCTGAGACGCACACTCACGTAACAGGTTCAGCTGATGAGGCTGACGTTGCTATGCCTGAGGAGTCTTCAGTTGAAGAAGGGGCATAATCTTCCTAGGAAATATACAAAAACACCACACAGTATTGTGTGGTGTTTTTGTATGTACGCACTACGGGTGCGCTATACTTTGTGTATGATACTTCAATACATTTCCACTCTTATTCCCCTTATCGTACTCGACGGTGTGTGGCTCACTCTTAACAAAGGATTCTATGCTCGTGAGTTGGGAGCACTATTTGCGCCAAAGGTACTCCTTACGCCTGTTGTTATCTTCTATCTACTCTATGCCGTAGGTATTCTCTATTTTGTGGTGCACCCTGGTGTGGTGAACGCCACTAGTCTCCTCAAGGTATTTCTCATCGGGGGATTCCTTGGATTCATTGGATATAGCTGTTATGACCTTACCAACTACGCAACAATTAAGGACTGGTCTCCACTCCTTACTGTAGTTGACCTTGCGTGGGGAACATTCGTCACCGGCGCAACAAGTGTACTTGCTGTTGTGCTAATCAGGTTCTTCTTGTAAGACTACCGAGTCTTTAGCCAAACGTAGATGTCCTCAAGCGCCTTCACGGCGTCTCCTGCGGCAATATTGTTTTGGTGATAGAGCTCATCTGTACAATCACCAGCAGCCCATACTCCTTCAGTACTTGTGCGCTGCGTACGTGCGTCTATAACAACACGACCAACCGGATCAAGGGTAACGAGATCTTTCACGAAATCAGTGCTTGGCAGTACCCCTATTTCCACAAATACACCGCTCACAGGGAGCGTTGTTGTTTCCTGTGTCTCGATATTGCGCACCACCATACCAGTTACAAACTTCTCTCCAAGAATTTCAACAGGTTCTGTCATGGTGAGCACCTTCATATTTGGATGCTCCATTGCCTTTTGTACGGTTATGGCATCAGCCTTAAAGTCACTTCTTCGATGTATAAGGGTTACTGACTTTGCATAGGCGAGGAGCTGTAGTGCGCTTTCAAACCCTGCATTGCCTCCGCCAACCACGGCAACGTCCATACCACCGTATAGGGGGCCGTCACAGGACGCACAGTAGGTGAGACCCTTGTGCTCGTATAGGTCAGCACCAGGCACGGTGAGCTTCCTACGAGAGGCTCCAGAGGCTATTAGTACGCTACGACTAGTTAGAGTAGTCCCGTTTGAAAGCGTTGCCTCAAATCCGCCTTCAACCTTAGCAACGTGCACTACACGGACACCCTCGTGAATTGATAGGGGGTTGTCCTTATATACTTCAAGATGCTTCTTAAGTGCCTTCGCTAGTTCTGTACCAGGAATAGTAGTGGTACCAATCCAGTTTTCAATACCCTCTGAGACAGTGCTCTGACCTCCAAACTCTTCTGCAACCACCGCAGCTTTCAAAAGCTTACGTGCGGCATATACTCCCGCTGCTACACCTGCAGGTCCTCCTCCAACTATCAGTACATCATGCATATGGGTGCAGTATACCGCCCCCACGTAGGGCACGAAAGGGTATAACAAAAAAAGCACCTCTCGGTGCTCCTTTCAGAAAACTATTTCTTGTGACGGCGCAAGAATGATGGGATTGCTCCCCATGCCTCGTCATCTTCATCTACAATTGGGGGCGTAACTGAGCGTGCAACATCGCCACGAGGGGCTGCTGTTACAATTGGCTCCTCACGCTTACGCTCTTCAGGAGCAGCCTCAACTTCAACGGGTGCGATAACAGGCTCTTCACGACGTGGGCTTATGGCTTCATTAAATATCTTTCCTCGTGTTTCAGTCTGCACTTCAACGGGCATGCTAAATAGAGATTGTGCACTTGGATTTGGTGTGTGCTCAGCGCCTGTTTCAGGGAATCCTGTTGCAATTACAATG
Organism: uncultured bacterium; assembly: GCA_938008595.1. Classification (GTDB taxonomy): domain Bacteria; phylum Patescibacteriota; class Minisyncoccia; order Phycocordibacterales; family Phycocordibacteraceae; genus C7867-001. The sequence continues at coordinate 6,508 of CALLKD010000006.1, read as the reverse complement.
ATACGGATCTGACCCTTCTTAAGCTTCTCATCGCGCATGATACCGAAGATGACCCGTGCGTTCTTGTCCACTGAGTCTCCAATTACCTTTGCCGCTTCCTGCACTTCAAGAATACCGAGGTCTTCAGATCCTGCTACCACAAAGAGAATACCCTTTGCACCGTTAATTGAGACATCAAGAAGAGGAGAGTTAACGGCCTGAGCAGCAGCATCCTTAGCGCGGTTCTCACCGTCAGCGATACCAATTCCCATGAGAGCAGGGCCTGCACCTTCCATGATGGCCTTAATATCGTTGAAGTCAGTGTTAATTTCTCCTGGAGTGATGATGATGTCTGATACACCCTCAACAGCCTGACGGAGGATTTCATCTGCAAGTGCAAAGGCATTCTTTGCGCTTGTATTAGCTTCAACAAGTGAAAGGAGTTTGTCGTTAGGAATTACGAGGTATGCATCCACTTCCTTCTTAAGCGTTGCAAGACCCTCCTCAGCAATAGAAGCACGGAGGGCGCCCTCAAATGAGAATGGCTTGGTAACCACCGCTACGGTGAGTGCACCAAGCTCCTTAGCGATCTTTGCTACCACTGCTGCTGCACCTGTTCCTGTACCACCTCCCATACCACAGGCGATGAAGACCATGTCAGATCCCTGGAGGGCTTCCATGATTTCCTGACGTGTTTCTTCTGCTGCACGACGGCCAAGTTCTGGGTTCATCCCTGCACCAAGTCCCTTGGTGAGGTTCTTACCAATGTGAATTTTTCGCTTTGCAAGTGAGCGGTGAAGGTCTTGTGCGTCTGTGTTAATTGCGATGAACTCAACACCCTTAACTTTTGAATTAACCATGTGGTTCACCACATTTCCTCCAGAACCTCCACATCCAACAACACGGATGCGAGCAAAAGTCTCAATTTCAGGAATGACGCGCTTGGACATAGGTAATGTGCGAATAAATAATGATTTAGTAGCTATATGCTATCACACGGGCAAAAAACGCAAACCTTGACTTAGGAGACTAGTGTGTCTGTTTTGAGGGTGAGAAATAGTATGCACCTAGGGCATAAACTGCATGAGAAACTTCTTTGCAGAGCGCGTAAACTCAGCAGCAATGTTTTTCTTTGGCACATCGGTGTCTCCGGTAAGGCCCCATAGCGCAAGTCCGTATGCTACAGCCCACGTGGCGTCACGAACCTTGGTATCTGCTGAGAGCTTCATGTCTGCAATACGAGTTGGGAGATTAAGTCTTCCTTTTGCAATGTCTGAAATAGTTCCTTGGCCAGCGCCTCCTCCAGTGAGAATTATTCCTGCAGGAAGACTACCTCGTCGGCCGAGTGACTTTATGTGCTTATCAATCAAATCAAACATAGTATGAAAACGCTGTGCAATGATGTCCTCCACTTTCTTACGTGGGTACATAACCCCTGAAAGGCGACCAAGCTTTATACGCTCTGCGTCTTCAAGGGAGATCTTGAACCCAAGCGCAAGATCGTCAGTGATGTTAGTACTTCCAATTGGAAAGACCTTGGTGGAAACAGGCATTCCCTCGTCATACACTACGAGAGAGACAGTTTCAGCACCAATGTTTGCAAGCACACATCCCTTCATCTTCTGGTCCTTGGTAAGGGTTACGTATGATCCTGCTAGTGGGGAAGCCATGCGGTCGATGACTTCAATATCAGCAGATTCAACAGCAAGAGTAAGTGAGTCTGCGTGCTGTGATAGGCAGGTTATGAAAAGAAACTCTCCTTCAAGCTTGGTACCCTTCATGCCAAGAGGACTGCCCATGGTCTTTGAACCATCTACTCTGTATTCAAGCGGGATCTCATGTAGCACCTTTCTGTTTACAAAGTGTGGGGCACCTGCCATACGTGCCTCGTGGAGCACCTTCTCCATATCAAGATCAGTAATCTCCTGATCAGCTCGAGATATAACCGTTTCTCCTGATGCGCGTATTTCATCGAGTGACACGCCACCTACGGCGAGGAATGCAGACTTAATTGGCACCTTTGCAATACTTTCTGCTTGGCGCTTTGCCGCAATAATACTGGCACTCGCATCTGAAGGGTCAACAATATACCCATGGCGTAGCCCCTGTGTCTCACTCATGCCTGTACCGATGATATGTACGCTTGCTCCCTCTGGGGTAACAATCTCCTCCACCACGACAACCTTCGTTTGGTGAGTTCCGATATCAATGCCGGTTGCGATGCGCCGAGCCATGAGAAGGTGCAGTAAGTGTGATACGAGTAAATCGAGCGAGAGTCTTTCGCTCTAGTCTCTCCATTGTAGCGCCGTGTGGCAGTCCTTTCAAATGATATAAACCGTGGATAAATAAAAATGCAACAAAATCTGTATACGAAAGCTCATGCTGTGGCGCTTGCTCTCTAGCTACGGCAAGACAAATAATAATTTCTCCTGACTTAGTGCCCGATACATAAGAGAGCACGTTTGGCACATAGTCCTTCTTTCGGAGTCGCTGATTCAATTCCTTTGCGCGTGTCGCTCCCACAAAGACGAGAGAGATTTCCCATCCTGGCAAAACAGCGTGTGCCATCTGGGTAAACGACAAACCAGGCGCCTTGCGCCTGGTGAAGTCCTTTATGTCGACCGTGGTCGCCATATTCCGTGTATTACTTACGTCCACGCACTGTCTTTGCTGCTGGATCAATCTTTCCAAGCTTTACGAGCTCGTTGTACTCAGCAATACGTTCACCGCGAACCATGGCGCGCATGTGATCAACGTTGTCAGACTTCTGGCGTACGTAGTATCTACGTCCACGTACTGCACGTACGATACCAAGACCCTGAGCACGGCGAGAGAAACGGCGTATAAGTGAGGCCGCGCTCTCGTTCTTTGTTCGCTTTACTTCAATTCTTGTTGCTTTTTGCATGATTGCGCCATAGTACCACAGCAAATAGGGTGGTGTCTACTAGGTATATGAGAGCGCCCGGTACCGTTACGGTAGCCGGGCGCATAGTCGTTAGGTGCTGAAAAAGTTCTTGCCATTCCCAAGCGGTGCCGTTACCTGCGTGCTCTCGCTTGGAGCGCACTCAAAGACGAGCATGTTTCTTGCAGGGTCCCCCTCAGAAGAGGGAACCATGCCCGCATAGCTCATCTGCCTCCCTTCGGAGCAGAGCACGACGTAGGACGGATCCTTCCCACCCTTAACAAGGACGGGGGACTCGTCTACCGGGAACGATACTGCCGTGGCACCGTTCTTGCTTTGAACGAGCACGTCGGTATGTTGTGCCTGTCCGACAATGAATCCGAACACGCCTGCAATCAGTACTGGAACAACTCCTTTCGACTTAACTGAAAATTCCATTGTACGTCTCCCGTGGCCCCCATGAGCCATGCCACACTTTACAAAGTTTGCAGCGAAAGTCCAGTCCTAGGCAAAGGCCTTCAAGTGGTCCACCAATGAATCGAGCGGAACATATGTTTCTGTATATGACGAGCGCTCTCGGAGAATTACCGAACGATCAAGTGCTTCTTTACGCCCCATGATTATGAGGTACTTAGGGTTGATCTCATCCACCAAACGCATTTGCTCAGTGAGGGATTCGGTACCGATAGATTGTGCTAGTGGAATGCGTGCACGGCGTAGTCCATCTGCCATTTTCATACTCTCACGCTTCGCTTCCTCACCAATATGTACAAATACAAAACGAGGGGTTGATGGAGATTTGATTGGGGGGATGGTCTCACGACTATCAACGGTAATACGAAGTACGGCACCAATGGAAGGAATATTTCCCTTAAAGAAGTGCTTTACAAGATCTGCATAGCGAGAACCCCAGGCATACATCTTTTCTCCTGCGCGTACCTCAAAACAGGTTTCTGTCCATGACGTACCACGAGAAAGAAGTTCTGGTGCAAGTTCGTATGGAGTCTCTGTTGATTCAAGATATTCAAGTACCCCTTCAAAGTGCTTTCGGCTCTGCTCACTCAAATGATCGGTAGACGATGGGAGGCTATCTGCATCCTCAACCGCAAGTAGCTCTGCCGCTTCAAGCACGTCGCGCTTTGCACAACTGACACAGTTCTCAGGAAGACTGCCACCATGCTTGCGGAAGAAGTTGGTAAGCTCACGGGCAAACCTGCTTCTTGTTTCCTTGTCGCCCATGCTGTTAATACGAAGCGTAAGCCCCTCCTTACTAAACTCTTGCATAAGCGCACGCACTGCGCGCATAAGTACGGCATCAGCAATGGCACGATCAGCACCCAGTGCATGGAATTGAATCACCATCTGCTTTGGAGCAGGACGGCCTGGCGCTGCATTTGAGTGCCATAGATATAGCGGTTGAGCGGTGGAAGGAACAATGCCAGCATCACGTACATGCTTCAAAAAGCCCACCACATCGCGTGCATTTGGATCAAGAGTGTCCAAGAGCAGGTTCTCAGGATAGGGAAGCTTAGTAGAGGATTTCTTCTGGGAGGCAAGATGCGCGAGGGAGGTGAAGCCGTATGAGCTTCCCACTGCTCCTGCACGCTTTAGTATGTCTTCAGCTTTAATGGAAGTACTCATTGTGGTGAAGAAACGCTACCAGGGAACAATCCAATCTGTCCTAGGGGAAGAAGGCGAACCAAGGCGCGGCCCATAATATTCTTCTCAGGAAGTAGTCCCCATACACGTGAGTCTGAGCTCTTAGGTCTGTTATCACCCATTACAAAGTACTGACCACTGCCAATAGTTGCGTCTTCTGAATAGGTTGCGTCCTCATCAATGATGTACTGCTCATCAAGTACGAGTGTGGTGCCATCTGTTTTGGTAATAGTTACCTTTCCGTGGTCAATGTGTACGGTCTCACCAGGAAGACCAATGATGCGCTTTATATAAAACGTTGATATGTCGGGAGGTGCACGGAAGACAATGACGTCTCCACGCTTTGGATCACTAAAGCGATACGTAAGCTCATCAATAATGAGGTAGTCACCACTCTCAAATGTCTTGTACATTGACGCACCTTCAACAACAAAGGGTTGTGCTACGAAGAGTCGTATTGGCAAAACGGTAACAACAGCAAGGAGAACAAGGAAGGCAATTTCTTTGAATGCACTACCGAGGAACTTCATACAGGGTATTGTACGCTCGGTATTTTTCTGTGCAACTTTCTATGAAATTGCAGTACCGTTTTGATGGTACGATGGGTGCATATGGCATTTGTAATCGTAGGACTAGGGAATCCAGAGGGGGAATATTTGAAGACCAGACACAATGCAGGACGCATGGCGGTGGAAGCGTTTGCTAAGGCACATAACTTTCCAGAGTTCACGCTTCGTAAGGCTGCTAATGCGCTTGTTTCTGAAGCAAACGTTGGGGGCGAGAAGGTAGTACTCATACTCCCTGCAGTTTCAATGAATCTTTCTGGCAAGGCAGTTACTTCTTTTGTTAAGTCAGTAAAGGCAGCGAAGAGTCTCCTTGTGGTGCGAGACGAACTCGACCTCCCTCTTGGTGTTTTGAAAATGACTACGTATGGCAGGGGAAGTGGAGGACACAAAGGTGTTGAAAGTATTATGCGTGCAATTAAAACCAAGGAGTTTGCACAACTTAAGGTGGGCATCTCTGGTGCTACCGCCAAAGGGAAGGTAAAGAAGCCTGCCGGTGAAGATAAGGTGGTGAGTTTCGTAATTGGGAAGTTCAAACCGTCAGAAGAAACAGCACTAACGAAGGTGTTTGCGCAAAGTACCGCAGCAATCGAATACTTTGTTACGCACGGTATTGAGAAAGCAATGTTAGAGGCGAATACTAAGTAGCTAAGATAAAGTGGAAGTTTTTGGAACCTGATGCTACTCTCCTGGTAGGAGTAACCACAGGAGAAGAGATCATGCGCACATGGAGAGAGGGGGATCCCAAAGGAGCTGATGGGGTCGACGCCCTCCTTACACGAACGATGGAAATTCGTCAGAAACTGGAACACGTACCCGTGGGTACCTTTCTGGCAATCGAGCTCGGACCCCTTATGAGGGTCTTGGGACTTCAGGGTAACAAGGAGCCAAGCCCTGAAGATTTCGCCATCATCGAGAACCGTCTTGCTCAGCTGAAGTAAACCGCGTAACGGAAGATCGTTCACGCGGTTTTCCAATGTACCTGCAGACAAAGAGAAAACCCCCGACACAAGCCGGGGGTTTTCTCTTTGCCGTATTATTTCTTCTTTGCGTAAGTGAGCGTCATGCGCTGATCCTTTGGTTCAAAGAGGGTAATAGTGAATGGGTAGGTCTTTCCAAGTTCAAGTGTCTCACGAAGCTCTGCAGGAGTTGCAAACTCACTGATGTGCACAAGACCAGCAACACCTTCTTCAATTGAAGCGAGTGCTCCGTGCTTGTTGTACTTGATTACAACACCAGATACTTCTTGTCCCTTTGCATAGCGATCGCTTGCACTCTTCCAAGGGTTCTCCATAAGAGCCTTGATTGAAAGAGATACCTTTCCGTCCTTAATTTCAATTACCTTAACCTTTACGCGGTCACCAACCTTGTAGATGGTGCGAGGGTCTTCAACAAGTCCCCAGTC
>CALLKD010000005.1 GCA_938008595.1 uncultured bacterium | reverse complement strand
CCATTCGTGCAGGTCGGAACTTACCCGACAAGGAATTTCGCTACCTTAGGACCGTCATAGTTACGGCCGCCGTTCACTGGGACTTCAATTCAGAGCTTGCACCCCTCCTTTTAATCTTCCAGCACTGGGCAGGCGTCAGACCCTATACATCGTCTATTGACTTAGCAGAGCCCTGTGTTTTTAATAAACAGTCGCTACCCCCTGGTTTGTGCCACCTACAACTGGTTGCCCAATTATAGGTCATCTTTCTCCCGAAGTTACAGATGCAATTTGCCTAGTTCCTTCAGCATCGTTCTCTCAAGCGCCTTGGTATACTCTACCTGTCCACCTGTGTCGGTTTAGGGTACGGTCTTAATTGAAGAGTTATTTCCTGGAAGCTCGCAACTAGCATACACAATCCAATAAGCATATACAATTTTTGAACTTCGTCACTTCTTCTTGGTTCAGGAATATTAACCTGATTCCCATCGACTACGCCTTTCAGCCTCGCCTTAGGGGCCGACTAACCCTGCGCAGATTAGCTTTACGCAGGAAACCTTGGACTTTCGGCGAGAATGTCTCTCACATTCTTTATCGCTACTTATGTCAGCATTCTCACTTCCGATACCTCCAGCAGCCCTTACAGGATGCCTTCACAGGCTTACGGAACGCTCCGCTACCACTCATATGTTTACATACGAGTCCGCATCTTCGGTACATGACTTTAGCCCCGTTACATTGTCGGCGCAAGAAAACTTAATTAGACTAGTGAGCTATTACGCTTTCTTTAAATGATGGCTGCTTCTAAGCCAACATCCTAGTTGTTTTGGTTTTCTCACATCCTTTAACACTTAGTCATGATTTTGGGACCTTAGATGGCGGTCTGGGCTCTTTCCCTCTCGACCACGGACCTTAGCACCCATGGTCTGTCTGCTATACTGTACTCACTGGCATTCGGAGTTTGGTTAAGTTTGGTAAGTCTGTTGGACCCCCTAGCTTATCCAGTGCTCTACCTCCAGTGGTAATCATATAACGCTCTACCTAAATAGATTTCGCGGAGAACCAGCTATCTCCGAGTTTGATTGGCCTTTCACCCCTAACCACAGCTCATCCCCTAATTTTTCAACATTAGTGGGTTCGATCCTTCAGTAGATGTTACTCCACCTTCAATCTGGCCATGGCTAGATCACCCGGTTTCGGGTCTAATTCGTCGAACTATATCGCCCTATTAAGACTTGCTTTCGCTACGCCTACACCTAACGGCTTAAGCTCGCTCGACAAACTAAGTCGCTGACCCATTATACAAAAGGTACGCCGTCACGGAATAAATTCCGCTCCGACTGCTTGTAAGCATTCGGTTTCAGTGTCTATTTCACTCCCCTCATCGGGGTTCTTTTCACCTTTCCCTCACGGTACTTGTTCACTATCGGTCGCTAGAGAGTACTTAGGCTTGGAGGGTGGTCCCCCCATGTTCAAACAGGATTTCACGTGTCCCGCCTTACTCGAGTCCTCAAATAAAACTTTACAAATACGGGGCTATCACCCTCTTTGGCTGCACTTTCCATTGCATTCTTCTTTTTTTACTCAAGGCGCTGGCCTAGTCCGCGTTCGCTCGCCACTACTAACGGAGTCTCGGTTGATGTCCTTTCCTCCAGGTACTGAGATGTTTCAGTTCCCCGGGTTCGCTTCCTTATCCTATGTATTCAGATAAGGATACCACAATGTGGTGGGTTTCCCCATTCAGAGATCTGCGGATCAAAGGTTTATCGCACCTCCCCACAGCTTATCGCAGCGTAACACGTCTTTCATCGCCTCTTCATGCCAAGGCATCCATCAAATGCTCTTTTGCGCTTGATTGTGTCAACGCCCAAGAATACGGTTATATTCTTGAGCAATTTACCCGCGTACAATTTAATGCTTTAAATGATAACTTTAAAGACACAGAAGTCATCCATTAAACTGTACGGTGTTGTTGTTATTTTTCTAAACGTCATTCATAAATATTATGAACAACATCTCTTTAGACTTTTTAAAGAAGCTTGACTTTCTAAAAGTCAGAATCATTAAGCATAAACTTAAAGTTTCCAACTTTTAAAATTCAGAAGATTGTAAAACTATTACCACTCACAAAAAAACAAATCATTGGTGGAGGTGAACGGGATCGAACCGATGACCTCATGCTTGCAAAGCACGCGC
>CALLKD010000004.1 GCA_938008595.1 uncultured bacterium | reverse complement strand
GCAGAGGTTTGCATCATCATTTCTTGAATTCGTTTAGCATCTTCTACACGGCCTTCATCCATCAGTTTCTGGTACAAACCATACCCTGTAGTGCCGTATTGTTTGTGCGCCATCTCAGCGGCCAATTGATCAGTCTTAACTTTTGCCATCTCATCAGCCATCAGTTCATCAAAAGTTTTACGTCCACTATCAAACATTTGATCGCCAGACATGGCACGCTTCTTGGCTTTCTGATACGCAACAATTCGAGCAGGATCAGCCAGTAATTGTTTTTCGCTCAACCGCTGTTCATGCTGTCGAGCCATTTGATTCTCAAGAAACTGAGGAAAGGCTTTAGCTAAACCAGAAGCCATGCCCCCACCAAAACCACCGTACTCACCTGCTTTGGAAGCCGCAATCCCACTAGCTAGAGATGGAATAAAGATCGCAGCGGCATTGCCTAGAATATCTCCCAATCCAGCTTTCTTACGTCCAGCCACAGCCTCTTCCATTGAAGGAATTCCGTGAAACGAAACACCTCTAGCTTTCGCATCTGTTGGCATTGAATCATAAGCAGCATCATCGGAGGCATTTGGATTGATTCCCTGAATCACAGAACGTGGACCCATAGGTCGCGTGGATTCATTCCCAAACATCCCTGTATCACCACGCAACAAAGCCTGTGCTCTATCAAACGGAACGTGACCTGTGTTGAGAGAATCAGGATTCAAAGGCTGAGGAGGAAGCTCGTCATCACCCATGTCATCAGGAGATTTTTTCTTCTGAGAAAATGGCCCAACATTTTTGATAGATTGTAAAATGGATTGACCAATATTATCGAACCAAGACATGATTTAAATCCCTCCTAACCCAGTCAAACCACCCATTTGATCTAAGAGCTTTTGATAGGCATTTGAAGTAATGTTCTGCAACGAACCCTGCAGCTGTGGAATCTGAGCCCCTGAGTTTAACATCGCTTGGATTCTGGCCAACAGATCCTGCGATTCATAGCGAGCAGCAGAATCATTAAATCCAGCAGATCTATAATTCTCATCGGCTTGCTGTCCAGCCACTTGCAAGCCAGTGGATAATCCCAAATCTCTTGCCTTCTGTCGTTCCGCAAAATTCGCCTGAGAAATGTCTCGTTGTTCACCAATCCTTTGCTCAGCAATTGTCTTGTCTATATTCCCCTGCATGCCCGCAATATCTTCACCAAGTTTCATAGAGTTCTTTAATTGAAACTCTTTTGAAGCCGCGTCACTTAACGAACCGCCAAACCCCTGCTGCAGTTGCCGCATCCTTTCCCCAGACTGCGCGACCAATGGACGAAGCTGCGGTTTAGCCATTGAGTTCGCAAGATTCGAATAAAAACTTTCATTGATTGCTTGAGGCCCAGCAACAGGAGACACCTGAGGGTTCTGAAATTGATAAGGTTGAATGCTCTGTTTTTTATAACGAGGCGTTCCTGATAAAGCATCAAGCCCACCATACAGATAGCTGAAGTCGTATTGACCAGGGGCCCTAGGGTTTGGAGTGTAGAACATCCCACTTGACGCATTGGGATCACTAGCCCCGCCACCGCTGGCGTTTAATGGAAGACGAGCAATTGATCTTTGTTGTCCTGCTAAAGAAGGGAAAGCCATGTTATGCTCCAAAGAAAGGGCGGCGACTCCATGCATTAGGAGACCCAGCAGTATATCGGCCCATGTTCCCACCACCAAATCCAAAACCATGCGCACTGATCGGTCCAGCGGCAGGGTTCAATGTGTTCAAATTAAATCCGGTAGACCCACCATCCTGTTGGTCACCAACTGCCAAATGGTAGGGGTTTGTGATACTAGAACTATCATCCCCAAACATCCCTTTATATGCACCACCTAATCCACGACTAGCTAACGCTGGAATGACAGGCGACCCATAGTTGGCCAACATCGAAGACAGATCTCCAAACAAAACGTCTTGAGCTTCATTCGAATATTTAGGAGCGGGCTTTTTATTTCCCTTTCCAAAGATACTTCCTAGCAATGAAACGCCGCCCCCAATCAGGGCGGAGGCTGTCACCGGATCCATCACACACCTCCCTGTTGATTCTGCCTTCTTTTCTCAGACAGCTCTGCAATCTTTGCAAAATTTTCATCCAGCTCAATCTCTTTCACAGAATCCATCGGAACCCAGAGCCAAGTATTCTTCTTCGACAGAATCTCTAAAATCATTGTTTCAGGATACACGACAGACTTCACCGCCTCAACTGTCCGAGTAGTGCCGTCCTTGTAATACAAGATCATCGTGTAAAAATCAGGAATGTCTAAGGTCTCTTTCAAAGCTTGAACGGGAGAAGATTGTATCATTTGATCCTCATAACCCAACGCACAAGCACAGAACGCGGCTGAATACTTTGCGTGGTTGATAATGCGTTGTTAGTGTTTGGTGCAGAAGTATTTGTGGTTAATGCAGTCAACGAAGTAGTAGACCCATTAGCAGAAGTCGCAAACGCCGCATCACCGTTACTCCCACCAGAAGATCCCACCACACCTGTAAAATCTGCGTTAGGGTGAGTATGTGTTGTGCTACTAGTCGCTTGGCTTTGCTGTGCGGCAACATCATTGTTGCCTGCTGCGCTCAAAGTACCAGAGCCAGACGAAGCGTCTAACCAGTAAAACAAATGCGTATGCGCCCCACTAGCGCCAATAGCCAACGTGCCTTTCCCATGGTAATGATCAGGCACCAAGTGAGAATGTGGATCTACAGAATGGCTATGAGCGTTAACCGTATGGTCATGCGCAACTGTAGTGTGTAGATGCTGTAGATTGATTTGATGAGAAGGATTCCCAACAGGAACGGCTGACCATAAAGCCGTAGCAATATTACCCCCACCATCTGTTCCGAACCCTACCAAATACCGCCCCGATAAGTCAGGCAACGTATCCACGAAAGTGGTCCCATTCACTCTGGTGATTGTCTTCACTGACCCATCACAAAAAGCCCAATAATTTGTGTCGACAGTCAGCTGCCCATTAAAATCGTAAAAAGGAGCAATGAAACCTGGGAATCCAATTTGTGGCAAAATGGCTGTATTGATGGGTGGCCCATCTCCAATCGCTCCAGAATGGGTATGCCCAGTGACTTCATGCATCGAAGAGTTATGCCCTTCGTAAATCGTATTTTCGTTTGTGTTATTTTGATTCGAAAGAATGATTGCGCCGGGTAAATAAATGAAAGACCGTGCGCGCGTGAAGTTCCCAGCCATGAGCTACACTCCAAAACTTTTCACACACTCTAGCCCTAGATTCGGAAACATCTGAATCTCAGGCAACTGTTCCTCAGACAGCCCAGAGAAAGGAGAATTTATAATTGATTGATAAATTTGTGCAGGATCAGGATTATTCGCATGACAAGAATCGCATAGAATCAAAGTACCGATTCTAGTTTTAATCGTTCCTTGATCATCTTTGAGACACAACCAATATAGATGAGTGCCTGCCATGGCACCAATAGGCTTGTTAAAAGTGTCTGTAATCTGTACTTGCTTAGAACAGAGCGGGCAATGGCCAACCCTAAACACATGCTGCTCTGTCATGGCAAAACCCTCAATTGATTCACGTTCTGGAAAGTATAAGTCCAGCCATTTAAACGAAACGCTTGACCAGCCAATTCTGAACCGATCTTGTGCCAGATTTGTTTAAAATAGATATTCATGCCGCAAGTAATAAAAGTTTTCGGATTATCATCCCAGAAAGCAAAATCCCATAAAGCAAAATCCCAGATCGCTCCTGACGATTTAAAGGTCCTCTGATAAACAGCGGCACTAGTAAAACTGCGCTCTTTATAAATTGAAACATCCAAAGTGTACTGAAACCCGCCTGCCCCATCTGAAATGGCAATCCCTGCCGCCTCAATGTCAAAGTCGAGATACCAGCCCAGCTTGTCAAAATCAGGAGGAGTCTGCTCATCACACCAGTCAAACCTTGACCACACCTCCCACAAGAAACCGCCTATAGTATACTGACTAGTGTTGTTAGGAGTCACACCCCATGCCGGAGAAACAGAAATTTGTGTAGGGCTTGGGACTGCATTGATCCTACGAATTTGACCAGCCCCAGTTCCTGCAATAATTTTTACAAAGCAACCAATCAAGCTGGGAGTTTGTACAAAATTTTTGGTCACATCATTTAAAGTAGTAGGACTGTTCAATCCACTAGATGTCCCGTTGATAGCAGCTCCATCACCATATGACAGATCATGCTTCCATACGATGCCAGCATAATCACCAGTATAGACGAAATAATTCCTATTAACATCCCTAGCAAGAACAGCACTAGCCACTTCATGACCCATGTGTAAATGCCATGCACCACGCCCAGAATTTGCGTAGTAATCAAACACAAGAATGTTAAAATTGTAGCTGTCAGAAATGCCGGTCCCATTATTAAAAGCAATCCAAACCTGACTAAATTGTGCAAAAGTGAAGTTAACAACTCTTACCCCATCTCTAAAAGCAGAGGCAAACTCTGTCAGGACGTTCGCAATAGGATCTGATAATGGAGGATCGATTAACCGTAGTTCAGTCGTGGAAAAATCAGTATATCCAAAAGCGTGGAACTTAAGATCATCCGACACAAAATAGCATTTATCACCAGCTTGAGCAATGGCATATTGGTTCAATAAACCAACATTTGTCAGGTTGGTTTTTAATCTCTTAAATCCAAACCCAGGTACGCCAAACTCTCCTTGAAGAATCCAAACTGATCTACGCTTAAAAGCAAACACGTAATCATTAAACTTAATGATTGTGACCAACGGATCCCCATCCCCATTCCCAACCACTAACTCATTTACAGCTGGCCAAGATGTTGGAAGATTCACAATGCCATTAGCATCAATCCTAAGCTTACTAAATCGAACATGGTAATCATCAGAGATGGCGACCAAACGATCTCTCCATTCCTCAATTACTCTCAAGGAAGATGGAGCAGGGTTATCGTCTACATCCAAAGATTCTTTTACGATCAGTTCATCATCCGCGACATCAGCCAATAATATCGAGCCATTGACGTTATTGGTGGTTCCCAAATAATAGTAAGGAGCGTCCAAGTTAGCGGCAGCTTCCTGCACAAACACGTCAATCAAATCAACTTGAGGATCAGACGAAACTGCAGCTGCACCGATCGTTACTTGATATCGCTGACCAGCAATCAGCGTCACAGTGTTAAACTGGATAGCATTGGCAATGATCGGAGGATTAGAGCGAGCTTGTGTAATGGTCGACCGATAACGGAATGTCAGTCGATGGGCACCTGCTGTGGAATTCACACCGCCTGCCGCTGGAATAGCAGTAATTCCAGCCATTGAAAGCGGGGCCACAATGCCAACAAAATAGGTAGTGGCAGCAGTCCCCTGAGTCATGAATGGTCTATCAAAACCATTCACCCAAAACTGAAACTGATTGAAATTTGTTGTCGACCACTTCGCAGATGAATTTAAACCAGAACGAACTAAGGCAGGCGTACCAGAGGAAAAATCATAAATCTTATCGTATACCGCACCAAGAATTAAATCACTAGAACCAGACTGCCCAATAATCGCCAAGTGCCGAACAGTGTTGTTGACAGCGACCACAGGTGAGTCATTTAATTTTGATCTTCCATTTCGGGTAGATATAGCACCATCAATTGCAAGATTGCTATTTACTATTTTATTAACCTGATTTTTAGAATAGAGCCTGTAATTCCATGCAGTAACCATTCCACCAGATAAATCTGAGATGGATTGAGTCTGTATCCCAACTGATTCATAATTTGGAATTGGCACAATAGAACTCTTCTAATATTCTGTAAATCATTTGGACATATGATTCATAAAAGCAGAATCAATCTTTTCAGATAAACGAGTAAATTTTTCATCTATTTTATCAAACTGCCTATCTATCTTGTCAAACCTAGATGAAGTATTGACAATAAAGCTGCTCATGTTTTTTTCAAAAAGCTCTATGCTATCATCTGTGTATTTATTTGATGTAGAGATCGCTTTTTCAATGCCCATAAAATGCGCTGTGATAACACTGGCGCAAGTGAACAAGATAGGCATCACCATTGTCAAAAACTCATTCAATGTCATAAACCGAAAATGGTTTTATATTTTTTAAAAAAAGCTGGGTCTGAACATTTGAGCGTGCCATCCGACATGACTTGCGGATTCCAACAAAACAATCCTTCTCCAAAAGATTTCTTGGCCTCATCTCTATTCCCAAATACTTTAGTAGACACACTTAACTCTTTCTTTTTTTCATCTAAGACCAATGTGATCGGAATAAAAATAGTTTCTGGATCAAGATTAAAAACCGCATTGTCATCTATAATATTGTTAGGCACAGTAACATTTTCAGCACATTGACCATATGAATCATAAATATTGATTTTAGACTCACTCTTTCCCACCTCCAAGACCTTAATGTGCTTGGTAGAAAATGGCAAAGTATTGGTTTTTTTTACGCTTTTATAAATATCTGTTTTTTTTGGCATATTATTTGACGTAAGTAATCATGGCTTTGAAATTAAGATTTAAAATATTTCCAGACTTTACAGGATCAAGAGCGACTACAAGTTGAGCTGGCGCTCCTGCTAATGTAAAGAAATCAAACCTATAACCAGCCGTAGCCTCATAAGCATTTGAAATCCAAGCGTTAGGAGCATATTCTACCAACACATTCACAGACAAAATATTCGCATCTACCACGTCTGCTGGCAGGTTAACAATGGTGGCTCCTCCCATAACAATATCGGTAACACCAGTCACTGTAGTTAATTTGATGAGTGGATTGCCAGTTCCAAGCCGAGTAAAATTTTCTGATAAAATATCACCTGCATCGGAAATGGTTTGAGCAACCACAGGTGCAGCACCTTGGGCTGTTTTAAATTCCATCTTTGCTAATTGTGTGGTTGAATTCCCAGTGTAAACCACATCAATTTTAGCAAGATCTGTAACACCTCCAGATAAAGTTCCACGTGAAACTATATCAGAAACAATATCTGCATTATTCAACTGTAGATCGCCTGCGCGGCCTCGCTTTAATACCACACTCAATGGAACTGTATCTGATTGAGTTTCTAAAAACAAATTGACCAAATTGGATTTGTCTAAAATATACGCGCGCCCATTAGGCGTAACGGAGTTGACACAGAATTGTCCGCCTAAAAAAGCGAAGATATTTGCTGTCGCAATTGAGGCAGGAGATCCAGCATCAAGGTTCACTGCAAATACCGAAGGATTTAAGACAGTAAGCTTTTCACCAAACGCATAAACACTATTCGCAGAAATAGTATTTTGATCTCCAAAACACAAACATGTGGTGCCAGTGATTGTATTGGAACTGCCAGCACAAAGGTTTTTATCACCAGTAATGGTCTGCGTTGTTCCGGCAGTAAAATTTAAATCGCCAGTGATTGTAGAACTAGCACCTGATACAAGAGAATTGCTCCCAGAGACAGTGTTGATAAACCCAAATACAGCATTTCCACTTCCAGTGACTGTGTGTTGAAAACCAAACACTGCTGTCTGACTTCCAGCCGTCACATTATGATTCGCACCAAAAGCAGAGTTTTGAATGCCATCTACAGTGCTAGAGACTGCCAAAACAAAATTAGAAGTTCCTGTAATTGTATTGCTACCACCAATTGACAAACAACCATTCCCAACAATACTTGTAACCGATCCAAAGGCATAGTTGACGTTACCTGTGATAGTGTTTGAATCACCACTTACAAGGCAAGCTATCCCATCAATTGAGTTGTTTTGACCAAATACAGCATTAGAATCACCAACAGTAATATTATTGAACCCTGCCGCAAGTGTAAATTGTCCACCAACTGTGAGCTGTTCACCTGCCGCAAAACTACTCTGCCCACTAACAGAAACAGTCAAACCAAGCGCTGTAGAATTTTGTCCAATATTTGCCGCATCCCATTCGCCACCCGTGGCATGGCCAGCACGTAAAGCTGCCTTAGACGGGATCCACATGAAACGAGTTCCATCTCCAGCCGTGGGAACAGGTCCATCAATACCATTAGACCAAATCGTGCCATCAAATCTAACAAGTCCATTTTGAGAAAAAATCGAATAAGGTAGGTTGGGAAAAATGACATTTGCCCCAGCAGTCGGAGCGCCAGTAATTAAGAGAGAAGCGGCAAGGTTGATCGTTCTAGATGCAACAGATGAGGTAGGAGTAGCTCCTGCAATTAGGATTCCGGTAAAAGAATCAAGACTAGCATTCTGATTCCCAAGATCGACAGGATTGGCAGGAATCAACACAGCTGATCGCAAGGTAGCATTACCTTTACCCGCACTAATGCCCTGCCAAGTAAAGATACTAGAAAAAGCAGCTGATGCCGCAGAAGAGGACGCAGAAACAGCCAAACCAAATGCAGAAGTGATATCTGCATTCGCGCCCTGTTCAGGAGGCCCATCAATAACGACAGTCCCTGCACTGTCCAAGGTAGATGCGCCTGTAAAGGAGTATGTTGGTCTTGTGATATGAAACGCGCGCTGTATAAGATAGTTCCCAGCGGAATGCTCAACAATGCGATCTAAATTAAATTGAACATCGATTACTTCTGTGGAAGCGGTCAATGTAGTATGCGCAGCGGCATTGACTTGTAGTAATGTAGGAGCCCCACCAGTAGAAACTAATTGATTAATAGTGGTATTTCCACTATCATCAATCAAATTCACGCTATTTTGGATTAACTTTCCAGTGTTACCATCCCACCGAACAATCGCATTATCTGTCGACGAAGCTGGTCCAACCACATCTCCAGTACCTGGTCCTACAGGGCCAACGGGATTACTTTCATAGCCATTATTCATTGATTGCGTCAAACCCATAGCTACTCCCTAGTAACTTCCACGTTGTTGTAAACGAACACTCACTGTTCCAGCAGAGCCAATCACCCCAGATTCTTTGCACGAAATGCGAGCCCATCGGGCCGCAACAGTAAAAGATGGAGACATAAAGTTTTCTTGCGAAGCGCTTGTTGAAGTATATTTTACTTCTGCTCTTTGCAACCCGAAAACACTGTCAACAGCAGCTGTAAAAGTCGGAGCTCCCAAATGAGACGTTTGAAACCAAGTCACCTTGTCATCGCTAAATTCAACTTTAAAGGAAACCGAACCACCCACTGCCGCACGCAGATAAGTAATCATGAACACTAACTCGGTTTGCCCTTCACATGGAATAATAGTCGGACTTGGATCATATGCTCCAGCCGCTGGCAGGACACTAGAAGGACGAACAAATGGCTGGGAGGTATCGCTTGGCGGGATAAAAAATGTAGACATAACACTCTCTGAATTTAAAAGTAGTTCAAATCGTCGTAGACAATTGGCTGCGGATGATCAGGAACAACAACTCTATTGCCCACCTGCATGTAAAACGCGCGCTCTGCCTCTTGGAGTTCTTCATTCCATCCTTGAGCATTCTTTAAAGCACCAGAAACATCTTTCGTTTTCAATGCTCGCAATGTGGCCCTTAACACAATACAATCAATGGCATCATACAATTGATCATCAATCTCCTGCTCATCACTGGACAATTCAATAATTTTCTTTGGAAACTTAACAACAACACCAGCCGTCTCATTGTCAGAAGGTGGATAGGAAAATACTATTGAATTACCTTCCAAACCATATGTTGGGAAGAAAGAAGTATTAGTTGTAGGAGTAGAAGAACGCACAGCAAAATAATCAAAATAAGGTTTAAGCTCATATTGATTATCTTCCAGAATTCTCTTTACATGGTAGATCGGACTTCTAAAGGTAGGACCAAGAGGATAGACGGACTGATTAGCAATCAAATCTATAAATAGGTTTGTGTTCAAATACCCTTGATAGAATGAATCAAGTTTTTGAGCATAATGCAGCATGGCCGCATTGATAAGCGAATCTAAAACGATAGTACTATTCGTTGAGATAGAAGTATAGCGTTCTCCGCGAGCGAAAGCCTCATCAACTAAATCATTAAGATTGATTAGGACAAGCCTTCTTAAATCTCGCCGAGTCGCCGCCATTCATTACATTGAAGCCGAAAGCTGCCGTCTTGATTGGCCAGACTTCCCAACCCCATCCTTTATTGAAACATCTGACAAAACATCATTCATTAAACGGTCAAGCTCAGATTGCTTTGCCATAAATTTTTTCTGACGGTCAATATCAGTTTTAGCTTCAGCAACCAACTGCTCCACTTGATCCATCAAAGCATTGGTCTGAGATGCAATCGCATCTTCGCGAATCACAATTCCATGTTTCTTTTGCAACTCATCAATCATCCTATTGGCCACTTCTAGCTTTCTCTGCAATTCAATAACATTAGGATGAGTCAACACTGTTCCGTGCTCATTGGCCAACTTCATTTGTGTGTCGTAATCTAAATAATTCTGCATCAACCCAGACAGATGGGCATAGTAATTATTAAGACCGATTAGTATCTGCCTAACAACAAAAGATGACGCATCAGTAGCAGATTCTGGGATGTCAATAGACACCAGCCCATATATTCCAAACTTGTCTATTAAAAAAGCTCCAATGCCATGATCAATATTTAAAACATCATTTGGCATGAGTGTATAATAAATGCCACTGCAAGCACAAAAAATCTTTTCAGGGGTGGGATTGTACAGCTTCATATTTTTTGCCTTCCTCTTTTAAATGACGAACGCCTTTCTGAAGCAATTCAGTGTCAGGCCGATACAAACAAATCGGCTCCCCCCCAAGCACTGAATCGGATTTCTGAATCATGATAGGCTTCCCGTTCCCATCAGTAGCGTAAATAGGTTTCAAAAATTCTTTTAAAGGCACTGATCGAACCTTATCTACCAAAGCATTAAATTGCTTCTCTAAACTTTTGTCTTTTGCAATCTGCTGAGCAAAATCTGCACTTTCAGCTTCTGCTTGCTTGCGTCCACGTTCAACAGAATCAACAAATAAATCAACCAATAAATCAGGATGTTGTGCGTAATACCGATTACGAGTCAAAATTATGAAGACCCGATCATCCAACGGCCTATAACTACCATCAGACTCCACCACATTCATGACGTGGTCGATAGCTCCAGTATAAGGATCTTGGCACCAAATTGCCCACACTCCATGCGTGGGATCAAAGTTTAGACGCAAACAAGGATCGAAAGCATGGAGTCGTTGGACAAAAGCAGGGTCTGGAACAGGCAAAAAATCCATATTAAAGAACAGCTAAATTCTTAATCACCAAACCAGAGTTTGGTTTACTGGTTCCAAGGTTTCCGCTGTAATAACTGATGATGGTTCCCATTAAATAGCCTTGTTTCCATTTCATGGTAGAGCCACCAAACTGACCTTCAAGCTCCATCGGAACAAGCTCTTGCTTCCCAGAATAACGCTTATTGATCATAAACCAATCGCGTTTAGGACAATCAGGATCAGCTAAGATCTTCCGACCGTTCCATTCCAGAGCGTTTGGCTTTTCATATCCAGCATCATACTTGGACGCGTTTACATACCGTTTCTGAGGAAGGACAATCGTGACATACCGACGAATAGATTCGAGGTTACACAAGTTGACGTAATCTTCAGCCATGTAATCACAACCACCATTTTCATAAATAGTGTTCTGTGCACGTTGCAAAAGATCATTGGTTAATGGAGCTCCTGCCGCATCCAAACGATTACCTTTCCAACCACCAAAAGTTGCACGATCAAGGTTTTCAAACAAAGTTGGGAAATCAGTTCCATCATCACACTGAAAAGCAATAGAGTTAAAACCTTTACCGGTTGTAGTTCCAAGGTTTTCTTGATGTAAAAAGATGGTAGAACCAGCAAGCAAATTGACTGCAAGAGGAGTGCCAATAGTAATAGTGGTTCCGGAGATCGCGTTGATCCGATTATTATCCACAAGCAACACAGTACCGGTACTGTCGTAAATATCAATAAACATCCCAACATGAACATATTGGGCGCTTACAAAAGAAAGGGTAGTCGCACCAATCGCAGCATTGGCTGACAATGTAGTACGGATCTGACGCGGTCCAATATAGCAAGATTGATTTAAGTTCTTTCTTGCCGTCAAACGAAGATCTTCAATTTTAGCAGTAAAGTCTTTGAAAGACGCATTCCCACCAACCAATCTAGTGAGAAAATCTTTTGTGAAAGTTGCTGTAGCACTATGCTCAACAGTCGTAATTGTGAACTGCCTGTTCACTTCTGAAGTGTCTTGAGGCAAAGCTTCTGACGAATTCTGAAATTTGTACGAAGAACTTCTTTCAAGATGTGCGTCACCATACCATCCAGCACCTCGAAGATTCCATGACTGTGATGGAAGCTCATCATAGGTAATGGTTAAACGTTGTTCCTGATCGAAAATCTGATTATCATAAATCCTTTTGGCATAACCAAAAATTTCGTTTACTACTGACTCGGCGCCTGCGACACCCATATATTCCCCCTATTAACACGTTGCTCAAATTAATCCTTTTGATCGGACTATTTCTTCCAATGCAGCAGCGCGCCCCTCAGGAGTTCTCAATCTCTCAGGCTTTAAAATTTCCTTGTATTTCAAATTCTCTCTTTCAACTTTTTCTTCTGCTCGTTTCTTAAAATGCTTCCGACGATCCTCAATAGCATCATAACCCAGTGATTTAAGAGCTTGCAATGCATCCGCAAACGATCTCTCAATCAACTTAGGGTTATACTGCAATCTTGGATTAGGTTGCCCCAGATCATCCACCAACCCAATCGCCCGTGCATATTCACGACCTTTCTTTTCTGCCAACTCATACAAGGTATTGTACCCTGCAGTGTTAGGAAGAAACCCTGCTGCCTCAGCCAATTCTGCAAAACGATCTAAATATTGGTAACCATTTTGAGTGAGATGGCTATCAATATCCCTATACTGCTGAGCATTCTTAATCTTTTTCAGCTCAGAATCCTGCAGTTCAATTCTCTTCAACAACTTCTTATAATCATCTTCAGGACCGTCTTCGGCCTCTTCAGTAGCTGCCTTTAAAACCTTATCCTGATTCTTGGTCAAAGGCCTTCCAGATAACACAGAATCAATAATCTCTTTTACTTCTGGATCCTGTCTGTAAACAGAATCTAAACGATCAAAGACTTGTAACTTACGAGCAACTACAGGGTCATCAATTGTAGCCGCTGATGGCACAGGGGCTTGTTTGGTACTTTCTGTATTTGCAGATTCAACAGGGGTGGTTGTTTGGTTTTCCATCACTTACTCCATTATAGATTGATTGCTGAATCCTGTTGCCGGCCCAAACAGAACTCCGCCTTCGCCCTCTCCTGAAGGTTGATTGTTATTGCCACCTGATTGCTGTGTTGGTTTCCCACCACCTGCTTGCGCAGGAGGACCACCTGCCCCCATCCCTAGAGTCGCAATCTGTTTCTGACTTTGAATCTGTTGCATCATCTTTTGAGCTTGATTCTGCCTATGAGCTTCCTTGTGTGCTAGCAAGGATTGCATGACAAATTGTTTGTCTTGCAATGACGGATCAAGCAATAAATTATCAACTTCCCGAATATGAATTGCGTCATCATGAAATTCCATCACAGGAGGATTGATAATTGCTTGCCTATCTTCCGCTGTCAACATCAATTGATTCTCATAACGAGCAAATAATACTTGTTTGTCTTGCGGCCTTTCAAATCCAGTAACATCTAATTTTCTCTTAAACTCAGTGTTCAATTCAGGGTCATTAATAATATCTCCCAAAATACCCTGTTGACCCAAAGCCATGTATTTTTCCTGAAGGGCTATCTTGCTTTTTGGTAGTGATGATAACGGCTCAACCATTACCATCCCTCCCAAATCATCACCTGTAAACGTCTGAACATCAATATCGGTTACGTATGATGTCATCCGTTTAAACACCTTCAAAGACTTAGTGAGGTTATAATCAGGATTCCTTAAACTCTTCCTGATATTCTCAAGTTTCAAGTATTGAGATCGAGCGATTAAATCCTCACCCATGCGAATGAAGTTGTTCGCAGCATTCGCAGCTTCTTCTCTCAACACCTCCATCCCTCTGTACGTACTGACTCCTTGAGGACGGATACCTTGCATGATCTCAGTAACACCAGACAGTTCAATAAAATCAGAACTCGTCAGCTTTAAATCATCTAAAATGGTTGTCGGAGGCTGGGCAGGATTCAAAAAGAATGGCTTGCCTCCATCTGCAGCAAATGGGTTATACCGGAAGATCTCTTCCATTCCCGTTACAGTATCGCGTTCAATCTGCGCACCAATAGGAATCGCCATCTTCGGCTTACTAAACGTCCGCCTTAACTCATCTAACTCGGTACGACCCTGCTCATAGGCACGATTGATATCCGTGATCTTCTCAGCATAACTGGTCCCAAACAACCGACACGGAACCCGTTCATAACAAGTAATCGAGTAAGGATGCCAGTTCTGTGGAAACTCAACCCATGCACGAGAAGGGCCATCATACAGCAAAAAATCATTCGCGACAAAAATCTCTCTTCCGTTTGGATAGTTCGGAGATGGCTGAATAAACAGGTTGATGTAGGTCACCTGATCTTTCGCAAACGGGAAACCATAGCCAAGCGCATTCGGCCCACGATTCCAGCTAGGAGCTACTCCAAACGCCAAACTTTTAAGAGCTGTTTCCATGGCCATCATATACGTAAAGCTCCACGGCCCAGCCTTGATCTTCTCAACATTTTCTGGGAAATAGTATGGCTCGTCTTTCGCAAAATTAGACTTAATCCAATTCAAGCGCTTCCATCCAGAATCACCCATCCAGTCAACATCATGCAACCAAGTTGAATTAAAGCTAGACATTAACCTCATCGCAGGAATCACATCAGTCGCGTTCCATGGATGCTGCTCAAACATCGGTCTTCCCAATTCATCGAGGATAGGCCTCTGCTCCTGTTTCCCAGTATACTCATTCAACACAAGCTCTGTTCTTGGATACACACGCGAAGCGTTGTAGGAATAATCAAGGTAATCTTTGCGAGCAACAGCCGGAGTCAGAAGTGACCAAAGGATAATCTGATAGTAGATGTCATCCTCATGGTCAAACTTCCACAGATAATCCAACAGAATGTTCGACAACTTAGCCTTCTTATTATCAAAGTCGTTGTCGTCATTAAGCGGCCACACTTTAATCGATGGTCTCTGCCGAGTAAAGTTTGCTGCCTGTACCTGCACAGCCTTAAATACTTTAGAGATTCGCCGCTGAATAGTTTTCTGAACACCACTTCCAGCAGTTCGTTGTGGGAACGCTACAGTGTTATTCACAACAGTCGGTGCTAAATAACTTGCGGCAGATGTGCGGAGACCGTGGTAATATAAAAAGTTTTCTAACCACTGGCGAGAAGGTAGGTATTTAATAGCAGAATCCGCAACCATCAAGTTGCGGGCAATCTCCACTATACGAGACTGATCAGTTAACGTCTCTAGTTCATCTAGGTTTAGTTCTGGTAATGCCCCTGCTGCGTAACTCATGGACCCCTAAGCCCCAAACATCGGACGCTTTGCTTTTGGTTTCCTGCTCATATACTCCAACTCCGCCTTTTCCTCTTCCGGAGTTTCCTTCCCACCAAACGCCTCGTCACCCATCTCATCATCAGAAAACTTGTCAAACGAAGGCGATTCCTTCTGCCCCATCGCAGGCTTCTCTCCTTGCCCATCCAAGGAATCAATCTCCTGCTCCAGTGAAGAAAGCTCACTCTTTAATCGTTCCAACGCATCACGAACCTGTTTCATCGATCAATCTCCTGTTTTGCCAAATCTACCATCCCCTTCATCATAGCATCCATATACGCTACCTCTGTCGAAGGTAGGTCTTGATCCTGCTGTACCGGAACAGCTTGGTGATTCCTTGCAGTTAATTCAGCAACCCTGAAGCGCTGATAACGATCTGCAGAATCGCCTGCCATCGATACAATCTTATCCGTCAAATCCTTGTTCAATTGCCTCAGAAACTCTATCTCAGATTGACGACTAGCACACGCAGCACACTCTTTTACCCTTGGCATTAGGCTGTCACTCCATCAATCCTAACAAAGAAGTTGGTATCAATCCAAACACCAGCAGCACCAACAATGCTAACGCCAGAAGCGCCAGATGTAAACGGGGTAGTCAACGGTGATGTGAAATCTGCAGGATACACAGAAGTTAACACTGCGGCCGATGCATCACTCCACGGTGTAATCGTCACACTCCTAATCGACTTAATCGTCGAAGGCGTGATCTGAACAGATGTCCCAGCATCTAAATTGATCAAAAAAGTCTCGTATGAGTTGTTCGCTTGCTGCGTGTCCGCATTAATACTTAATACGCTAGGCATAATTACTCCTTAATTCCGCTTAACATTATAACGAATCAAAATTCCCAAAAATAAATTTGTGCTCGATGGTTGAGTAAACTCCAACCACTCCGAATCCCCAACAACAATCTCAGGATTAGACATGAAACTGTTGACAGCACTTTCCAACAACCCAACATCTCGCGCATATGTATTGTCGGTTGTAAAGTCAATTTTCTTCAAAAATATCTTTATCATACCCTACATCTCCACTTCATCAAAAAATCCGTCAATCACTTGAGCCTCATCATACCTTTTGTTAAACTCCATCGGCACATCCGATGTCAGCCCTTGTTGCCGATACATCGACTGTCTCATCAACTGAAACTCAAAGTCTAATTGATTCATCTCATTCGTGATCGGCATCACACTTGACTCGCCTCCCAACAAATACGGATGATGCTTCTCGTACATCTTCAACACGTACACAACCGTGTCCACTCGATCCTTCACACCCCTCGGAAAAGCTAAAACCTCATCCACCAATGACTGAGTATGAAACGAAATAGTCCGGCTCTCAAAGTACCTCGACACGTCCACTAACCGTCGTACCTTGTCCTTATCAGGTCGTAACGGGATAATCTGCATCGATGGGTCGCGCTCAGTTAACATCTGACGCATAAACTTCTGCGTCGCAACTTCCTCAATACCTAACAAGAACTCAGGAACTTCCTTCGACATCGTATAGTAAAAATGATGAATCGTGTCCCGTAACTCCGGTGCCGATACGCGCTTCCTCCAACTTACCCTCTCATACAACTTGCCATTCTGAACCTCATCAAAGATTGAAATCGCTGAATAATCTCCCCACCTCTCCTCCGTTACAGCTATGTCAACTGCCATGTAACGCCGTATCGGGGTGATCGCTTCCAACGTCGACTCAAAATGCCTCGCTATCCATTCCGGCCAAATGATCGATTGCTCCCCACCTATAGGATTGTTCTGAAACTCAGCCTCAAACTGATGATGCCCTATCAACTTCTTCCGGCGTAACAGTTGCTCAACTGGCCACTGCTCCTCCCACAATGACCGATAACTTCCATCATCATTCTGTTCCAGTGCTCGCCAAATCTTCCCGTGAAACTCAGGCTTATCAATCAACTCAGTTAACAATGACTCCTTCTCAATGATCGTCCCTATCACCGTCAACCGCGTCTCAGGAATCATCGTTCCCATCAACGATCGGTAAAACCATCCTTTCAAGCGCGCTAACTTCTCCGGCGTATCCATGTTCTTGTGGGACTCTAAGTCGTCTACAAGGATGTCCGTAGGATGCCTACCTCGCATCTGTGAGTCAGATCCCAACGCCTTGCACCTTGCCCCATTCGTTAACTGTATCTCATCACGACTCCATGGCACTTGCGAGTTCGTTGGCTTTAAATTACCGTAAGCCGCTATCAAATACGGATTACCCTCTATGTGCCGCTTAATCCAGTCCAAATGCTCAATCGCTATCGACGTCGATTCCGAAACTAATAAATACTCTATATTCGCACACGAACTAGGTGGACGATTCCTCACCAGTTGATACAACGGACGGTATCTAGAAAAAATCGTCGACTTCAAAAAACCACGGGGCGCTGCCGTCGCTGAAATAGGAAAGCACGCTGTCATTATCAATGACTTGTGAAAATCACTCTGCGCCTTAAACCCTTCAGGCTCATGCGGTAATATTATACCCTGAATAAATGAGTAGAAATCCTGAGCATCATCGATTATCTCCCTGTCTAACTCACGTCCCAACTTCATCTTCTCCCCCTGACTTCAACATCAATATCTCAGCATTCGATCCAGTCGCAATCCTTAAAAACTCCTCCATCTTCTCCTCACTCACTCGCGTCGGCTTAAACTCCTCTCTTACCTCTTGCATTGTCCTGCTCTCTCGCTCCGTCTTAATCAATGACATCTGCAACCTAGGCATCTCTGCCTCTATCATCCCCTTCTCCAATACCCACTGAGATAAATTAACCTTAGCCATCCGATTCTTGTCAGTTAAATCTTCTCCCAATACCTCACTGATATTACGTAATGCGTCAGGTATAAAAGCTGCTACCTTACGCTTAACTGCCCTAGATCGCTCCAATTCCTCATTAAATGTGTCACGAAAAAAGTTCATCACATCCATCGAACTGTTCGTTAACATTCGAGAACCTACTGCCGCTGACCTCAATGGCACATCATCCATAGGTACTAACTCTTCTGGTATTATAAACTCAGCCTCACTGTCAGGATTCTTATCTCTTATCATGTCATCTCTTTCTTGGAATTCTACTACATTGTCAAGAAGTTGAGATGTTGTGATGACGCGTTGCGTCAAATGTCTACTGGGAAAAAATGGCGTGTATGTCGAAGGGGGGTCGATCATTGGTATTGATACGGGGCGCGGCTTGACACGGCCCCCTCAGCCCAGTTTCCCAGACATCGCTACAACATTACGTCGAAATGACGCAGCGCAGCATGGGTTATAATAGGAGCATTTGGTCATTTCGTGGAAGTGTTGTTGCGGACATTTGTCAAGAAACTAGGAAGTCGCGTGAGCATTTCTGCGCGGAAGTGAGGAATTGAATGTGGATCTGTGGATTAAGACACATCGTTGGCGTAACGACGTCACAACGAGTCGGCGTGGACGAGGAAGTGTCACCCGATAATCCATTGGAATTGTCAATAAAAAATATGGGCAAAAAAATGTTTCTTCGTAGACTCAAGGTAACGACAAAGCGAACAAATGGCAAAATGACCAAATGTGCGCTTTTGCCGCTATTTTCACCGCTCGAGCGAATCACCCCGATTACACGTAGAACATTTTTTCCTAGATCGTTCTACGTAGAACATTGACTTTTGCCGAATTCACTTTGAGGTTCCGGCGAAAATTCTTTTTCCGATTGCACCTATAATTACTAGGGGTTACAAAGCTTTTTTCACTTTTTTCCGAAGTCAGAGCTTTTTTAGTCGCCGGTTAGAATCATCGCCGAATTAACGTGGAAAGATACTATGTTTTGGTGCTTGCAGATATCTTTGTACTAAACTGCGTTTTTGCCGTGTCGACGTAGTGACGCCCAGTGGGTATGGGGATTTAGGCTGTAACAAGAGGAAAATGAATGGTGATTCAGTGACGATTTTTGACAGGACAAATCCTGAATGATTTCAATACTAAGTGGCAAAAATGCAGAAAAATCAGGGTAAAAAAACAAACCCCATTGTTTTTTTAGGAATATAATAATAATAATAGTAAATACAGAAAATAGGGATAGGTAAAAAACAAGCATATGCAATATTTTTGGATCTATTTTTATGTAAAAAAAATAAAAACTCTTCTAACTAGTTGATTTTATATATTGAATTAGATTTTCATTTTTCCTCCCTACCTTATTTCAAGGTTTCCCCACTACCTCTCCGTTGATTCTACGTTCTTTCTAAGAGGATCATGCCTACCCACAAAGTAGTATATTTCCACCTAGTTCTAAGTAGATTGTTTTTTCCTTAAATTTTCTTAATTGGCGGAAAAGGCGCCTTGACATCGAATCAACCATGATTTACCGTAGAACAATGCAGTAAACCTGCACAAAACAAAAAGGGGGCAAGAGCTATGTTTCTAGAGTTGAGAGTGGAGGAGTTACGACCTGAGGAGAGTAAGCGGATAGTGACGGAGTATTTGAGTGAGGTAAGGCTACCTGAGGGAGGGAAAACCCAGGTTGTTACCTCGTTAGCGACGTCAAGAGAGTACGGGAAGGTGAGTATAAGCGATGAGGTGGACGATTTAGATTTTGTCATTCGGCTATTGAAACAAGTGAGTGAAGGGATTCCTGTTAGACAATTTGCGAAGTAGAGGATTATTCTTGACTCAACCTAGATTCTAGGTTACATCGGATTCAGATTAAAGGAGCGATATGGAGGAGAAGTTGAAAGAGATCTCGATGAAGCGAGACATGATGAGTAAGGCTGTTAAGTCTGTTAGACGTAAGCCTCGAGAGGAGGGACGAGCGGACTTAGTGAATGTGAAGTTACCGAGTGTTATGTACAAGCGAGTGAAGGAAGAGGCTGAAGCGCAGTGTAGTAGTGTTCAGGGATTGTTACAGCGCATTGTTGCTCAGTGGTTTCAGGCATTGGAGGTATCCAGTGCGGATGAGGTGTTTGCGTTGCACAAGAAGTTGAACGAGACGAAGGTGAAGTTGTTGTTAGCAACGCGAGCGAGGCTTGAGAGTGATCCTAAGTTGGTGATGGAATACGCATCTTATCAAGTGGATCAGAAGAATAAGGCGATCGCAGCGACGTTACGACCTCGTGTTGAGGAGACGGAAGTGGCGAAGGGATTAACTGACGTACAATGGAAGAAGTGAGGAGAAGATGGCATTAACCCCTGAAACAAGGACAAAGAAGAAGATTAGAGAAGACTTGAAGCGCCAAGCTAAAGCGCAACATCCCGCGTTTTGGTGGACACCCCTCTCCGACCGGCACGTTTCAGGGCTTCCTGATTTCTTCTTTGTTGAAGGGGGTAGAGCGGGGTTTATAGAGGCGAAGGCAACGAAGGTTGAGTTGAGGCCATTGCAGGTGCATTTGGCGTATGAGTTGGTGATGGCAGGTGCGTTGTACTTTGTGGGGTATTTGAGTCAAGCGGGGGAGTTGAGGTACGAGGAGATGACGCTTGAGATTTTGGATTATTTTAAAAGTAAACAGAGGGAGAAGGACAGGGAAAAAGAATTTAATCAGAACAGTTACGCATTATTACACAGGGTTGTTAACAGAGGTGTTTGAACACGAACTCGTCTTAGAGAATGCCGCGTGGATCGCAGACACAGGCAGATACACCCAAGCATTAGAGCGAGGTACGAGGAGATGACGCTTGAGATCTTGGATTATTTTAAAAGTAAACAGAGGGAGAAGGACAGATGAAAGAGAATAGAATGGCAACGGCTAAGATTGTTCAGGTGCTGTTCCGGATTACGGCATCCCAGTATGAGGATCTGCAGAGGATAGCTACAGCACAGGGTTGTAGTGTGAATGAATGCTCGAGGTTATTGGTTCAGAAGCAGATACCGAGAGAGATGAGAGAGTTGTTTGGAGAGGTAAGGAGTCAGTTAGCGTCGATCCCTGAATCGATGTTAGTGTCAAAGTTTAGTGATGATAGCTTTGCGTCGAGGTCGAAGGGTGGGATAGAGGCGGAAGACTATTAAAAAACCCCTCTAGGCTGAGGACCAAAGAGGGGAAACAAGGACAAGCCTAGATTGAGAGTCTAGAACCTGAGAGCGTGCTACTGTCATCCTCACAGTAAAATCACTCCCTAAAACATGTCAAGGAAAAATATGGAACCTACAAGGAAAAACGATGCTGGGAAGCCTCGGTTTAGCTTGATGCCACTGGATTGCGTGGAGGAGGTGTTAAGAGTGTTAACGTTTGGAGCGGCGGAGTATGGGGCTCAGAACTGGCGCTCTGACATTGGGACATCGCGACATTACGCTACACGGAATAGGTTTATTGATGCGGCGTTTCGACATTTCTGCGCTGCAGCGCCGGAGCCGATCTCGGATAATGTTCAGGACGAGGGTTTTGATAAAGATTCAGGGTTACATCACTTAGCGCACGCGATCGTGAACCTGATGTTTGTTCACACCTACGACATTCACAACCCGAACACAGGGATGAAGAAGCATGAAAGGACAATAAGATGACGACAGTGATTGCATTATTAGCCGCGTACGCAGTTTTCAGTTCATTGGTCTTAGTTTTGCTCTGCTATTTGTTCCTTGGATTTGTAAGGAAGACCGAGAAAGCGCTTCATCGTCACGCCATGGTATTGTCCGTGGAGCAGGTGAAGCGTTACGGATCGGTAAATGGGAGAGATTATGACGGACAAGAGTCAGCGGCATAGCAGCCAACCTGTTCCGACAGGTGCGAGGAGTGTGTTGTTTGTGAACGGGTTCAACACTGGGTTCGTGTTCATGAGTCGTAAACCCAACTGGTTTTGGAGGCTTTCCCAGTGGTGCCTGCTTGGCTGGTTATGGAAGGAGGAGAATTGAGGATGTACATTTACGTTGTGAAGCTAAAGTGTATTGGGTCTAGCGGGGATAATGACGAGTATGAATACTGGCATTACGCCGACATAGACATGGCGAAGAGAAAAACGATTGAGCTTGAGGAGGCATTACTGAGTTTAAGATTCAGGAAAAACAAGGTAATGGAGTGGAATATCAATGATCATGTCATATTCCCTGACTTTAGCCTTCCAGCTCCAACCTTGTATGAAGCTTATTTTCAAGGAAGTATAATAAACGCAGAGTTAAGTTGTACGAGATTCTCAGTTTATGAAATGGTTCAGGAGGCTGGTGAGTAACTATGTCGGAATTAAAATTATGTATTGATGGTGTTATTGTAAAGAAAGGGGATATGATAATTCATAATATAGTAAATAGAGACCCTGTTTATATTGTATTTGATCGTGTGGACAGCGATGGATATATTAGATCTAGTGATGGTAGCTCTTATGTTTCATATGGGTGGGAGTTTGATAGAATGGATGGTGCTAATCTGTCTATTGAACAACGTCTTAAAAAATTAGAGGAGGCAGTGTGCCACTTGAACCGTTTACAATCAATGACTACGTCAATTTATCAAACAAGATAGAATGTTTAGAGCAGCGCGTTGAATGGTTAATAAGATTGTTTGAAACGTTTCAAGTCTTATTCAGAACATTGGACAAAAGTGAAGCGCACAAAGATAATTTCGAAGAGTTACAAATACTTCATAAGCTAACATGCACGAAGCAGGGCGGATGTGATTTAAAAAAGGAGGAAGTATGAAGGAGAAAGATCTTATGTGTGGAGGCCAAAACGTTAAATCTGTCTTCGATGTGATTGGTGATAATCCAGCGCCTAAGGAGACAATCCCATCTGGTTATCATACTCACCATTACCACGTGTTTATTCCACCATCTAAACTCATTCAGGATATTTTTAGAGCCAAGCTTGAAGAAGAATCGAAGAAACACAACTGCGCAGAAGGGATGGATAACAGAAGCTTAGAGTTATTACTCAATTCTGTTATTGAGTACTTGGACAATAAAATAGGGGGATAGGAAAATGAATAAATCAGAACCAATAAGACTTACTAGTTTCGCGGACATGGAAGCCGAAAAGAAGTTAGCAGAAGATTCAAAGCAATTTATAAATATTCAACTCCAAAATGGTCCAATTAAAGAATTTGGCGTGAATGGCTGTCAGATCGATGCTGTTATTCTGTTTTGTAGGGATAAAATATTTGAGTTCAATAATATTCTAGCGTGCCCTGAGAATGAAACGGCTATTTACCATCTAACACAAGCTTTATATGCGCTGAAACAAAGAACATTAAAACGGGAATTAAGGGGTGTTGAAGGAACAAGCTTGGAATAGGAATTAAACTCGGCATCGTGGACAGCGACACGAGGCAATGACGCGTGCGGCTAGCTTGGTGGGGTGCACCCCTGAAGAGCAATAATGAGAGGAGAAGGGTTCGAGCCCCTTCCCTACCACGGATGTGGTAGGTGGTGTGGCCAGCAGGCATCTAACAACGGAGCATAATCAGCGCAAACGAAGTCCGCCAATTACCTGCGCACGTAGGTAAGCATCAAAATGGGCATAGTTGGTGCAATTCCAACCCGAGTGGTTTTTTATTACTTATATGAAAACAAATAAACCATCAGAAGAGCTTATTTACTCACGCTCTTGCGTATCGTTTCAGTTTTTTGGATCAAAGATAAGCGTAAAACGAGCACAGGAAATGATCAACAAAGCTATGAAAGAGCTGTGCGAAAAAGAATATGTAGATGAGAAAACAGGGGAAAGAATGAAAATTGGCGTTATTTTGTCGATATAATCAAACAAGGAGGCTACACAATGCAAGAAGCGTTGTTACAGCGCATTGTTGCTCAAAAGTCAAATCACCCCTACACAATCGGGGAAAAGTATTTAATCAGAACAGTTACGCATTATTACACAGGATTGTTAACAGATGTGTTTGAACACGAACTTGTCTTAGAGAATGCCGCATGGATCGCAGACACAGGCAGATACACCCAAGCATTAGAGCAAGGTACTCTTGAGGAAGTAGAGCCAGTCAGACAGAAAATCATCATTGGAAGAGGAGCTATCGTCGATTGTGCGGTTTGGAGCCACCCCCTTCCCGATGAAGTGAAGTAATGAACGCAGCGATGCTTTCCACAGTGTGCGTGCTTCCGTTTAGGCTTTCGTCTAGGTCTTGGTCTTTTTCTTGGTCTAGGGCTGAGCCTAAGCTTCAGTCTGGGTCTGGGGATAGGTCTAGGTCTGGGTCTATGTTTAGGATTGGGTCTAGTTCTAGGTCTTGGTCTATGTTTAGGATTGTTAGGTCTATGTCTAAATCTAGGAGCAACAATGGAAATTACAGAATATAGTAAAATAGACTTACTTGTAGAGATAGAGCATCTTAACAAACTGCTTGATGTTGCAAAAAATACTTTGAGATTTTATGCTGAAGGGAAGCATTTGGCAAGCACATATGATTCAAATGATCAGCCGCCAGAGGTTGAGATGCGTGTAGAAACAGGAAATGTTGCTAGAGCAGGTCTGTGTGCGATCAATAAAAATCCAAGGAATTATGAAGATGTTAAAGTATAGAGCGTGGTATAAAGACAAAAAAATAATGGAAAGTGCCGACGACTTTTATGTTAATACTGACTGTTTAGAATCTCCTCTTTGGAAATGTCTTGCAGATATGTCGGAATATTTAGTGCTCATGCAGTTCACAGGCCTCCTCGACGTGAACGGAGTTGAGATCTATGAAGGCGACTTGGTGAAACGGATTGTGGTGAATGGTCTCAACAAAGAAACGATAGAGAGAACTTTCAAAGTAGAATGGGGAAAGACAGAGTTATTGCCATTTAACAAGTTTTCTTCGGACGACTTATGGGAAGTGGTTGGGAATGTTTACGAGTGAAGCACTGCAAAAAGAAAAGGAAAGCATGTTATGAAACTCACACAAGAACAAGAAAGTCAGGTAATTAAATTTCTCAAGACTAAGAAGGCGTTACTTCCTTGTTCGGCTTGCGGAAAGGGGGATTGGCAGATGCATGATGAGAAGATTCAGCAACTTGTTTACCAAGGGCGATCTGTCATCCCTTGTGTTATGTTGGTATGCACGAATTGCGGGTTGATTCGTAACTTTCCTTCGGTTTTCATAGGAATCGATGAAACTCAGCATGTAATAGGTGTAAGGCCTGATTATGGGATTATGATCGGAGGATCAGATGAAAACACTTAAAGACGACCTAAAAACAGGAAAGAGATACCTAGTTAGAATACTTGGAGCATCTGAAAGGCCATTTGAAATTTTAATCTTACAAATATCTAAACTAGCAGTCAAATTTACATCAGAGGATGGTTCAGGTATTGCAAAATGGATAATGAAAGAAGATTTTTTTGCAGACTACGAACTGATTGAGGAATTGCCTGATGTTGGTTGAATAGGAGAATAAGATGACAACAGAACAAGCATGCATTGGAGGATGTGGCGGAAAGCCTGAGGTAATGGTAGATCAATTTTCTGATCGAATGAACGAAATGCCAAAACATCACAGGTACTTTGCTTGCCATCCATGCATGAGTATTATTTGGAAGAAATGGGGCCATTATCCAAATGTTCATTTTCAATTTCAAGATATTGACCGACTTAATCAAAGGACATCATGACACTTTTAGAGAAAAGACAATTATTCACAGAAAATTTAGCAAAGTTAATAGAATATGCAATAAACATCGGTTACAAAGTCTCAATTGGAGAAGTCGAAAGATCAAAAGCTCAAGCAGAAGCAAACGCAAAGGCAGGAATTGGTATTAAAAATAGCCTGCATACACTTGGGTTAGCTGTAGATTTGAACCTTTACAAAAACGGAAAATACCTTGAAAACTCTGAAGATCATGTTGAACTTGGTAAGTTTTGGGAGAGCCTATCGACTCCTGAAGCAAAACATCGATGGGGCGGTAGATTTATTAGTAGACGAGATGGGAATCATTATAGTATAGAACACGAAGGAAGGGCTTAAGATAGAATAGAAAATCATTTAAGGAGATCAAAATGGAAGAAGTAAAACATGAAACAAAACCTATGGTTAAATGCAAGGTAGAATACTGTGAAAGAGAAGCGCGTAACAGAGGGATGTGCGGCAGCTGCCTTTCGTTGACACGTCTAAGAATCAAGCAGGGAAAGTTAACACCAGAGCAAGCTCAATTATTGTTAAATCCTCGAATTAGACAGGTGCATAAGCACAATGATCGTTTTGATGAATGGGCTTCCAAAACATTAGCATCAATTAATAATTAATGAAAAAGGTTAAGTGCGCTGAGATTCTGGCAAAGAGGCCGGACCTTTTGTGTTGTCCTAAGTGTCACGAAGAAGGAGATCCCAGTTACTACTTTCAATTGAATGATGGAGACTGGGCGGCAGTGTGTTGTTTTATTGCAACAAGCGCAGAACAAGGCGAACTAGAAGAACTTGAGGAGTTAACAGATGTCTAGTGACGGATTGTGGATTTATGTAATATTGACTATTGGAATGTTTTTAGCAATGTCCATGATTAATGATCATCCTAAATAAAGAAAGGAAACAAGAATGAATGAGAACTCCAAACCACAAGATGTCACAGAGAATAAAAAGGCACCTGCTAATGAATTGCCTACAGCCATTCCCTCCAAGGAAGAGATCATTCAGTTCTTTAATCAAAAGCGTACTTTCTTGGTTAAACAAGAAGACGGGACCGAGCTGCCAATGCAAGCACCATGCACCAGTTGTGGAGCTGGAACCTTTGCCTTGATCGGATCCTATGATGGAGAAGGTGCAGCAAACCAAATGGGCTTGGCTTGTACCGTACAAGACCCAGCCAACCCAAAGCAAAGCTCGGATACTTTAATCCCGCTGCCGTTTTATGGTCTCATCTGCCAATCGTGCGGGAGTGTTCAGTTCTTTTCAGCGAATTCAGTGAATGAATTGATTAAGAAAAAGCGAGAAGAGAATGGTGCTAACAAATAGAGCGTGTCCATCATGTTTAGAATGCAAGCACATGAGAACATTTGATGATAGGACTTTTATCTGCATGCACTGTGGAATAGAATATTTGCTAGAGAAAAATGAAATGATTGAAATGAAAAGATATGAATTAAAACAATTCACTAAAGAAAAGAAGAAATGGAAGAAAAAACCCTACAGAACGAACAAGACTATTTCCTAACTCTTCCGCTCTTGCCCCATCAAAAGCTATCCGTACACGCCTTGGAACAAGCGCCAACGGGCTTCTGCAATCTATCGGAGATGGGCACAGGTAAAACGCTGACGATGATCGCAGCTGCGAACAAGATACTGTCTCAGCACGCCACGACTCTTTGGCGAGTCCTCACAGTCTGCCCTAGCTCATTGAAGCACAACTGGGCTGAGGAATTAAAGAGGTCTCAGATCTCTTGGCACGTCGTTGTCTTGGATGGAGTGAAAGCTACAAGGCTTAAGCTCCTTGAAGAAGCGATGAAGCACCCTAAGGTATGGGTGGTCATTAACTACGAGGGCATGACAAGCATTGCTAAGGAGCTCCAACAGTTCACCTTCAACATCATCATCGCAGATGAAGCACACGCGATCAAGAATCACCGCTCTTTGCGTGCAAAGACTTTGAAGGCTCTTAAAACAGAGCACAAGTGGGCAATGACAGGGACTCCGATCGCACAGAATCCTTTAGACATCTTTTCTATTTTTGATTGGGTGCGCCCTCAATACTTAGGCAAGAACTACTTCAGCTTCCGTGCACGTTACGCTACCGTGTACAATGGGGCAGGCTTCCCAGTGATTAAGGGATGGAAGAACTTAGACGAGCTACAAGAAAAAGTAAAAAAATACTCTGTACGATTCTTGAAGGAAGATGGGCTGTCACTACCTCCTAAGACTTATCAAACAGTGTACGTTGATTTGCCACCGAATGAGGCTCGAGTTTATCGTAACATGGCTAACCAGATGATTGCGGAAATAGCAGGCCAACCTTTGGTTGCGAAAACGATTCTCACTAAGTTGATCAAGCTCAAGCAGATCACAAGTGGGTTCGCGTACCAAGAAAACAACATCATCAACATCGGATCAGCCAAGCTTGAGACTTTACGCGAGTTGCTCGAGTCTCTTAGTGGCGTGAAGGTCGTAGTCTGGTGTCATCTCCGTGAAGAGTTGAACAGAATAATGGCCATGCTTAAGTCAATGAAGCGTAGTCACGTCGTGTTCAACAATGAATCTCCGGAAGATTTAAGACAGGGAATCATTACGCGTTTCAACGCTTCGACTGACGACATGGTGTTCCTTGGATCTATCTGCGTCGGCGGAGTTGGAATCAATCTCCAGTCAGCCAGTCACTGCGTGTACTTTTCAAACACTTGGTCGCTGGTGGATCGCCTGCAATCTGAGGATCGGATCCATAGGCACGGACAAAAAAGCTTATCAGTAACCTATTATGATTTGGTCGCTCGCGACACGATCGATGAGTACGTGTTGGAATGCCTAAAGAAGAAAGTGGATCTGTCTAACGCAATCACAGGAGACGACCTAAGGAGGGTCATTCAAGGAGGAAAATAGAATGAGTCAAAGACAAGAACTAACTGAGGAGTTCTTTGATCTACAAGAAAAGAAGGAAAGGTTAAAAAATGAAATGTCACTGGTCCAACTGAAAATGGATCGGATTGAACAGCAGTTGATTGACTGCATGCAGAATGAAGACTTGGAATCTTTTAAAGACTCAAACCATGGGACCGTCTACATGAGGAACTCATGCAGAGCCCAACTACTTGACCATGAGGTCGCTTTCAAATGGTTAAGAGAGAACGGCTATGGAGACATCATCAAAGAAACGGTCAATTCAAACACACTGTCAGCAATCGTCAAGGACTTGCCAGAAGAGATAGCTGGAATCGCAAGGTTTGATTCAATTAAAATCTGCCGGAGGAAATCATGAGCGCGCTCATCAAAAAAGAAAACACTGAAATCGCCACACCCATTCATTCTGCCCCCCTAGAAGGATTCGAAGATTATACCGCTGAGGATATTTCGATCCCGATCATTACACTCCTTCAAAGCTCTTCTGAGATGGTAAAAAAAGGCCTCGCGAAACTGGGAGACTTTCAAGACTCTGTGAGCGGAATGATCTTAGGAAACAAGATTGAGGTCATCATCTTGAGAATCAGGAACGGAGCAATCTACTTTGATCGGAAGAAAAATCCGAAGTCGTTCGTGTGCCGTAGTATCAATCAGATTAATAATCTCAACGGAGACCTCTGCGCGAAGTGTCCACATGATGCGAACTTCAATCAATGGATTGATGGACAGCCACCAAAATGCGCCGCCTCTAAAGAGTTTCTCTGCGTGCTAGCTTCCTCAGTGGAAACTGGAAACCCCTACCCTGTTTGGTTGTCATTCAAGAAAACTTCCTATGGAATTGGCAAGCAACTTGCGAGCAAGAATCATGCGCTCTGTCATCGCTTAGGCGTTCCGGCCTATGGTCACACATGGGTTATCTCGTCTAAAGAAGAAGCGAATTCGAAAGGTGATTTCATGAACTACGTCTTGGAAGCTGGCCGACAATTAAACGATCAAGAGCGAGCGACAGCTAGGAACTTCTGGCTCATGGTCAAAGACCTTGACATGCTTCAATCACCACTGATTGCAGATCCAGTGGAAGCGATTGAAGTTGATTCTGATATTGTTCAAGACGTATGAACAACTGGGTTGAGTTGGCAAAACGAAGCAAGGAACTGAGAGCTGCCAAGGAAGCCCCGCCTGAATTAATCGAAGAAATCCAACCATTCAAATTACTAGAAGATCAAAGCGGATGGAAACGGCTCCCTTGGGATGATGTCAAACGCATCACAATAAGGGAGCTATGTTCCGAATCGTACCTATTTAAGGTACCTGCCGGCTATTTGTGCGGGAATCAACTCGTATGGGACAAGCTTGCAGATAAGCCAAGGTCTTGGATCAGAGGACTTTGTGAAGAATTAATCAGACAACATCAGCGACACAACCGAGAACAGGTGAAAGTGGAGTGTTTTTTTCATCACTCATGGGATAGCTTTT
Source organism: uncultured bacterium (assembly GCA_938008595.1). GTDB lineage: Bacteria > Patescibacteriota > Minisyncoccia > Phycocordibacterales > Phycocordibacteraceae > C7867-001. The sequence continues at coordinate 8,345 of CALLKD010000004.1, read as the reverse complement.
TACTGATTCTCTTAAGCATGAAGATTTTGAAAGCACGTCTTGTTTTGCCTGAGGGGGCTTAGGATGTTTGAACCAAATATCGCGATCTACAATCGTCTGTTTCAACAATTAACTTTGACCGATGAACACTTCGCATCGCTTCAAAAAAAAAGGGGGTTTACAGAACATTCCATCAAACTGCTTGGGTTTAAATCTGCATTGCCAGAAAACAAGAAGATTATCCTAGAGCTTGCAAACGAGTTCGGGCTTGGCGCCTGCTTTTCATGTGGCCTGATAGACAAAAACAAAACGCCAGCTTGGCAACTGACCACTGATGGTATGACCATCATTCCATACTTCAGCACCACCAACGACGTTACGTTTTACAAGAGCCACAAATACGGCAACCTTCCTGAGCTTGGCGTTTACCCTTACTCTGAATTCACAGCAGCCTCTTACTGGGCAACTCAAAAAGAAGACAGCGTATTGGTAGTCTGTGAATCTGAATTCAAAGCTGGGATCATGTGGCAATTAGGGTGGCCGGCAATTGGACTAGGAGGGGTCGCAGCTTTTACTGGAATGTACCATGATAGGTTGCAGAATTTTTTTCTCAACCTGCAGATCGTTCATGGTCTCACCTTCAAAAAGGTCATCATTCTTTTTGATACTGAGATTCAAGACGATCCAGATTTAAAATCTTACAAGCAAGAGTTCCAAAGACGCTACGCTCAGCACATCTACTCCTACATCATGGCGATGAGAATGAAACAAATCCGCCAATCTCTTCTCGAATCTATCGATGAGGAAAGTCTCAACGCACTAAGCAAAGCAGAAAAGACAGATTATCTGCAACGTGTACAAGCCAAGATGGAGGAAGCCAGAAGGACAACACTAATCGCTTCGTTGCCGGAAGAATGGACTATTGATGGCAAGGCCGACATCGATTCAGCAGTAGCGAATGGACGCACGAAAGATGATTTCGACATCGTGCTCCGTTCAGCAATGTCCCCAGAAAACTACAGGTACCAACTGCAAGCACCCAAGCAACACATGCCTTGGATCAACAGACAGATGGACAGAGGCATTCATTCTAACATCATTTTCAAGTATCAAAACTGCTACTACGCCAACTCCGGCAAAGCGATTGGCAAGACCCGCAAACTTTCTAACTTCATCATCTATCCGAAAAGCACCATCATTAGACATTCTGATTACTACAGGGAAATTGAGATTCATTCGAAGTACGGCGACGTCTCACAAATTTTTGAGGTGTCTGCAGACGACATGTCAAACTTAAGAAATTTTAAATCCAAATGCTTATCCAAAGGAGATTATCTTTGGCTCGGTAATGATGCGGACTTCGCATTGATTGCGGAAGAGTTATTTCTAGATACCACTGGCCAACAAATTCAAATGCTAGATTTCGTAGGTAGAGATGAAGAAAATCGACGATGGATTTTTTCAAATTTAATCATCCAAGATAATGGAGAAATTTTAAAGCCCGAAGAAGATGGAACGTTTTGGTCCAAAGATCAGGCGCATGGTACTCGGCTACAACCCATGTCTGATTTGTCAAACATGCCAACTCTTTCAGAAAAACCCATTTCCATCCACCTAGTGATGAGGAAATTTGTGGAAGCTTGGGGCCTCCAAGGCAAGATAGCTTTTACTGCAGCGCTCGCATCCCTCTTTTCAAATGTGATTTTCAAAATGTCTTACAGCTCCTTTCCGATCTTAATGATCTATGGAGAAAGAGAGTCTGGCAAAAGTGCTCTAGCCGATGCGCTCTACGCTTTGTTTGGATTCGGTATGCAGGTTCCAACTAAGAACATCGTGTCTTCTACTCCTGTAGGCATGGCTCGAGGCTTCAGCTATTATTCTTCGCTGCCATTTCGCCTCGATGAATATCGCAATGATGTGGTCGGCAATTCCATGGATAAAAAAGATTCCATGCTTCGGTCTATGTACAACAGACAGGGAGACATCAAAGGAGTGAAGAATGACTTCGGCAGCCGAGAGAATAAGCTACGTTCCACCTGCATCTTAATCGGAGAAGAAAGACCGGAGGATCCAGCACTGTTTTCAAGATGCATTCTGATTTATCTCAATAAAGCAAAAAATAATCCTATTACTGCAGAAGCTCTCAATTGGCTGTATGAACATCAAGACGAGATCTCCAACGTCACTTTCAAAATTCTTAAAAAATACACCGAGCACTCCAAGACATTCCTAGAAACTCTGCAGCACACCGTCACCCGATTAAGTACAAAGATCACAGGAGACTTTAGGGCTAAGCTTCACGCGTCTATCATGGTGAGTATGGCCAATCTCTTGATCGATGATCCAGCAGAGCTTGCCACGTTCATAGAGCAGATCATGGACTACTTTGACGCCAGTGTACGCGGGGTATTAAACGAATCTGTGCTAGGAAGATTTTGGGGAGATATCTATACCATGTGGGTGTTCGGTGAACCGGTCACCAATTTCATGGTTTACGATCTAAGGCAGGACTCAGTCTTTCTTTATCTTAGCGGACTTTATGTGATGTGGAGTCAGTTCAAACACAAGCAAGGGGTGAAGACAGGTATCAGCTCAGAAAAGAACGTGTGCGACTATATGGCCGCTCAACCTTACTTTGTGAAACAGGATGCGCTGAGAAAGATCCCGAACAAAACAACACGGGTGCCTTGCATTGAACTTAACACAAAGCACCCGCTGTTCCCCGCTCAACTCAAGGACATGTTCCAGATCGGTTCAGGCTATTGAGCCGATCTGTTCTTTCCAAAATCAGCAAGGCCTTGGCCAACAATATTTGAACCAAACAATCCACCAACCAAGGCTACCACTTCGCTAGAAGCGCCGGAACTTTTAAGTCCGGCACAGACAGCAGACCCGATAATTGTCATCCAAAACTTCTTGGATTTTACCAACTCTTTCATTGCTTGAACCATTTTACACTCCGATAAAGGTTGCCTTGATGTCACTCAAAGCACTGAGGTTAGTTCCCACTACAATCTCGGTTCCAGTGTTATTAAACACACGGATCGAGTTTAGGTTGTAGTTCCATTCAAGCAAGTAAGGGGCCAACCTAAACTGAAATGAAGGCATCATAACACGCTCAATACTGGTCAGTGCAAGAAGGGCCGGTGGGACAACATAACCCAAAAGCGGATAGGATGAATCTAAAGCGAATTCAGCAAACACCATGTAACGGTTTCCAATGCTTGCTTTGGTGAGTTCAGGGTGATTCGTAATGGTGATTGCCATAATGTGTTCTCCAGATTATTTTTTGTTTTGTTGTTTTTCAATCCGCTCATCAATCGATGGCGGTTTAATTTTGTTTAGATAGATCTTACCCTTCACCATCTCGTCATCCAAGTCTAGCATCCGATTCAATACAGAATCCGAAACACCGTAAAGATCGGCAATCTTTTCAAGCTCGGCATGCCTTAACTCTGCTGGAAGATCCTTGATCTTTTCAAACGCCTTTTCAAAAAACAAATAGTTCGCTTTCGCATCAGGCTTTAAAGTGTGGAAGTATCCTGTAGCAGGTGCCCCAAAGACTCGGCTGTATTGCTTGCGAGTCTCTTTCATTTCCCGATCTTCTAAAGACCCAGCCTCGGCAGGATTATCAAAATAGGAAATCAAAGCAGATTCTAGCTTCTGCTTGTTTTCCGGTGATTGTGTTGCAGCTTCAATTTGACGTGCGGCTTTATCTCGGATGCTCTTCTTCAATTCAAAATCTTCGCCTTTAGAAAGAGCATTGTACTTATTCATCTGATCCACTTCTCTCTGTTCTTCAGGCGCTAAAGAACGAGCAGATGCTTGGAATAATCTACGTTTGAAACTGTCCAAAATACTTTGGCCACCTACTGTGATCTGCTTATCAGCGGGACGAACTAGATTCTGCAATTGATCTGCAAAGTGTAATAACTGCATCCCGACCCCACCACCATGTCCTTGAATGATATGTTCTACATACAACGGGCTTGTCCCTAGCAAACCACCGATCTGCTTAGCAGTTCCGGAAGTCCACGGATAAGCCTGCTCAGCCGGAGGAGCATCTTTGAGTGAATCGGGAACAATGGGTTTGTTTGTAAAAAAGTTCTTATTGGTATATGTTTCTAGCTCCGGCTTGATAGGCTGTGGTGTAAACTTAGACAGCAATTCATTTGCCTGTGTGCTTAAAGGACTCACAGCTCCAAGCGCAGCATCTATCGCTTGACGAATAGTTGGAGCAGGCGCGTCAGCATAATAGTGTTCAATTAACTGCCTGATAATGGTCGTGCTCTTGGCAAGATTTGGAGTCATTGGAAGCTTCAAGATTCCAGTTGCTACCTTCTTTAAAGGATCTATCTCCGCATCAGGACCGATTAAGATTTGAGAATTTTCTTTTTCAAATGGATCAATACGTTGATAAATCGCTTTCCGTTTTTCATCGGACAAATTGTACAGAGTAGTGATGATAGTAGGGATAGCAATCGACATCGTCCATTTGGCAGTAGTAGAGAATGGTCTGTCTTTTAAAGCTCCAACAGTCGCTCGTGATCCCTGAATATCCGCACCTGCAAAAAGCATCAGAGCATTTAAAGCACGCCCATAATTACCACGTCTTTCAAACGGCGCAGTTGTCCGGCGCGCCGCTTCGGCTGCCATTGATTTCGCATCTTCATCATTCATCCCTTCTTTCTTCCACCTTTCAAACTCACCCCGAAAAATATTCTGACGAGTCACTTTCTCAGTGCTGCCAATAAAATGCTCAAGCGTAGCAAGTGGGGAATGGAGAGGATAAGAAAGAATCCGAAGACCAGAACGACGACGAACATCTTTAATATTTTTAGGGAGAGCTTCTTTGCTCAGATCCATCAAAGAATAGGACGCGCCTTGCCTGTCCATTTCCTTCATCCATTCCCCATGCCCAATTACATCCATGAAAGATTTCACTGTAGTAATAGGGGAAAGCAATGGATGAGATTTAATTGAAGCTCTCCACGAAGGGGCGTTCACAAATGCTGTGGGAATATCTCTGAAATAGTTCGAACCAACAAACGGAACATTCAATCCGGTCATTCCCATCTTAGACAGCTTCGAACTTAAGTTGATCATCCTCTCCGCAAGACCCAACTGCACCGCGTTCATCCGCTTTGCCGCTTCTTCGACCCATGGCTCGACCTGATAAATTTCTTTTATCCCATCATTATAATGACTAATGGTTGCCTTACCCTTAGACTTAGCATCAGCTAACAATTTCGCTTCATCAAACTGAGACCCACGTTGTTGCATCAAATCAGAATAAGCACCTTTCAGCTCTGCTAGTTCCCCAACCATTTTCCCAAGTTTTGATTTCTTTTGAGTAATGCGACTTTGCAATGCCGCTATTTCTTTGTCCGGCAACTGGACAAAAGATTCGATAAAAGCTTTGGCGGATTGTGGCCCACGTGCCTTAGTGGTCGCAAAGTTTGTCTCATAAGAGATTTTCTCGGGTGTAGCTTCCGCGGCTTGCGCCTGAGCAAGTCTCTCTCTTAAATCAGCAACAACCTTTTCTTGTTTAGAAATTTTAGATAAAACTTCACTCACAGGCTGTGGAGTCTCTGGAATCAATTGTTCGATTAATGCTTTGGATTTATATCTTCCCCTTGGGAGGCCGCCCAGCGGCTCTTCATGAAAACGCAACGCTTTCTTATACCCTTCAGTGTTCAAGGACTCCAAGAGCGCTTCCGCTTCTTTTAATCGTCCTGCCAGATGTGCCGATTGCTTGCTTAATTTTGGGGTATAATCCGCGACCTTGGTTTCAATCGAAGAAGTTAGTGGAGCAGGAACTTCTTTTGGCTCTTGACTTAAAGCATGTTCGAGTCCGCTTCTTTCCAACTGATCAATCTCTCGACGAAGCCCTGTAAGAAATTCCTTGCCGTCAGACCGTTGCACTACCCTGCCAATTTCTTTCTCATACTTAGAAATAATTTTACTGGCGATGTTTCGGATAGGAGCAGTGGCCTCCAGATCTTGAAAAATCTTCACCCGTGCTTTCACCCTCTCTGCCGTTCGAAGCGGAACAACTCCCAATGGATTATCGGGAAACGTCATCGAATGCACAATAGTGCCTGCCGCCTTATTCACCTCTGCCTCATGAACTGTTTTACCAGTCTGAGCGAGGAGAGAGACAAACGGATCATCAATCTCTCGACCTGAACCTTTCAGTTTACGTTGCGCAGTAGTAGAGGAAAGAGATGCTGCGGCTTCAGAACTGCCTCGACCAGAAGGAGTTTCTTCCGGTGCAAAGACGCGATCAAACGGGACATAATGCGGATACATCTCTTTCAAGCGATCATACGAGTCTGCACTGATCAATCCAGAATCGCGCTTCAATTCAAGCAGCTTCTGAGAATACTGACTGACCTGATCTGATAATTGCTTGAACTTCGGATTCTGCTCGTCATACGCGTTGAGCATGTTCACATCATCAAGCAGGTTTCTTCCTACCGGAATATCGCCACCACGCTTTGCCACTTCGACATGATGACGTGCGATCATGTACTGCCCAAGACGACTCAACTCAGCACCATCTTTAGCGCCGTTGATCACATCAAATAAACCATAGCGATGAGCAAAGTCTTTCGCGATTGCTCCTGACTGCAACACGCGCCCCACTTGATTCTTGAAGCGATAGCGTGGGAGAACCGTGAATTGGTCTTTTCCTTTCTTCATTGAATATTCCAAAGCATCTTCAATGGGTGAAAGATTATCCACAAGGTTCGCTTTAACTTCTCTCAAGAAATCTTGAGTACGTTGTCTCAAAGAAGGCTTGGCACCTTCTCGTGCGATGTCTCGCTGCCTTGTCATGGCATCAGCGTACAGATCAGCACTGAACGGCTCACCCGATTCTGACAAAACTTCAGAGATCTTTTTGCCAGACTTCTTCGCAATCTTTTCTGCATTCTCTAGCTTCAACTGATCGCCAGTCTTTTCAAAAAACTTTTGCAATGAACCAAGCCCAGAGCCAAGGATTTCTCCCTGCCCAGACGTGGGACTGGGTTGTGGACGTGGAACTTCAGGTCGCTCAAAAACCCCAGTGGATTTATTCTGAGCCAACTCAATCCCAGTTGGCATGCCAATAGCTGTGCTAGGAGATCCTGCATCAGATGGAGTAAAAGATTCGGCGGTGGGTTTAGGCCGGACATTAGCCCCAGCTAATCCTTTTGCCGCATACCCAGTCCCCAATAACGTCATCAATCCACCAGTTAAGGTTTCCAACCCAGATGATGTTGCCCCTTTTACATCTCCTTCTGAAAGCGATTTGCCAAACTTCTGCCCACTTTCAATAGTGCTACCTACCATCTCTGGGATTTGAGCTCCAACTACAAAGGGTCCCGCTGGTGTAGCTGTAGACAAAGCTGTCCCAATATTCTGAGGAGTTAATAAGCCACCCACTCCATTTTCAAAAAAATCTTTTGTGCCTTCTCCAAACGCTGCCAATCTAGGGAAATCTTTCTGCATCTGTTCATGAGCTTGCTCTGAGTTTGGAAGCATCCAATCTCCGCTAAGTGCAGAATATAAACCTCTCCCAAGAGGCTTAGTCACCACAGGAGGAAGCACAGGAGTTTTGACAATGTGCTTTAAAACTTCCGATTCTGTCGCATCTTCTGGAATTGCTTCTGGCCTAAACCATTCATCTAAAGACTGAGCTATGTTGGGATGCTGTGCGGTAAAACCCGATACCGCATCAAGCGCGCGATCCATTAAAGTAGGTTCAGCTTTTTCAAATACAGAAGAAGGTTCCGACAATGAGCGTGTGAGACGTGTTTTTAAATCAGTTTTTTGAGGAGGTTGTTGGGCAGATTTGACAACAGAATCTACAAGGCTTGGTTGACTCGCAAACCTCAACTCATCTGAAGGAGAAAGCAACGATGCGCTTCTATCAAACAAAGACCTCAAGCGCATCTGACGACGCAGCTCTGGACTCAAATAAGAAAAGTCATCATCCTGATTTTGGCCAAGAGCATCTAAGAGAGTCGAAGAAGGTGTCGCCATAAGTTATGGAACAAGCAGATTTGCCCCACCCCCAGAACTACTACGACCACGACGACCACTACCATGTTTCTGAGCCTGCAATATTTCAAATGCAGAAATCTTCTCTGCATCTCCAGCGGCCGGTTTTCCACTACGCACTCTTTCTACAGCATCTAAATATTCTGACTCATTATCCGCTGACGTTCTCGGTCTATATTTCGCACGAGTGCTTTGCGATAAATCCAACGCCCCTTGAACTCCAAGCCTAGGATCCCGTGCAAGAATAGTCGCAAGCTCCCCACGCGCAGAGGTTTGCATCATCATTTCTTGAATTCGTTTAGCATCTTCTACACGGCCTT
>CALLKD010000003.1 GCA_938008595.1 uncultured bacterium | reverse complement strand
GAAGACACTCTTTCCCTACACGACGCTCTTCCGATCTGAATGTTATTGTTCCGTTATTTTCATTTTGGTTTGTTACTGTTGCATACGTACTACTTGGTGTGTGGGTGTGGCGCTATACAAAAAAGACAGCGAGGTCACCGGACCCCACTGTCTTTGTGTAGCACGGTGTGTGACCTATGACGTGACGGCATCAAGGAAACGACGCTCAACGACGCTCCAGTTAAGGTTCTCGAAAAAGGCATCTACGTAGTTCTTCTTATCAGCAGGAACGTAGTCAACCATGAAGGCGTGCTCCCAGAGATCAAGAGCAAGGAGTATTGGAAGGCCAGAGAGTTGGCCAAGCTCATGATCGCCAACCCATGCGGTGTGAAGTGTGCGGCCCTTAGGATCAAAGTACACCACCACCCATCCAATACCGCGGGTACCGGCAACTTCACGGATGTGTGCGGTGAAGGCAGCAACGCTTCCATATCGCTCCTTTGCTGCATCTGCTAGTGGGGAGTCTGCTGCAGGGTCTGCCTGTCCCTCAAGCTGCTCGAAATAGTACTCATGCATACGCATACCATCAAACTCAAAGCCAAGTCTGCGACGAAGTTCGTTAATCACGTACTGATTAGCAGACGCGTCCTCTGTACGGAGTCGTTCAATTGTCTCCATAATGAGGTTTGTGTGCTTTACATACGCTTCATACAGCGCGATGTGCACATCAACTTGCTTCTGTGAAAGGTTCTTTAGTCCGGTGAGCGCAAAGGTGCGGGGTGTATAGGTCATATAATTACATTATCGAATAGTGCATACAGTATAGCGCTAATGCCAAATTTCACATGAATACCACAAAGATAATCTTTTATACAAAACTATGCGCCCTTATGGCGCTTGGTGTCGTAAATGTGGCGGTATGGCATGCATATGTGGTCCCCAAGAGCCCCAGATTTGAAGTTGATGTGCTTTCTGTGGGGCAGGGCGACTCCATATTGTTTCAAGGTCCAACGGGCATAACGATGCTTATTGATGGAGGTCCTGACCACTCAGTTTTACGCGAGCTTGGACGGGAATTGCCATTTTTCAAGCGCTCAATTGATCTGGTGGTGGAAACGCACCCAGATAGTGACCACATTACTGGCCTTACGTCAGTGTTTGAACGCTTTGCAGTTTCATATTTCATGAGTCCTGGAATACCAAATGAGACATCGCAAGCACGGGCTCTGGTGTCAGCAGTACAGGACGAGCCAAATGTGCACTCATTCATCGCACGCCGCGGTATGCGTATTCATTTAGGGGGTGGTGCATATGCCGATGTTTTGTATCCAGACAAGGATGTGTCAAAGGGCGAAACGAACGATGGATCAATAGTTATGCGGGTGGTGTATGGAACTACCTCATTTATGATGACCGGGGACGCGCCTTCAACCGTGGAAGATCATCTGGTGAATCTAGGTGGAGGGAATGCCACACTCGAGAGTACGGTACTCAAGGCTGGGCACCACGGATCAAAGCACTCAACGGATGATGTGTGGCTTGCGGCTGTACGTCCTAAATATGTGGCAATCTCTGCAGGGAAGGGGAATTCATACGGACACCCGCATCAAGAGGTGCTAGATCGCATAAAGAAGGAGGGTGCCGCAATTGTTTCGACCATAGACAGGGGAACGCTGCATTTTATAAGTGATGGCGCTACGGTTTGGGTAAAGTAAAAGCCCGTTCGTGCTGAACGGGCTTTTACGGTGGAATCTTTAGATAATTCCTGCTTTCTTAAAGGTTGCTAGTGCACCATTCTTCTTGATGTGGCGAAGACCCTTTACTGAAATGTCCACCATAACAGTCTCTCCAAGTTCAGGTACGAAAATACGGCGCTTGTGAAGGTTTGCCTGGCGGCGAACCTTGCCCGTAGGGTTAAATTGCGTCGCACGGGTACGGTTTGAGTACCGTCCGCCGACTTGAGTAGTCTTTCCAGTGATTGCGCAGATGCGAGCCATAGTCCCCGCATGCTACCATAATGGTACGCCTTTATGCAACCAGACACTCTACTCATGGTCTTCAGTATCCTTGTTCTTGTCTTTTCTATCATTATTCATGAGGTAGCACATGGATATGCCGCGTATACCCTAGGTGACCCTACCGCCAAGCTTGAAGGCAGACTCACCCTAAATCCACTACGCCATATTGACCCATTTGGTTCAGTTATCTTGCCGGGTTTGCTTGTTATTACCCACTCACCGTTTCTCTTTGGGTATGCACGACCGGTGCCATACAATCCATACAATCTAAAGAACCAACGCTGGGGTGAGGCATTTGTTGCTGTTGCGGGAGTTGCCACAAACATTCTCCTTGCAGTACTATTCGCCTTTATTGCTCGGGCAGCATATGGGCAGGGTGCTGTTGGATATGGTGACCTTGCGTCAGTGGTGGTGCTCGTAAATCTCTTTCTTGGAATGTTTAACCTAATTCCAATCCCACCACTTGATGGATACACCTTTTTGCGAGCAATAGTGCCTGTTAAGAGCACAATGTCATTTAGAAAGTTGGAAGAACGTATACAGCAAGGCGGTTTCCTTACGCTCATACTGTTCTTGTTTGTGTTTAGCTATTTCCTCTCTGCACCATTCTCAGCTCTTGTATTAAATACGTTCTCGCTTTTGATTGGTCGGTAGGGGTACAGCACGATATCTTTTTCAGAAATACTTCATCTTGAGTTCAAGAGTATTTGATATGTGATTTTTCATACTGGTGGTATGAAAACCATATCAACAATCGTATGTGCACTTATTAGTATTTCGTTCCCGTTTGTCGTTCGTGCTGATGTAATCGCTCCTCAAATTGAGCCAACCTTTGAGAATCAATCGAAGCTCGCTGTCTCAGTATTAGTACATGGAGTTGAGGTGAGAAATGGTAGTGGCACACTTGTGGCTACTACGTCACCACAGAATATTTCATACACGTATGCTCCAGGTCCAAATTATTTTGGGGCTAATGGTGGAAGTATTTCTGACAGTGAGAGGGACAGGATGTTCAAGTACCAAGTTGCCACAGATCGGAAG
>CALLKD010000002.1 GCA_938008595.1 uncultured bacterium | reverse complement strand
GTGCTTTGTTTCATTACAATTATTTTGCATTGCCTTGCAATAGCTATTGATCTTGCGGCACGTCGTCCGTGATGTGTACCCAAGGAAGTTTCTGGGATACCCAAATATGTTTTTGAAGCTTAAACGTAGATGCGTCGTCAAAAACACCAACGGGAATGAAATACGTATCTGGAGATTCGGTATATGTGTATGAAAATGGTGATCCACACTCTTTACAAAAAGAACGTACGACCTTCGGTGATGAACTATAGGATGTTGGTGTCCCTTGTAATATCTGCACTTCTCCTTCGTTATAGGCAGCAAAGACGGTATACGGTGAACCGCTTATCTTGCGACAGTCTATGCAGTAACACGCACCAACCCAATAGGGTTCCGCGCTAGTTTTAAACCGTACGGCTCCACAATGACATCCACCTTCCATAACTTGATTATAAGACCTTGCTGTTGATTACTCTAATCGAACGCTATTCATACTCGGTGTCAGATTGACACAAGTACAATATTTCAGTATTGTGCCTTTGTTCTTTACCCTTTGCAACGGAGGTTCTCGTGCTGCTTTCAACTATTGGAGCCGTTTCAATGATTGCACCGGCAGTAGTTCTTTCCATATATATCAACAATACGTATTTCAGGTGTTTTGCATGTCTTTCGTTAACCTATCCCTTTGGGGAGTGGCTGCAGTACATGGTGATTGGTCCGGGATGGATTCGGTGGCACGTAAGTGATGTCGGCTTCATCTCATCATTTGGGTTATTATTCGCGGTCTTTCACTACCTCGGCAGGTTTGCTTCTCACCGATTTACAGCGGAAACGTTTCCAAACAGATTGCTCATGGGGACTTCAATTGGCTTCGTGCTGGCAATTGCTAGTGAGGTTCTCAAGCCTTCTGTCCGCACCATGCTAATTCCCGATCAGACTTCCAAGCTAGATTGGATAGATATAATCATCTTTTGTCTTTCCTTTGGCTTAAACTACTGGCTAATCAGTAGGATGAAAAAATCGTGAAGTATGTTTGGCCAGTTCAGGTCTCATGCAACCTGCACAGGTCTAACCACCCCAGCTTTGTGCCAGGGTGGTTTTCTTTATATACAAAATAAAGGTGGCCACCCGAAGGCGGCCACAGTATCAATAGGGACTTGTCTCATCAAGGCGCGCAAGCACACCGTCGATGTATGAGGGAAGTTTTGCAATCTCCTTTCCCCCACCCACGAGGTTACTTTTTATAAGGGACTGAATGCCCTGTAACCCATGCGTGGTAATGACTGGCTCTACCAGCGCATGTCCTGCCCGACGCAACCAACGTTTGGCGGGCGTGTCGTTTTGTCCGGTTACGTCAGGGTCATTCTCGAACCTCGTCCAGACGCCCGAAGATATGCGCTCCTTCGAGGAGATAGCAGCACACACGAAATGCGACACAATCCCCCTTCTGATGATTGAGGCACAGAGCGAATCTGTGTCATGCAGCCAACTTGAGGGGTGCCTGCCAATTTCTGAATCCACAAAATGCGTTGCGATTGCATCTGCAATTGCACTTCGTATTTCTGCATCAGTGAAGTCTGCAAGATGCCCCATTGCCTGGAGCTGCTCTCGGAGTTTTGCAAACTTATCCGGAAACAGACTCATCCGCACCTGCCCATACGTAAGCGGGCCGATCAGGACTTCGTTGACTGGCTGTCCTTTGCTATCAACCTCCCGTATCCATACCGTCTCCATGTCCTTCTTGCGAAGTGCAGGAGCCTGTACCACGAGGTCGTAGTTGAGGTGCAGGGCACCATTTGCCACGAAGGCAAGGCTTTCACTCGAGCCCATTTCCCAGTACGGCTTCTGTGCAAGGCCAATGATAGGACAGTGAACTTTTGTGAAAAGGTTGAAGATTTCGGAAACAGCGCGCTCTACAGCAGTCTGCTCCTGAAGTATCACATCATTTTCCATCGGTTTTCTCCCAACAGTCTCTCTGGCAGATATAGTACACCCATTACCACGTATGAACATCTCGTGGGTTAATTGACGCTTGGTTACGGGCAGACTGTTTAAACTTTAAATAAATCTCCCATATCAAAATCAGCCGCATCATCGTCCACGCTGATATCATTCCCCGTTTCAAATCTAGGATATATATGTAGATGAAGGTGCGCTACTGATTCTTTAATACTGTCATCAAAGCGTGAACGCCAGGAATACAAAAGCTGGTCACCGTATGGTGAAGTAGTATGAACCAAGTTTGAAGCAAGGTACTGTGCCTCTACCGCACCCAGTATCTTTTGCATTTCATCTAGCTCCTCAGGGTGAAGCTCAGTCAGTCGTGTTATGTGTCTCTTTGGCACAAGCAGTGTATGGAACTTTCTGTATGGAAAAGCAGCAAAGACCCAGGTCCAGTGTGTGTATTCTTTAATGACAAGCTTCTGAGAAGAAGCGCAAAATGCACAGGCTCCTGAAAGCTCTAACGAGTGCTTATCGTACTCCCTTCGTGGAAGTGGTCTGTCTATTATAGTAGGTACAGTACTGCAGTCTATTGAATATTCAATAACTTACTTACCGTACCAATCCTTCTCCCACGTCTGCATTTCAAGTATTTCCTTGTTTTGTGCAGTTATGATTTTCTCTGCAAGATCACGTATCTCCTGATGCTTTGCATTCGTACGAGCATCTTCTGCCATTAGTACGGCACCTTGGTGGTGGATAATCATATTGGATAGAAATGCCTTATCAAAGTCGTTACCAGATTTAGCGCCAACATCAGATACCATGTCGTGCATTGAGTGGGTCATGCTCTCATGCGACATCTCCTTTTCACCTGTTTCCATTACCCTGTTACTGCCAAGTACATATCCTCCTCCAATCCCAAGTAGAAGTGTAAAGATAAGAACAGAAACGGTTGTTTTGGATAGTTCCTTCATATGAGTCCATTGTAACCCATTATTTGCGTGTGGATAGGCGACGTAGTAGATTTCATCTAGTTCAGTACATTTTGGGAGGTGTTATGTTGGAAGTTAAGAAACTAGACCGTGTGGAGAGTGCTGCGGTAGCAAGAAAAATTGTTCCCCGCCGTCTCTTCGAGCTCGCGTACCTTGATGCCAGGCTTCCCCGCTCGGATGCCGAGCGCGCGTACGCCCAGTATGTGCGCGGGAAGGCAGCGAAGCGACTGGTTGTTCCGGACGTCGTACAGAAATTCTGTGATAAACCGCTCGAGCCTTGTTCCAACCCGCAATGTCCACATCGCGACTTGCCTGCACGGTTTAGCCGCATCAGTCTGACCGGCAGAACAACATATTTTTGCTCGCAGGACTGCATGGACGCTGTTCCGAAGGATACAAGAACCGAAGCGCAAGTAATTGCGGCTTCTGGAGAAGCAATATTTGCGCGTGTATCTCTCGCAATGAGCAAGGCGGTGTATGTCGAGGTTTCGCCAAGCGACATTCGGCCGCTACCTGGCCAGCCAAGAACTCTGTTTAGGGCTGACCACCAGGCAGCACTTATCGAGTCGCTCAAGACAGTTGGGCAAATGCAGCCAGGCATTATACGAAGAATACGTGATGGCGGCCCGCACAAGTATGAACTTCTGGATGGTGAGCGCAGATGGCGAGCCATTCAGGAAGCGGGAATCGAAACGTATCGTGCAATGCTTGTTACTGTCGACGATGAAGAGGCGCCGTATGTGGTGTCGGTCATCTCGAACTTCAACCGCGAAGAGCACACGCTGCAGGAGCTTGCACTTGCCG
>CALLKD010000001.1 GCA_938008595.1 uncultured bacterium | reverse complement strand
CACCGTCTGCCAGCGGGAGTAGACTGTACCTTAAGCAGAACACACAACTCTCTCTCTCGTTCTGGATGAGAACTTCAATGCTCCACCCACACCTTTGCAGTCGTTGAAACGGCAGAGACTCAACCCATCTCTCTGCTCGCCTGCGGATCACCTCCTTCATCACGTTGATTACCATTGGGTTCGGCCATTAACCGAGTTCTCTTTGGCGCTACTGATGGGTTTTGACGCAGCCGTGGTGGCTCCCCAATGACGGGGCAAAGATGGTAGTGATGAAGTTGCATCGGACTCACGAATGAGCGACGATTTCAGGATTCCCGCAACCAGGTGTGTTGCCCTCATCAACATGTCCCGGATCTTCCGTTGTCAATTTAGGACATACTGACGTCTCACAAACAACATCTCGACAATGCGGTCTGTGAGAGCGGACTAGGGCTCTCGATCGGGTTTCCCCTGCCCTCTTGATCCCTCATCGGCAAACAAGGCGGCTCTTCGCGGGTGAACAATTCACACACGTAAGGTCCGCATCTACTGTAAGTAGACTTTGCCGTCGTTGAGTAATTCGACATCGGCTGCTTTTCACGAATGATGTAGTGCTCGAAGGATCAAAAAGCAGCGTCGATCAGATCTCTTGGCGGCCACAAGCCAGTTCCCTTATACCACGCTACGATGGAGCATTTCCTCTCCTCGTCACTGCGCACATCAGTTCACAAACACACAAAGATGCGTATGCTAGCTGACGTCACCCTCTCGGGTGGGGGTAGCACGTACCTTAAGCAACGCTGTGTGCGTCACCCATACCTAAGCGTGCGTTGAACCGCCCAGTACATCCACACAATGAATGTGCAGATGCGTACCCAGGTCAGCTGCTGATTACCCAATCCTCTACCGCTTTCTCCCGTTCACTCCGAATATGTGTGAACTATCACAGAGGGTGTTACCTTGCTCTGCGTTGGCGGGTAGGGCTCTAAGGGCTTTCCAGCATCCAGGTATGTCGCCTCCAAATCACTCCGTTTTTGATAATACAGTGTACCGAGACTGTACCGGGTGAACCAAGACACACACACACACACGTTGGTGCGCGTGCCTCGTGAGACTAAGGTCAATCGGATATTGACCTTGGGACGTTTGTACGAATAATGTTAATCCCTGTGGTAACTTTTCTGACACCTCTTGCTTCGTACTTTGAACAATAATGGGGCAAAAGGATCGTTAGGCCTCCCTTTCAGGGTCAGGACCAGTACTGAAGGTCATGCAATCAAGCACGCTTTTCGCTAATACCGGAGAGATGTTTCTCCCCCTCACTCGCCCTAGGATGTCTGTCCTCGTCGAGAGACGTGGTATGTACGACAAACACCTTAATAACGTGTGAGCACAGTTTCCTGTGGGGCTAGACTGTATCTTGCACTTTCGTGCCTCGCCTTACAGTCGTTGAACCTTCTCCGTGGTGAACGTGTGTCACGTTAGGAGC